>CALZRA010000131.1 GCA_945828345.1 uncultured Bacteroidales bacterium
AGCGACCACACGCCCCCCAGACGCGTACTCTAACCGGACTGAGCTACATCCCGAAAGCAACTCCTGCCTGCGCCAGGCGCAGACCGAGTTTCCTTAAATGCGGTGCAAAAGTACACATTCCTGACTAACCTGCAAATTTTTGCGCCGATATTTGCAGGGAGACACCTTGGGGGGCAGGGAGTCGAGGATGTTTAAAGGTTATGAGGTTATGGGGTTATGGGGTTATAAGTCAACTTTTGCAAGTAGTTGCTGTTAGTTAACATGCGTTCGGGGCCATGTTAACTGACAGCAACAGCTTGCGAAAGTTGAACTTTTACTACATTTGCACCGCATAAACGCTTCCTTTCACCCATTGAACCTCTATGCCCTATACTCCCCATTTCCCGCCGCTGATGCGGACCAAGGTGAAACTGCCCGCCTCGAAGAGCCTGAGCAACCGCGCCATGCTGCTGCACGCACTGAGCGGCAGTCAGGCCGACATGAAGCATGTGGCCACCTGCGACGACACTTTTGTGATGTGGCGTGCCCTCCACGAACGCCCCGAAACGGTCGACATCATGGCAGCCGGCACGGCGATGCGCTTCCTCACCGCTTACCTGGCGCTCTGCCCCGGCGAGACGCACGTGATTACCGGCACCGAACGCATGAGGCAACGGCCCGTGGCGGTACTGGTGGATGCCCTGCGCCAGCTGGGTGCGGACATTGACTATACCGATGCCGAGGGCTTCCCGCCGCTACGCATACGCGGCCGCGAACTGGACGGCGGCGAGCTGGAACTGCCGGCCGACGTGAGTTCGCAGTATGTGTCGGCCCTGCTCATGGCCGCACCGCGCATGAAGCAGGGGCTCACGCTCCACCTGCGCGGCTGTGTGATGTCGCGTCCTTACATCGACATGACGCTGGCCATGATGCGCAAGGCCGGGGCGACGGTGCAGTGGACTGACTCGCAGACACTGCGGGCCGAACCCGGAGGCTACGAGGCCGGCCGCGTGTTTGAGGTGGAAGGTGACTGGAGTGCGGCTTCTTACTGGTATGAAATGGTGGCACTGACCGACGACCCCGATGCGCGGGTAGAACTGGCGCACCTGCAACGCCACAGTATGCAGGGCGACAGTGCCGTGCAGCAGCTGTTCGAACCGCTGGGCGTGACGACGGCCTTCGATGAGGCACACGGCTCGGTGGTGCTCACCCGCCGGGAGCTGCCGGCAGAGGTGCAGGCTGAACGCTACGAGGCCGACATGAGCAACGTGCCCGACTTGGCGCAGACACTGGCCGTGACCTGCGCCATGCTGCGCCGTCCGTTCCGCCTGACAGGGCTGCAAACGCTGCGCATCAAGGAGACGGACCGGCTGGAGGCACTCCGAAACGAGCTTTCGAAACTGGGCGTCGCAGCCTGTATCGAAGGCGACGAGTCGCTCAGTGTGGAGAGCTACCCCGACCCGTGCCCCGAGTGGAACGGCACACCCATTGCCACCTACCATGACCACCGCATGGCCATGGCCTTTGCACCGGCCGCCCTGCGTGTGCCCGGCCTGAGCATTGCCAACCCCGAAGTGGTGAGCAAGAGTTACCCGGCCTTCTGGCGCGACCTCGAAGCCCTCTGAGAAGCTGTGCCTATCATAGTCTAAAGATTCTGACCCATGACCATTCTGCTTTTGTCGCTTGTCGCGCTCTGCATCGTGTCGCTGCTGGCAGGCTGGCTCCGCAACCGCTACAACCGCCGGAGGCTGGAGCGAGGAGAAATCAGCGAAATGCCCTCCATACAGCACGTGCGTCCCGATGGCTGTTGCGGAAAGCACGCCGTGTGCGAAAAGGACAGTCTGCTGGCCGCCGCTGGCCGCGACATCGAATATTACGACGACGAAGAACTCGATACCTTCAAGGGCCGGGCTGCCGGCTCCTACACCCCGGCCGAGGTGGAACAGTTCGAGGAGGTGCTCACCACGATGCGCCCCAATGACGTGCCCGGTTGGGTGCGCTCGCTACAGCTGCGCGGCATCGAACTGCCCACGGCCGTCAAGGAAGAGGCCATGTTGTTCTATGAGTGAATGTGTAAAGTCGAAGAGTAGATAGGTTTAAAGGGCAAAAGCGTTTGTTAACAACGCTGTTATTCTAACGCTTTTGCCCTATCAGGGCGCGCTTTGCGGCGGTTAACCCACCCAGGGCGATGCCCTGGGCTATGCGCTTGCTGGGCTTTCAGCCCGCTCATTGAACGCTTGTCAACTTACAGCAAAGCCTTGCCAAACTTGAATTACGGTCTTAAGGCGAGGCCACTCAGTGACCATACGTATAAGCTTTCTACTCTTCAACCATAAACATCTCTTATCTACTCTTCAGCTTTTACATTTGCACAAATCTCCCCCGCCTATGCTCCCATTAGAGACCACCTTCTTTCAGCACGCCCTGCTGGGCGGCCTGTTTGCCTCGCTGCTGTGCGCCGTAGTGGGCACGTATGTCGTGACCCGCCGCATGGTCATTGTGGGCGGCGGCATGGCCCATGCCTCACTGGGCGGTGTAGGCATGGGAGCCTACTTCGGCTTCTCGCCGCTCGGAGGAGCTGCCGCCTTTGCCGCACTGTCCGGCTTCCTGCTCAACTGGCTGGGCCGCAAGCGCAGCATCCGCGAGGATTCGGCCGTTGCCATGATATGGACATTCGGCATGGCCACAGGCATCCTGTTCGCCTGTCTGGCACCGGGCTTTATGACCGACCTGCCCGCCTACTTGTTTGGCGACATCCTCAGCATCTCCGCCACCACGCTACGGTGGTTGGCCCTGTTCTGCGCGGTGGTGGTGGCCTTCTACCTGCTGCTGCGCGGCACCATTGTCAGCATAGCCTGCGACCGCGACTTTGCCCGCACCCAAGGTCTGCCCGTGCGCACGGTCGAAGCCCTGTTCACCCTGCTCACCGCCCTGACCATCGTGGCCTGCCTGCACATGGTGGGCATCATCATGGTAGTGTCACTGCTCAGTGTGCCGCAGCTCACCGCCTCGCTCTTCGTGCGCCGCTACGATGCCATGGTGTGGCTCTCGGCCGTGTGGGGCTTCGCGGCCTGTGTGGCGGGCTTGTGTCTCTCCTACTGGTTCGACGTGCCCAGCGGTGCCGCCATCATCCTGGTAGGCATAGTAATTTACGCACTGGCAAGGGCAATAAAAAGCCTCTGCCTGAGTTTAAGAAGAATATCCAAGGCTTAGCCCCCATAACCTCCCTAACTCCCGACTGACTATCAAACCCTTTCGCACCATATGGCCCTTGTGCAGCCTCGCGCTGCTCCTGCTGCTCGCCGCTTGCTCTTCGCGCAAGAACACGGCGGGCACGCGCCGTTGGCAGGCTTTCACGGCCCGCTACAACACTTTCTTCAACGGCGAGCAGGCCTTCATCGAAGGCGAGAAAGCCAAGCTCTCGGCCAACAAGGACGACTACACGGAACTGCTGCCCGTATTTCTGGTAGGCAACGAGAAGTCGCGCGAGACGGGCAAGGCGAACTTCGAAACCGCCATTACCAAATGCCAAAAGGCCATTTCTCTCCACTCCATACAGAAGAAGCCCCAACTGAAGCCCGGCAAACGCAATACGGCCAAGGCCAAGCAGTTCATGCAGCGCAAGGAGTACAACCCCTTCCTGAAACACGCCTGGCTGCTCATGGGCGAGGCGCAGTTTGAAAAGGGTGACTTCCTGGAAGCGGCGGCCACCTTCTCCTACATTACGCGCCTCTATGCCGCCGAACCTGTGGTGGCTAACGCCGCCCGGCAGTGGCTGGCCCGCTGCTATGCCCACGTCGGCTGGTACTATGATGCCGAAGATGCGCTGTCGCGCATGGCCCGCGACTCCATGACTACCCGCGTAAGGCGCGAAGCGGCGGCCACACGCGCCGACCTGCTGCTGCGCCAGCAGCGGTACGCCGAAGCCCTGCCCTGGCTCGAACAGGCCGCACGCACGGCACAGGGCAGCGAGCGCAGGGCCCGCCTGCTCTTCCTGCTCGGCCAGGTGAACCACCGGCTGGGGCGCAGCGAGGCTGCCTACAAGGCGCTCTCCAAGTGTATCAGCAAGAGTCCTCCCTTCGACCTGGCCTTCAACGCCCGCATCCTCCAGACCGAGGTCATGGCCACCGACGCACAGGGATGCCGCAAGATGCTGGCCAAGCTGCGCCGCATGGCACGCATGGAGAACAACAAGGACTACCTCGACCAGGTGTACTTCGCCATGGGCAACCTCCACCTGCAACTAACCGACACGGCTGCTGCCGTGGCCGCTTACGAGCAGGGACGGGCCAAAAGCACGCGGAACGGTATCGAGAAGGGCGTGCTGCTGCTTAGGCTGGGCGGCATCTACTGGGACCGCCGCAAGTTTGGCGAGGCCCAGAAGTGCTACACCGAGGCCATCGGCCTGGTTGACAAGCAAAGGGAGGGGTATGCCGAAATCGAGCGCAGGTCGAAGGTGCTCGACAAACTCGTGCCCTTCACCGAGGCCGTGGCCCTGCAGGACAGCCTGCAGTGGTTGGCCACAACCACCGAAGCCGAACGCAACGCGGCCATTGACCGTGTGATTGAAGCCCTGAAACAGCGTGAAAAGGCCGAACGCGAAGCCAAACTCGACTCGGCGGCCGATGCCCGCGCACAGGCTCTGGCGCAACAAGGCGACGAGGCTGGCAAGATATTGCCCATGAACAAGAACCAGGCTTCGACGAAGGACGCGCAGACGTGGTACTTCTATAACCCCATGACGGTCATGCAGGGCAAGCAGGACTTCCAGAAACGATGGGGCAAACGGGCGAACGAGGACAACTGGCGACGCTCGAACCGAACGGTGGTGGCGATGGACAGCGAAGAGGGCTACGACTATGCCGCCGAGGATTCGTTGCAGGCTGCCAAGGATTCGCTCGACCAAGAAGCTCTGGCCGAAGCAGAAACGGACTCTTTGGCCGACGACCCGCACACGAGGGAGTACTACCTCAAGCAGATTCCGTTCAGCGAAGAGGCACGTGCCGCCTCCGACGAGATACTGAAAGACGCTCTCTTCAACGCCGGCATCATCGAGAAGGACGACCTCGAAGACTTCCCGTTGGCCGCCGAGACACTGCACCGCCTTACCTCTAACTACACGGAGTTCGATCGCATGGCCGAAGCCTGGTATCACCTCTTCCTGATCTACTCGCGCGCATCGCAGCCGGCCAAGGCCGAAGAGGCGCGCAGCCACTTGGCCCAATACTATCCCGACCACGAACTCACGCGCCTCATCACAGCTCCCGACTTCGAGCAGAACGCTCGCTTCGGCAAGCAGCTCGAAGACTCGCTCTATGCCGCAACCTACGATGCTTACCGCCGCCGCGACATGGCTGAAGTGGAGCGCAACTTCAACCGCTCTACCGAGCAGTACCCCTCGGGCCTGAACCGTCCCAAGTTCATGTTCGTTTACACCCTCAGCCGGCTGGGCGCTGTCGAACCCAGCCAGCTGATCGGCGAACTGCGCGACCTGCTGAAGCAATACCCCGAAAGCGATGTGAGCACCATGGCCGGCATGATCGTGAAGGGACTGGAGAGCGGCCGCCAAATCGGCACAGGCACCTTCGACCTCGGCTCGCTCTGGGACCGCCGCACGCTCTCAGCCGACTCGCTGGCAGCAGGCCAGAAGGGCAATGCCGCCTTCGAGGCCGAGCGCAACGCACCTTTCCTCTTCGTGCTCGTCTACCCCACCGACAGCCTCAACGGCCGCCAGTTGCTCTACGAAATGGCGCATTTCAACTTTGCCACCTTCGTCGTGCGCGGCTTCGACATGGAGGTCACGGCCGACGGCGGCCTCTCGCAGTTCCGCGTGTCGGGCTTCAACTCCTTCGACGAGGCCCATGCCTACGCCCGCCGCGTGTACGAAAGCAAGGAGCTGCGCCCCTACCTGCAGAAGGGCCGCGCCCTGCTCATCTCGCGCAGCAACCTCGCATTGCTGGGCGTGCAGTTCAGCGTCAACGACTACCTCCAGTTCTACGAACAGCACTTCGTGCCTCTCACCCTGCCCGAAACGACCTCGCCCGAGCAGTATGAGAATCCCATCGAGCAGCATTACGAGGACGAGTACACGCCCGAAGAGCTGGAACGCATGAAGCAGACCGAGAAGTCGGGCGGCGAAGACGACGATGACGGCGAGTGGTATTAAGGTATAATGATGGAACAAAAGAAGAGCATACGCGTAGTGGCCGCCGTCCTCATCCAGGGCGGCAGGCTCTTCGCCACCCAGCGGGGATATGGCGAATGGAAGGACTGGTGGGAACTGCCCGGCGGGAAAGTGGAGCCGGGAGAGCAGCCAGAGGCAGCCTTGCAGCGTGAAATACGGGAGGAACTGGCCACAGAGATTGAAGTGGGCGAACTGCTCACGACAGTGGAACATGACTATCCCCAGTTTCATCTCACCATGCACTGCTACGCCTGTACCGTCACCCAAGGCCAGCTCTCACTGCTCGAACACGAGGATGCCCGCTGGCTGGCGGCCGACGAGCTGGATTCGGTCAAGTGGCTGCCAGCCGATACCGGAGTGATCAGCCTGATAAAGGAAATAATAGATGCCTGACTTGATTCCAGTTTCACAGGTTGTTGTTGGTGGTTAACAACTCAGGACGGGCCTACAATTCATCTAATGATTACAAGCGCATTTGCCCGCCCTCCCAGTGCACCGCCGCCTGACAATTGGCACGCCTAAACGATCATTTGGAACAGCGTTCATAGTCACGCCATATCATAGTCCTAAAAAAGAATATATACTTACTTGGGCGGAGAAGTATATATTACTTTGCCGATGAAGTATATCTTCTTTTAAAAGTAAGTACTACTTCTCCCGCAGGCGCATTTCGGCTCAAAAAATGGGGAG
>CALZRA010000132.1 GCA_945828345.1 uncultured Bacteroidales bacterium
TTTCTTTCATTCACGGTCCATTCACGGTCATTTTCGTTCTTCTTTTAATTCAGCTTTCGCAGGTCGTTGCCGTTAGTTGACAAGCGTTCAAGGCACGGGCTGAAAGCCCAACAAGCGCATAGCCCAGGGCGACGCCCTGGGTGACATGAAGCGATGAAGTGCGCCCTGCAAGGGCAAAAGCGTTAGTAATCATGCGTTACGAACATACGCTTTTGCCCTTGCAGGGCGCATTGGCGGCGGTTAACCTACCCAGGGTGCTACCCTGGGCTATGCGCTTGTTGGGCTTTCAGCCCGTGCCTTGAACGCTTGAACAGCTCGTGCCATGAACGCTTGAACAGGGCGTGCACTAACGCTTTTGCCCTTGTAGGGCGCATTGGCGGCGGTTAACCTACCCAGGGTGCTACCCTGGGCTATGCGCTTGTTGGGCTTTCAGCCCGTGCCATGAACGCTTGAACAGGGCGTGCACTAACGCTTTTGCCCTTGCTTTAAATAAGATAGGCTGCGTTCGGCAATGCAACAGAAAATCCTGCGGAGTTTTCTTTTGCATTACGCCCGCTTGCACTATCTTTGTCCCCAAATAAGCGTGAGCGTGCGACCACGGCTTCACGCTCCAGAGGAAAACAAATTCTTATCTAATACTAATTCTTAAATCTGTTGTTTATGAGACGACTCATCTCTTTGGCTCTTTGGGCCTTCTGCTGCACCTTGCAGCTGATGGCCGACAAGGTGACAGGCTCTACGACGTTGCCCGCTGACGGCAGGCCGGAGCATGTGTACACCATGGTCTCGGGAGGGGGGTATTATTGCAATCCCCTGACAGCTCCCACGCAAACGGCTGACAAATACGGCCTGTTTGCCTTCTATCCCGTCGACGGACTGGATAACACCTATTACATCTACAGCTACAAAGCCAAGAAATGGCTGAGCTTCACAAAGGCCGGCAGCTACAGCAATGGCCGCGACTTTGTGCAGATGACGGATGAAAAAACCGAAGGCGCGTACTTCTACGTCTACAACTATGCCGATGACAACTACCAAATTGCTCCTTACAACACCAACGGACGGGCTGCGAAGTACCTGAACTGGTACCAGGGCATCAGCCAGAATCCGGTCGATGGCACCAACACGCTGGGGCTGTGGCAGGATGGAGGTGCTGCCGATGCAGGCAGCCGCTGGACCTTCAGCGAAGTGGTAATCGAAGACTACGTCTACACCTTCATCCTGCCCGAGGGAGTGACTGTGACCGTGGGTGGCAACACCTATAGCAACGGCCAGCAGTGTACCTGTGAGGGCGCGCTGAAGCGCAGTGACGTGACCGTATCAGTGGGTGCCGACCAGTTTGCCACGGTATCTATCGACGATGTGGCCCGCACCGTGACGGTCAATGTGGTGGACCTCCCCGAGCAGGCTGCCAAACAGCCCTATACGCAGGCTGTGCTCTATCCCGCCCAGCAGACGGCTGTGGGAGCGGCATCGCTCACCCAGGAAGACGACGTGTACACCCTGCAGAACAATGTGCTGGCCGCCAGCTTCATGAAGGTAGGCAGTGCCCTCTACTTTGCCGGTTCAAAGGCCATGGACCTTCAGGCCGGTACCGAGCCTTTCACCGTGGGCTTCGGCAACGGTGATGCCGTGCCTGCTTCGGGCATGACCTTGGTGAGCCTCGAAGTCCAGGACCTTGCGCCCGAGGCGAATGCGGTGGGCGGTGCCGAACACTATGCCGGCAAGGCACTGGTGGCACGCTATAACTATACCTATAAAGGTACGGCCCTCCAGATTCTGTGGAAGGCTGTGCTGCGCGACGGCAGCCACTACCTGCGCACCGAAATGGAACTGACGGGCGTGGACGATGTGGACATGTACAACGTCATTCCCCTCCTCTACAACGTAGACACGCAGTTGGCCGGCTCGACACCTGCCGTGGTGGGCAACACCCGGGGTGCTGTGCTGATGAGCAACAAGATCTTTGCCGGACTGGAGAACCCCGTGGGCTACAACACGGTAGGTGAAGCCAGCGGCGAAGAAGACAAGTGGGAACTCGACCGCACATTAGACAATGTGGCCCTGACAGCCGCCAGCTGGACCCAGGTGGGCGAGGCCGATGTGCCCGGACGTGTGACTGAGGCAACCGGTGCAGGCTATCCCAACGTATATGCCGTTACGCAGGAAGGCGTGTTGCTCACGGCCAACCAGCGCGTGGAAATCACCGTAACCTATACGGGCGGCAACCACCGCCTCAACTTTGGCGGTGCTGACCTGCTCGACGCAAACGGTTCGGTGGCCGCCAACGACTATCACAGCGGCTTCTCGGGCAACCAGGCCCAGAACAACACGTTCAGCTTCATCGTGCCTAACGACGGCACGTACACCCTGCGCGTGTTTGCCCAAAATGCGTCTGAAGCAATCGACGCATCGAGCACCATGAGCGTGAAGGTCTACAATGCCAAGGCCGGTGCCGTTGTCTCTTCAGACATTGTCGGCATCCAAGGCCTTTGGAGCCGCAACACTACGCTGGCTGCCGGCGAAACTTGGAAGATTAGCGGCGTGGTCGGCCTGATTGCACAGGACGGCACAGAAGGTGACTCCAACATCCACAAGACCCAGAAGCGCCGCTCCTTCCTGGCCTATTCGGAGCGCGAACGTGCCGTGCCCTGGCGTCCGAACCCCGCCTACATCTCCTGGTATGAGCTGAACATCAACCGCAACAATGCGGCTGACCCCACGCAGAACATGACTGCCGACCAGGTGCTCAATGTGCTCAACCACTGGAAGAGCGACTTCTACGACCGCTACGGAGTAGGTCCTAACAGCTTCGTCATCGATGACGGTTGGGACAACTATGGCACTTGGACTTTCCATGCCAACTTCCCCAACGAAATGAAGGACATGGCTGCGCTGGCCGCCGAAATGGGTGCCGGTGTCGGTGCTTGGCTCGGTCCGGTGGGCGGTTATGGCACCAGCGGTAACTACCGCCGTCAGTATTGGAGCGACAAGGGAGGCATGGTGCTCTCCAACCCGGCCTACTACCAGGTATTCAAGGATGCAGCCTATAATCTCACGCAGAACCAAGGCGACTTCCGCTTCTTCAAGTTCGACGGCATTTCAGCCCAGTTCTCTGCCACCGGTCCTGATGCAGGCGACACGGGCAATGAGAATGCCGAGGGCATCATCCGACTCGAACGCTACGTGCGCGAAGAGCTGAAGCGCGACATCTTCTTCAACACCACGGTCGGTACCTGGGCCAGTCCCTTCTGGTATCACTATACCGATGCCACCTGGAGACAGGAGAATGACTACGGCACGATAGGCAACAACCGCATCGACCGTGAGAACTGGATCACCTACCGCGACCGTTTGGTTTACCAGAACTATGTGACCAACTCGCCCATCTGTCCCATCAACACCCTCATGACCCACGGCTTCATCCTGTCGCAGTATGGCAGTGTGAGTCGGGATATGAGCTATGAGGCCGCCCGCCGCGAACTTCGCGCCGCCTTCGTGTGCGGTTCGGGCATGGTAGAGCTTTACAACGACTACCCCCTGATGAACAGCATCAACAACGGCAAGCTGTGGGCTGACCTCGCCGAGTGCATCAGCTGGCAGAAGCGCAACGCCGATGTGCTGCCCGATGCCCACTGGGTAGGCGGCAATCCTTGGACTGGCAGCGCAGCCCAGGTCTATGGTTGGGCTTCGTGGAACGGAACCAAGTCTACCCTCGCCCTGCGTAATGGTGCCAACGATGCACAGACCTACAACTTCACCCTGCGTGAAGCCCTGAACATCCCTGCCAACGTGGACGGCAGCATCGTGCTGCGCAAGTCTTTCGCCGAACAGGATGTCCTGGCCGGACTCACCGAAGGCGAAGCCATCAGCATCGACCAGCAGCTCAGCGTCACCCTGCCGGGCAGCAGCATCTTCAGCTTTGACGGTCTCGATGCCGCAGTATCGCCCGTCAGCGTCAGAGCCATTGCCCTGACTCCCGAAACCGCCGAAAAGACGGTTGAGGTGAACAAGACCTACGTGGTGAAGGCTGCCGTTTCGCCTGCCGAAACGACCTTCCCCGCCTTGGCATGGAGCAGCAGCGACGAGTCAGTGGCTACCGTATCGGGCGGCTTGGTAGTCGCTCAGGCCGAAGGTGAAGTGACCATTACGGCCACCGCACTCGACGGATCGGGCGTTTCGGCCAGCATCGTGCTCAATGTCGTGCCCAAGGTGGTGGAACCTTACTCTATTAACTACGACAAGGACGTGACCCCTTCGCGCACGGACCGCGCCATCAACAGCATCAGCTTCGATGCAGCCAGCCAGGAAGTGAAGGTGATCGAAGTGGGCGACACCAAAGCCTACTACGACTTCACGGCCGATGAGGAAAAGCAGCTCGTGTGTAAAGCTGGCGACGAAATCACTGTGACCTTCAACATCAAGGGTGGCTGGATGAACGGCTATGTCTATATTGACCAGGACAACGACGGCCAGTTTGACTTCAACGAAGGTTCAACCGACCAGACCGGCACCGATGTGGCCTCCTTCAGCTATTACAGCGGAAGCTTCAGCGATGACAGCCAGGGTGTCAACTCAGCCGGAACTGCCATCTCGGGCCCTTCGCGCAACACCATGTCGTGCCCTTCGTTCACTGCCCCTTCGACGGTCGGCACCTACCGCATCCGTTTCAAGATGGACTGGAACAGCATTGACCCTGCAGGCCAGCTGGCAGCCGACGGTACGCCCACAGGTGCCAATGGCATCCTGGCCAATGGCGGTTGTATTGTCGACGCGCTGCTGCGTGTGGATACGCGCGTAGGTATCGAAGGCGTTGCTGCTTCTGAAGAATCACAGCCCCGCCTCTTCGACCTCAGCGGCCGCCGCATCGACAGCGAGCCTGCCCACGGCGTGTATATCCGCAACAACCAGAAGGTAGTGAAGTAGAATACACCTATAATATATATGAGGAGAGGGCACACCCGGCGCAATCCGGGCGTGCCCTCTTCTTTGGGGGTTGGCTCTCTAACTCTCTATAACTCTCTATAGCTTTCTATGGCTCCCTATCGCTCTTTATAGTCCTCCACCGCCCCCCAGTCAATGTCAGGAATCATAGTGTCGGTGAGTTTGTCCTCAATGAGAAACCCCATGTACAGCGGGAGAGTGAGGATGTCTCCCTCACGTCCTACATTATACTGTCCCAACTTGATGGCTTTCCCGACATGATATACCTGCTTGTTTTTGAGAACCGTTGCAACACTTTTGGCCTTGCCTGTCTTGGCCTTCACCTCCAGAATGACACATTCGCCCTTATACCTCACCAGAAAGTCCAGCTCAAGGCCGCTATCCTTGTGAAAGTAGTATAGTGCCTGACCGGATTTGACCAAGAAGTCTGCCACCAGGTTCTCAAAGATGGCTCCCTTGTAGCCAAGAAGATTGCCTTGGAGAATATCTGCCTGCGTGCCGTAATCCAGCATGGCTACCAGGATGCCTATGTCGGTGGTGTAGACCTTGAAGCACTCTTCGATGGCATTGCCGGCTAAAGGCAGTTGGGTAATCTGCGTGTTATAGCATCGCTTGACAATTCCGGCATCTTCCAACCATTGTAGGCTGCCGAGGTAAAGCGAAGAACGTCCGCCCTTCTTGACGGCAGCATATTGGAATTTTTTGTTCTCTTTGGCCAATTGTTTCGGGATGGATTCAAAGCATTCGCGGATGCGGGGCTTGTCGGCATCATCTGCATATTTGACCATGTCCTCTTCATAGCCGGCAATGAGGTGGCGCTGAGTCTTGTAAATCAGCTCGATGTTCTTGGTGTCAAGGAAGCAATTGACCACTTCCGGCAGGCCTCCCACAATGACATATCTGTAAAGCAGCTCCATCATGACTTTGTGGACTCCAACAGGGACGGGTGTCTCATGCTCGAAACATGACTTGACAGAATCAATGACAGCTTCACTGATTCCGTTGGCCCACAGAAACTCTTCAAAGTCTAACGGATACATGTTCACTACGGTTTCATAGCCGACTGGAACAGAGTCTGGCCCTTCTCCTCCTTTTGCCTTGGCACTGTTGCCATAGCCTCTTACTCCTAAAAGAGAGCCTGTGGCAATGACATCGAAACGGCCGTCCATGTGGAACGACTTCAGGGCTGTCCTCGCTTCCTTGCACTCCTGAATTTCATCGAGGATAATGCAGGTCTTTCCTGCAATGAAACGGCTGCCTGGAATCAGGGCCGAGAGGTTGAGGATAATGGTATTGACATCTATATTGCCGGTAAAGGCAGACTTCTTGTCCGGTTCAAGGATGAAGTTCATGTAGACCACATTCTCATAATTCTCCCGGGCAAATTTCTGGACAATATATGTCTTGCCGCATTGGCGGATACCTTTTATTACAAGAGGCTTCTTGTTAGCAGATTGCTTCCAGTCGGCCAGCAATGTTTCTATCTTCCTTTTAAGCATGGCATGATTTTGTTCTTACGTCGGCAAAGCTACACTTTTTCAAGGGAATAATCTCCGTGTCGTTACACTTTTTCAAGGGAATAATCTCTGTGCCGTTACACTTTTTCAAGGGAATAATCTTCGTGCCGTTACACTTTTTCAAGGGAATAATCTCTGTGTCGTTACACTTTTTCAAGGGAATAATCTCCGTGCCGCTACACTTTTTCAAGGGAAACATGGCCGCGTTGCAAGTTGTTATTGCTGGGCAACAAGCGTTCAAGGCACGCCCCGAAGGGGACAAAGATTGGCTGCGCTCGGCATAGCTCAAGCAAGCTTGGCTCTGCACTCACTTGCA
>CALZRA010000133.1 GCA_945828345.1 uncultured Bacteroidales bacterium
ATGATGGCCTCGGCATACTCCTGGCTGTATGTGGCGTTGAGCCTGTTGATGGTGGCAATGGTCTTCTTGATGCCTGCCACTTGCCGGCGCATCGACTTGTCGTCGGTCTCCAGCAGGCGGCTGAGCGATGCCATGCGCACCCTGAAAAACTCGTCGAGATTGTTGGAATAGATGCCCAGGAAAGAGAGCCTTTCCAACGGGGGCAAATCCTGTTTGCTGGCTTCCTGCAATATGCGGTGGTTGAAATACATCCAACTTACATCACGATCTACATATTGCCATTTTTTCTTTTTTTTATCATCCATAACATGTGTGATTTTGATGCTGCAAAATTACGCAGTTATCGAATAATTAAAGGTAAAACAGGCATTAAAAGAATACTAAAATAAAGTTACAAACATGTTTCACGGATATGCTCCGTTTTTTTAGGCCAATTTCAAGCTGATTTTTGCTCACAAGTGGGTGGATTGAACCGCTCTTAGTGGGTGGGTATGCTCCGTTTTCGCCAAGTCTCTGCCTGCTCTGTCGTTGATTGGCCATTTCGTTCTGCAAACCTTCTATAATCAATGCTTATATTCTTAACTATGGTTGAAGCAATCTTTTCTGTTTGTTGTTGATCAGAAGGAAGATTATTTAATGTCCATAGTTTGCAGAAGGCATCCTGCAATATGTCATCAGCATGGTCATCCCCAGCAATACTACGAGCTGTAGCATGTAAACGCTGTTGAATGCGTGTAAATATTGTTAGAACATTGTCTCGTTTCATTATGATAGAAAGTATTTTCCTAAATTTGATTGTCTATATATATAACGAATAAGTTGTTGTATTGTGACACAAACATGCCACTTTTTTTTCTAACTGGATAAAAAACAGCAATAATAATGCCTAAAAGGGTATCGTTATTAGATAACGACACCCATTGATTATTGCCACTCAACTACCAATAAGATTCATTTTAGGCTATTCTCCCAATATTCATAGCTTGATGCGGCGACACTGAGAGCTGAATATATGATTTCCTTCTCTTCCGCAGTCAATTCATTGCTTGCAGAGATGAGCTCAATGTATTTGTTGGTAATGAACTCAACGTCATCGGCCTTATCTGGATAATTTTGGAAGACTTCGAGATATAGGCTCATTACTACATCGGGAACATCTTCATTTGTGTCACTATTGTTGTTTTCGGCTTCAAGTCCTGCATAATAAGCATCTTCAAATTCTTTGGAAGTGATGATCGACTCTTCTTCGGGAGTCAGACACTTGTTAATTGGAGTAAGGCTCAAATCATTGTCAACGAGCTTCTGCAATACAAGATTATGTTTTGCACCCATCAGTTGGGTATTTGTGTTGGCCGTTGGATACTGAAGAGTTATTTGTGTTGGTGTGTAATCTAATTTTGAACACCTACTTAGGTTTCTACCTCAGACTTCCTCCAGTACCCTCCCCCTGCTGAATGACCATGTTATAAAAAGACCGCCACAAACAGCCCGATTGGTGGGCTGCTTGTGGCAGTCTTTACTTGGATAAATGCCCTGTTCCATTCAGGATGCAGGCGAAAGATTCCTGATTATTCGGCACGGAGCGTGAAGCGCTTGAAGTCAACTACGGTGAGTTCCTTGTCGCAGCTCTTCAGGTACTCAGAAACCGACACCTTGCTGTCCTGGATGTATTCCTGGTTCAGCAGGCAAGATTCCTTGTAGAACTTGTTCATACGGCCGTTGGCGATGTTCTGGATCATGGCTTCGGGCAGGTTGGCAGCCTTCTGCTCAGCCGTGGTCTTCTTCAGCTCACGGATCTGGTCAGCCTGCTCGGCGGTGATGTTGCCCTTCATGATGCCTTCTTCGATGTGCTCTTCGCTCTCTGCGATGTAGAGGTTGAAGCCGGCCTTCTTGAGAGCTGCCTCAACAGCCTTCTTGACCTGCTCTTCCTTGGTCTTTTCGATGGCCACCTTGAGCTCTTCGTCCTTTACGTTCTGGGGTACGCTGGCCTCATCGAGTGCAACAGGATTCATGGCAGCAACCTGCATGGCAATGTTGTGAGCCTGTTCTTCGGCGGGCTTGTTGGTCTGCACCATGGTGCAGAGCGTATGGCGACCCATGTGGTCATAAACCGACACGTTCTCACCTTCAATGAAGTTGTAGCCGTCGAGCTCCATCTTCTCGCCGGTGATACCGCTGCGGTCGGTCACTGCATCAGCAACGGTGTGGTCACCGAAGGGCAGAGCCTTCACCTCGTCGAGCGACTTGCACTTGTTGGCAACAGCAGCATCGAGGATTTCCTGGGCGAGCTTCACGAAGTCAGCATTGTTGGCTACGAAGTCGGTTTCACACTTGAGGGCGATGATGGCCGAGAATCCGTTTTCGCTCTTTACGAGTACTGCGCCTTCGGCAGCTTCACGGTCAGAACGCTTGGCAGCTACAGCCTGTCCCTTCTTGCGGATGATTTCGATGGCTTCTTCGATGTTGCCGTTCGTTTCGGCGAGAGCCTTCTTGCAGTCGCCCAAGCCAGCACCGGTCAGGGTGCGCAGCTTCTTGATATCTTCTAATCCTACTCCCATGGTTGGAAATACTTGTTTATTGAATTGTGTATACTGTTTAAATTGATTGGCGTGGCCTCACAGTGTGGAAAAAGGCCATGAGATTATAAGTGACAGAGGAGCTACAGGGCTTTCAGCGCAACATTATAACCTCACGGCCTTCATACTATTTGACCAGAGAGCATTCTCTCACAAGCCAGGTGAGAATTACTCGGCTGCAGTTTCTTCAACAGCTTCTGCAGCAGGAGCTTCTTCCTCCTTGTCGGCACGGGCCTTTGAAGCACGCTTGCGGGGAGCCTTGGCAGCTTCTCCTTCGCCGGCAGCTTCGGTGTCAACGCGTTCAGCCTTGCGTTCTTCGATGCCTTCGGCGATAGCTCCGCACAGGGCGTCGAGTACAACCTCGATGCTCTTGTTCGAGTCATCATTGGCAGGAATTACGTAGTCCACCTCGTTGGGGTTAGAGTTGGTATCGACCATGGCAAACACGGGGATGCCAAGACGCTGGGCCTCCTTAACGGCGATGTGCTCCTTGCATACGTCCACTACAAAGAGGGCAGCGGGCAGACGGGTAAGGTCGGCAATAGAACCGAGGTTCTTTTCCAACTTGGCGCGCTGACGTGAAATCTGGAGGATTTCGCGCTTCGAGAGGTTGGCATAGGTGCCGTCGCTCATGAGTTTGTCGATATTGGCCATCTTCTTCACAGCCTTGCGGATGGTGGGGAAGTTGGTGAGCATACCGCCCGGCCAACGTTCAGTCACGTAAGGCATATTCACAGAGGTAGCCTTGTCGGCAACCACCTGCTTGGCTTGCTTTTTAGTAGCTACAAAAAGGACACGCTTGCCCTGCTTGGCAATAGCCTTGAGAGCCTCAGCGGCCTCATCAATCTTGGCGACAGTCTTGTGAAGGTCGATGATGTGGATACCATTGCGCTCCATGAAGATGTAGGGAGCCATGGCGGGATTCCATTTACGTTTGAGGTGGCCGAAGTGGCAACCGGCCTCCAAAAGGGTGTCAAAGTTTGTTCTGGACATTGTTTCAGAATGTTTTGTTGTTCGTTTACTTTCTTGTCAGTTGGGTTTGTTCAACCAGCCTTCGGGTAGTCCGTCACAGTGAAATACAGGGAGCGAAGTCCCGAAGGTTTAGATACTAAACGCGTTACCAGCTGCAAATCGTCAATAGCATTAACGCTTGCTGAACTGGAAGCGGCGGCGTGCCTTCGGCTGACCGGGCTTTTTACGTTCAACGGCACGCGGGT
Organism: uncultured Bacteroidales bacterium; assembly: GCA_945828345.1. Lineage (GTDB taxonomy): Bacteria > Bacteroidota > Bacteroidia > Bacteroidales > Bacteroidaceae > Alloprevotella. Next base: position 3,794 of record CALZRA010000133.1, read on the forward strand.
CGCGGGTCATGAAGCCTTCCTTACGAAGAGCCTTCTTGTCCTCAGCATTGATCTTCACGAGTGCGCGGGCAATGGCGAGACGCAGGGCCTGGCTCTGTCCGGTGTAACCACCTCCGAAGAGATTCACCTTGATGTCATACTTTTCAGCCACATCCAGCAAGTTGAGGGGCTGCTTTACGACATACTGCAGAATGGGTGAGGGGAAGTAGTCCGTGAGATCACGCTTGTTAATGGTAATCTTACCGGTACCTTCGGTAACGTAGATACGGGCAACGGCGCTCTTGCGGCGACCTAAAGCATTAATCATTTCCATGTCTGCCATTCTTATTTAAGGAGGTTAATATCAATTGCCTTGGGCGACTGAGCCTCGTGCTTATGCTCGGCACCTTCGTAGATGTAGAGGTTGCCCAGGAGCTTGGCACCCAGACGGTTCTTGGGAAGCATACCCTTAACCACGCGGCGGAAGAGCTTGTCGGCACCGTTGGGCTTAGCCATGATGCTGGCGGGAGTGTGTTCGCGCTGGCCACCGGGATAACCCGTGTAGGTGTAGTAGATGCGATCGGTCCACTTCTTGCCCGTGAAACGGATTTTGTCGGCATTGATAATGATCACGTTGTCGCCGCAGTCCACGTGGGGAGTGTAGTTGGGCTTGTACTTGCCACGCAGCAACTTGGCAACCTTGGTGCAGAGACGACCCATAACCTGGTCGGTAGCGTCAACTACCACCCATTCCTTGTTGGCGGTCTCTCGATTAGCAGAAATGGTCTTGTAACTTAAAGTGTCCACTTGTGTTAATGAATTTTGTTTGTAACTACTAATGTTTTATCTTCTCTGCCGGCTTACCTAACCATTACGCCCTGGCCAATATCTAAATCGGACGCAACTATTAACCGCCAGAATGGCAGGTTTTGGGCCTGCCTGATAATAATCGGCGTGCAAAAGTACAACTTTTCTGATTACCGACAAACAATTGCCCATTTCTTTTTGTCCCATTCCTCTGTACGAAGGCTTCCTGGGTTCATGAAATTGTCCCAGAACTACTGAAGGAAGCCCCACACGCCTTGTAGTACCTTCATGTCGCCTATCTTATTATAATAAATGCAGGTTGTTGGGGAGCAGCACCCAGAAGCCCATTCTTTTTTCCACACAAAACAGACCGCGACAAAACATCCATAGATATTCCATCACGGCCTATTTATATATTACCTGCAGAACAAGGGGAACATGGAGGGGAAGTTTCGAGATGAAACACCCTGTTTCTCAGGGCCTCGTCCTTACTCCCACTCGATGGTCGAAGGCGGCTTTGAAGATATGTCGTAGCACACGCGGTTCACGCCTTTCACGTGATTGATAATGTCATTCGACACCTTAGCCATGAAGTCGTAAGGCAGATGTGCCCAGTCGGCAGTCATGGCATCGGTAGAGGTCACGGCACGCAAGGCTACGGGATGCTCATACGTACGTTCGTCTCCCATTACGCCTACAGAGCGGACCGTAGACAGCAGCACCGCTCCCGCCTGCCACACTTGGTCGTAGAGGCTCACCTCTATTTCACCGTTAGACATGTCGGCCGGCACACCGGCAGCCAGCACACGGCGGGCTTCTTCGCCAGACAGCTTCACTTTATAGTCACGCAAACCACGTATGTAGATGTCATCAGCATCTTGCAGGATGCGCACCTTCTCAGGTGTGATGTCGCCTAAAATACGTACGGCAAGCCCAGGACCGGGGAACGGATGGCGAGTAATCAAATGTTCGGGCATACCCATCGAACGTCCCACGCGGCGCACCTCATCCTTGAAGAGCCACTTGAGCGGCTCACACAGCTTCAGGTTCATCTCTTCGGGCAGACCGCCCACATTGTGGTGGCTCTTGATGACCTTACCCGTTATGTTCAGGCTTTCGATGCGGTCGGGATAGATGGTGCCTTGGGCCAACCATTTGGCGCCCGTCTGCTTGCGGGCTTCTGCGTTGAACACCTCCACGAAATCACGTCCGATGATTTTCCGTTTCTGTTCCGGGTCGGTCACTCCGGCCAAATCGCCGAAGAACTTGGCACTGGCATCCACGCCAATCACATTCAGCCCCAAACATTTGTAGTCGTTCATGACATCGCGGAACTCATTCTTACGCAGCATGCCATGGTCTACAAAGATACAGGTCAAGTTGCTGCCAATGGCCTTGTTCAACAATACCGCAGCCACCGAACTGTCCACACCGCCCGACAGGCCCAGAATCACCTTGTCGTCGCCCAACTGTTCGCGCAGTTCAGCTACGGTCGTATCGACAAACGATGCTGCGCTCCAGTCCTGACGGCTGCCGCAAATGTCGACCACAAAGTTCTTCAGCAGCAGGGAACCCTGCAGAGAGTGGAACACCTCCGGGTGGAACTGAACGCCCCACAACGGTTCGTTATCGGCCTGATAGGCTGCATACTTCACTTTCGAAGTCGAAGCGATGCAGCGGAAACCCTCGGGGATAGCCGTAATGGTATCACCATGGCTCATCCACACCTGAGAATGTTCATCGAAACCCTTGAAGAGGGCGTTGCCGTGTTCAAAGGTTTGCAGATTGGCCCGGCCATACTCACGTGAGCCGGCAGGCTCTACCTTGCCGCCATACAGCTGCGACATGTACTGCGCACCATAGCAGATGCCCAACAGGGGGTATTTGCCACGAATGGCCGACAGGTCAATCTTGAATGCTTCGGGATCGTATACACTATAAGGAGAACCGGACAAGATTACGCCAATCACCGAAGGGTCGTTGTGCGGAAACTTGTTATAAGGAAGTATCTCGCAGAATGTGTCAAGTTCGCGCAC
>CALZRA010000134.1 GCA_945828345.1 uncultured Bacteroidales bacterium
TGAGTTCACTCATGGGGCGTTCTTTAAAACCTAATTTATAGAACACCCCTTAAACTCGGCCACAAAAGTAGGCGTGATTTTCCGAAAACCGGGCAAGGCGGCCGCTTTCTTTTTCTCCGCGACGCAGGAGTGTATGGTTTCAATACAGAAAAGTGTATTGTTTTAATACAATCGCACTGGGGCGGGAAGAGAATCCATGGCCAACTGCCACGGCGGCGGTAACTTCGCGCCAAAATCCAGACCCCATGAAGCGAATTACGTACCTATTATTATTTATGGTGTGCTCGACCGCCCACGCCCAGCAGCCCTGGACAGCCGACCAGTGTATGCAATATGCCGTCATCCACAACCACGACGTGCGCCTGCTGCACCTCAACATCGAAGACTACAAGGCTGAGAGAACAAGTGCCGTCGGGACTTTCCTTCCCGCTGTCGAAGGCAGTGTCGGAGCGCAGTACAACTTCGGCCGCGCCATCAACCCCGAGACCAACACCTACACCAACGTCAGCACCTTCTCCAATTCGTATGGCCTGGGAGCCAGCCTCCCCGTCTTCGAGGGCTTTCGGCGCTACAACAACCTGCTCGCCGCAAAGGCCAACCTGCTGATGGGCAAAAGCCGGCTGGAAGCGCAAAAGGACGCTACCGCGCAGCGGGTGCTCGAAACCTACGTGCTCGCCCTGTACCACAAAGGGTGTATAGACATCGCCGCCCAGAAGCGGACCGAAAGCGAAATGCTCCTCCACCAGACCCAAGTGATGGCCGAGGTAGGCCAAAAGGGCGAAGCCGACGTGGCACTGATGCGGGCCACCTACGCTGCCGACGACTTCGAACTGACCCGTCAGCAGGGACTCTATGACCAGGCCATGCTGACGCTGAAGCAGCTGATGAACTTCCCGATAGGCGACACGCTCCGAATCACGGCCCCCGAAGACGTGACAGCCGACCTCTCTGCCGCCGACGCGACAGCCCTCTACGAGCAGGCCCGTCACTACAATCCCGACATCCGGGGGGCCGAATACAGCCTGCTGTCGGCACGCTATGCCTACCGCTCCAGCCGGGGAGCCTTGCTACCCTCCTTGTCGGTGGGAGCCGGCGTATCGACCTCCTTCTTCAAACAGCTGCATGCACCCCACTCCGCGAGCTTCAAGGACCAGTTACGCAACAATGCGGGCCAGTATCTCTACGCCACGCTCTCCATACCGCTCTTCAACCGGCTCAGTACGCTGGCCAACGTCCGCCGGCAACGAAACAACGTCCGCCGGGCCGAGGAGGAACTGGCTTACCGACACAGCGAACTGCAACGGCTGATATACGAAACCATCACCGACCAGGAGAACAGCCGCAAGGAAACCGAAAAGATGCGGGCCAAGGTCGAGTCGGACAGCATCGCATCGAGGCTCACGGTCAGGAAATATGAAGAAGGACTGGCCTCGGCGGTCGAAGTACAGACCCAGGCCGTCGTCCTGATCCAGAGCAAGGCCCAGCTGTTGCAATGCCAGCTCACACATCTCTACAAGACACGCATGTTGAACTATTACAAGGGAATACCACTATGGACAGAATGATTGAAAGGAAAAAAGGATTGCAGAAGAAGCACCTTCCCTACGTGGCGGGCGGCCTGTTCGTGCTCTTGGTGCTGCTATGGATGGTCTTCGGCAACCACCAGCGCACCCTGCAGGTCGAGACAGCCGACCTCACCCTCAGCCAGGCCACACAGGGAGAGTTCAAGGACTACGTGCGCCTCAACGGCACGGTCGTCCCCATCCAGGTAGTCCACATCTCGCCCGAAGAAGGGGGAATCGTCATGGAGAAGGTGGCAGAGGAAGGCCAGAAGGTCAGGCGGGGCGATGTCATCGTCCGGCTCGCCAACAGCAGCCTCGACCTCGAAATTCTCAATGCCGAGGCCGAACTGGCCGAGAAGCAGAACCTGCTGCGCAACACGCAGGTGGCCATGCAGCAGGACAAGCTCAACAACGAGACCGAAAAGGCATCGCTCGACATGGACGTGGAGCGCAAGCGCAGGGCCAGCCAGCAGAACAGGCGGCTCTACGGGGAGAAACTCATCTCCAAGGAGACCTGGCTACAGGCCAATGAAGACTACGAACTGGCCCGCCGGAAGCAGGCCCTCATCGGAGAGCGGCTCAAGAAGGACTCTCTCTACCGCAGCATCCAGATGGACCAGATGGAAGACAACCTGGCCAACATGCAGCGCAACGTGCTCCTGGTGCGCGAGCGCAAGGGTAAACTGGAGGTGCGCTCCCCGATTGACGGCGAACTGGGGCTGCTCGATGCCGAACTGGGAAAGAACGTCAGCTCCGGTCAATCGATAGGCCAGGTCAACGACCTGAGCGACTTCAAGATTGAGGCACAGATCGACGAGCATTACATCGACCGCGTGAAGGTGGGCCTCTCGGCCACGTTCGAGCGCGACGGGAGGACCTACAGCCTGACGGTGCGCAAGGTCTATCCCGAAGTGAGGGAGGGCAAGTTCCGCACCGACCTGGTCTTCACAGGCACGCGTCCCGCCCACATCCGTTCGGGCCAGACCTGCTACCTCAACCTCGAACTGGGCCGTCCGGCGCAGGCCGTACTCATCCCCAAAGGCACCTTCTTCCAGACGACAGGCGGCAGCTGGATCTTCGTGCTCGACAAGAGCGGCGAAAAAGCCTACCGCCGCACCATACGCATCGGCCGGCAGAACCCTCAATACTACGAGATCGAAGAAGGGCTGGAGCCTGGCGAACGGGTCATCATCAGCGGCTACGAGGCGTTCAAAGACAACGAAGTGCTCATACTGAAATAAAAACAGACCAAACGATATGATTAAGATTGAAAATCTCTCGAAAGTGTTCCGCACGGAGAATGTGGAGACAATCGCGCTCAACGGCGTGAGCTTAGAAGTGAAGGAAGGCGAGTTCGTGGCCATCATGGGGCCTTCGGGCTGTGGCAAGTCTACCCTCCTCAACATCCTCGGACTGTTAGACAATCCCGACAGCGGCAACTACTGGCTCGCAGGCGAGGAGGTGGGCCACCTCAAGGAGAAGGACCGCACCCGCTACCGCAGGGGACGCATCGGCTTCGTGTTCCAGAGCTTCAACCTCATCGACGAACTGACGGTCGAGGAGAACGTCGACCTGCAGCTGAAGTACCTCAAGGTGCCCAAGGCCGAGCGCAAGCAGCGCGTGCTCGACATCCTGCGCCGGGTGAACCTCTCGCAGCGGGCCACCCACTACCCGCAGCAGCTCTCGGGCGGCCAGCAGCAGCGCGTGGCCATAGCCCGTGCCGTTGTCGGGAAACCCCGCCTCATCCTGGCCGACGAGCCGACGGGCAACCTCGACTCCAAGAACGGTCTGGAGGTCATGCAGCTGCTCTCGCAGCTCAATGCCGAGGGCACCACCATCGTGATGGTCACCCACAGCCAGCACGATGCGGCCTATGCCAACCGCACCGTCAACCTGTTTGACGGTGAGATAGTCGAAAACACCATACTCTGACCCCGCATCATCATGAAAACGCTTTTCTATCTCTTCCGACGCTACAAGCTGGCCTCGGCGTTCAACCTCGCCGGCCTCGTCCTTGCCTTCACCGGCAGCTACATACTGCTCACGCAGATCCGCTTCATCGGCAGCTTCAACCATAGCATCAGGGACTGTGAGAACATCCGACGTGTCTACATACGCGGAATCATGGAAGAAGGAGTGTGGAACTCGACCTGCAGCCGCCTTCTTGCCGACAACTTTTCCCAGTGTCCGCTGGTAGAAAGCGTCGGCTACATGCGCGGCGACGAGAAAGTCCGCTTCGACAAGGGAGGAAGCATGCTCACCGCCCCCTTCTATAGAATCAGCGACGACATGCTCACGACCGTCCACACGGAGCTTGTCGACGGCACACTGGACGGGAGCAAGGCCGTCGACGGCGGCATCATCATCCCCGCCTCATTGGCCGAAAAGTATTTCGGCAGCGTGATGGTGGCGGGCCGGTCGATGAGACTGGCCGACGAGGGCGGAGAAAGGAATGTGGTCGGTGTCTACAAGGACTTTCCCGCGAACTGCAACTTTGTAAACGCCGTCTACGCGTCGATGGGCGACGAGAACAAGGACAACTACGGCAATTTCAATTACGATGTGTACCTCCGCACGAAGCGCGGCGTGAACGCCGATGACATCCATGCCACGCTCAAGAAGAGTCTGGGCGACTTGCTGGCGGGGGAAAATTTCGGTTCGGATGAAATAAAGGAGTTTCTGGACCGGCTCCAGTTCGCCCTGCTACCTTTGAGCGAGAGCTATCTGAACGGGTACGATGCAGAGATAGACCGGGGCAACCGAACGGTCTACCACATCCTGCAACTGTCGGTCATCCTGCTCCTGCTGGTTGCCCTCATCAACTATGCCAACTTCTCCATGGCCCAGGCCCCGGTCCGGCTGCGCGGCATCAACACCCGCAAGGTGATGGGAGAGCGCAACCTTTCGCTCCGGCTGCGGCTCCTTTCCGAGGGTGTCCTTCTCTGCCTGGGGGCTTTCGCCCTGTCCCTGATGCTGGCCGCCTGTATCAGCCGGTGGGAGTACATCGGCGAATATACGCTCGGTTCCATGGCCGTGACCGACAATCCCGGCATCGTTCTGACAATGGCAGCCGTGAGCATACTCGTGGGCCTCTGCGCCACAGCCTACAGTGCCCGCTACGTCACCTCCTTCCAGCCCGCACTGGTCCTGAAAGGCAACTTCGGACTGAATCCGGGCGGACGCCTGCTGCGCCAGCTTCTTGTCGGCCTGCAGTTAGTCATCGCCTTTGTCATGGTCATCTTTGTCGGCATCATCTATTGCCAGCGGAGCTATATCTACAACTCTGACTATGGCTTCGACAAGAACGAGGTGCTGATAGCCGACCTTGCCGAAGTTCCGTCTGCGGAATACGCTGCCCTTCGCAGTGAGTTGGAGAAAATCAACGGCATCGAGAGCGTGTCGTTCTCCTTCGACGTGTTGGGTGCAGGCGACCGCCACATGACCTGGGGCCGGGGCGAAAGCAGTGCGCCATATTACTTTGTCGCATGGCCCGCCGACTGGAAAATCCTGCGCACCATGGGCATTGACATCATCGAAGGGCGCGACTTCAAGGAGACGGACAGCGACGTCTACATCATCAATGAAGCCATGAAGAAGAAGTATCCTCAAATTCTGCTGGACAAACCACTCTGCGACAATGACTTGCCTGTGGTGGGCGTGTGCAAGAACTACCGCGCCAGCACCGTCCGTGTAGACTGCGCGGAGGAGGCTGTGGCCTTCGTCATTTTCGGCGAAAAGTTTGCCGACTGGGACGTCAAGATGCGCGTCCTCTACGTTCGAACGGACGCGCACACCGACAAGAAAGCATTGAAGCAGCAGGTCCGCCAGACACTCGAACCGTTCTGCAAAGGCCATGCTACCCCCGACGTGAAGTTTCTGGACGACATGCTGGAGCTGACCTACCAGGACGAAATGCGCTTCATGACCCAGATTGCGCTGAGCACGCTCCTCGCCTTCCTCGTTACCGTAATCGGCGTGTTCTGCCTCACGATGTTCGAAACGGAGTACCGCCGCAAGGAGATTGCCGTACGCAAGGTGATGGGCAGCAGCGTGGGCGAGATCTTGTCGCTCTTCGCCCGTCGCTACACCATGCCACTCGGTGTAGCGTTCCTGATAGCAGCCCCCGTGGGCTACTACATAGGCGGGCAGTGGTTGCAGAATTTTGCGGAGCACGCGCCCATCCACTGGTGGATTTTCCCCTTGGCCTTCGTCGTGGTCAGCCTCGTGGTCATCGCCACGGTCATCGTACAGAGCTGGCGCGTGGCTACGCTGAACCCGGTGGAGAGCCTCAAGGCGGAATAGCACGGAGACGTGGAAACAGAAGAATAGAAGAGTTGAAAGCTTGCAGGTCGCTCACTGAGCATTCCTGCAAGCTTTCAACTCTTCTACGCTAAACTCTTCCACATTTACCCTCCCCATGGCACACTAAAAGGCTTGTGTTTCCGTTATAAGGGATGAAAAGGGACAAGGCGCGCCTGTGGCTTGCGTCTGCCCCGCAAGGGGATGGCTCGCGCGTGTACGCCTATATAATATAAGGAGGGTCACGGCCGTACATGGCAGTCCAAACGTGGCCGAAGGCTGGCCGACACGCCGTGCGACCCTTCTCTGACCGAACATTCCTTCAATCCCCCCACGATGCCTATGGATCATTCTACCTTGTCTACCACCAAGCCCAGCCCCAAGACGCTGGCCTTCATCCGCGCCTTCTGCGTCTTGAGGCGGCTCCACAGGCGGCCTACGATGGTCCGCCACAATTGTACGAATCCCCTGAAATGACGGATGGTCGCCACCGGTTTTTTTGATGTTTTCCCCCTTCAATCCCTTCATTGTCGCTCATCTCACCACCCACCCCAGCATCCCCTAACAAAGCCAGCCCTGGTTCATCCTGTCCCAACCTTAGGCGCACCCACTCCGCCGACAGAAAAAGCAAGTCCAGGACTTGTTGTCCCAATCCTTAGAAGGGCCGAACCATACAATTCTGGCTGTCTTGTACTGAAATAGGTTGACCAAAAAACCATCAAATTTTAGTACA
>CALZRA010000135.1 GCA_945828345.1 uncultured Bacteroidales bacterium
AGGGCGATGCCCTGGGCTATGCGCTCGTTGCCCCTCCGGGGCGCACCTTGAACGCTTGCTAACCTATGGGGCACGCCTTGAACGCTTGCTAACCTCCGGGGCGCACCTTGAACGCTTGTTTACCTTCGGGGCACGCCTTAAGCCCTTGTTGTCACGCCCCCGCTTAATCACTAATCACTAACAACTAACACTTAAATAACACTTAATCACTCATACTTAGAAAATGCGCATCCTGTTCATCTGCCTCGGCAACATCTGCCGCTCCTGTACGGCCGAAGAGGTCTTCCGCACCCTGGCCCGGCGCAAAGGATTCGACACGCGCTATGAAGTCGACTCGGCTGGCATCATCGATTACCACGAGGGCGAACTGCCCGACCCGCGCATGAGACAAGTGGCCCTGCGCCATGGCTACCGCCTGACCCACCGCTCACGGCCCATCGTGACGGCCGACTTCGACCGCTTCGACTGGATTGTCGGCATGGACGACCGCAACTGCGACAAGCTCCGTCGGCTGGCACCCGACGAGACGGCACGCCGCAAGGTGCTCCGCATGGCCGACTACCTCCAGCATCATCCCGACACCGACAGCATACCCGACCCTTACTACGGTTCCGAGCGCGACTTCGAGCGGGTTGTCGAACTGTTGGAAGACGCTTGCGAAGGCCTGATGCAGAAAACAAGCGGCGAATAAAGACCGCATTCAAAAAAAATGGCTACATTTGCCCGGCATACAGGCAAAGAATCATTACAAAACCTATAAACTAATCTTACATTCTAATAACATGGACCAGAAAGAACTGCAACTCATTGCCTCCCACTTCCAGATTGAAGGCAATATTGCCGAAGTGAAGCCCCTGGGCAACGGACTGATCAACACCACCTATATGGTAGTGACCGAAGGCGATGCGCCCGACTACGTGCTCCAACACATCAACAACGCCATCTTCCCCGACGTAGACCTGCTGATGAACAATATCGTGGCCGTGACCTCCCACATCCGTGCCAAGCTCGAAGCCATCGGCGTCGATGACATCGACCGCAAGGTGCTGCGCTTCGTCCCCTGCCAGTGCGGCAAGTACTACTACGAGCACGACGGCAAGTACTGGCGCGTCATGGTGTTCATCCCCGAAACCGTGTCGAAGAGCGGCGTAACCCCCGAGAGCTCCTACATCGTGGGCGAGACCTTCGGCGACTTCCAGGCCAGCCTGGCCGACATCCCCGCCCAGCTCGGCGAGAGCATCAAGGACTTCCACAACATCGAGTTCCGCCTGCAACAGCTCCGTGAAGCCATGGAGGCTGACAAGATGGGCCGCCTGGCCGAAACCCGCGACATTGCCGACGAGCTGATGAAGCGTGCCGAAAGCATGACGCGCAGCGAACGCCTCTTCCGCGAAGGTAAGCTCCCCAAGCGCATCTGCCACTGCGACACCAAGGTCGACAACATCCTCTTTGACCGCAACGACAACGTGCTCTGCGTCATCGACCTCGACACCGTCATGCCGAGCTTCGTCTTCTCTGACTACGGCGACTTCCTCCGCTCCGCTGCCAACACCCAGCCCGAAGACAGCCCCGAGTACGACAAGATTGACTTCCGCATGGACATCTTCAAGGCGTTCACCGAAGGCTACCTCAAGTCGGCCCGCGCCTTCCTCACGCCCATCGAAATCGAGAACCTGCCCTACGGTGCTACGCTCTTCCCCTACATGCAGACCGTGCGCTTCTATGCTGACTACCTGAACGGCGACACGTACTACAAGATCCAGTACCCCGACCACAATCTCGTGCGCAGCAAGAACCAGCTCACCCTGCTCAAGCGCGCCGAAGAGCACATCCCCGAAATGGAAGCCTTCATCAAAGAACAGCTCGAAAAGTAAAACTCTGAACGCTTGACGGCCCTGTCAAGCCATACCGAATGAGGAACGAAGAATGAGGAACGCGGGAGGCAACAGCCCTCTCCCACTCCCCTCCCCTTCGTCCCTCATTCTTTTTGCACCACTGTGAGCGCGTCTTTACTCCTCATTTCGTCCTGATTCTCAACAAACAGCACCCTGTTAAGCATATCTTCACCATATTTTTACCACCTGCAAGCAAGCCACTCACCGACATTTGCTACTTTTGCACCGACAAAAGCCCTACCCCTCATCGACGAGAGGAGGCAAAAGCCCTTGCCAGTCCTGACCACACCCTGATGGATTTCCCTTTGGGCAGTAACGAAGAAACAACATTCAATCAATAACTTAAACTTTTCAATTATGGGAAAAACAAGTACAAAACGTTTCTTTCCTGCCCTGCTCCTGATGCTTATCGGGTGCTTGTGGGGTAATTCCGCCTGGGCGGAAGATGTGACGGTTACACCGGATAACACGTGGACTGCTACGAACAATCAAATTACGAAAACGGCTTCAGGCGTTACCTTTGATTTTTCCGGTGGTTCAACAAAACCAACTTATTACTCCTCGGATGGACTTCGTACCTATGAAGGTTGTATCATTACCATCTCGGCGGAAGAGTCTATATCAAAAATTGTTTTTACATATACTATTAGTAATAGTGGTTCACTAACGCTTCAAACAACGGGTTCTTGGAATAGTTCTACTAAGACATGGACAGGTACAGCGAATACTGTTTCTTTCCAGGTAGGACACTCGTCTGGAACAAAGAACGGCCAAGTTAGAATCACAAAGATTGTAGTCACAACGAACACCAGTCCAACTTTAGTTCCATCCATTTCACAACTTTCATTTGGAGAAGTTGAGAACAATGCTAATAAGGCTTTGTCGTTTAATCTAACAGGTGCAAACCTTACAGAGGACGTGACGTTAGCCTTATCCGATGCCACCTATTTCTCCATCAGTGACATCAGTGCTTCTGCCGCAGAGGTAAATGCCGCAGCAGGCAAGGATATCACAGTAACTTATACCCCCAATGGAGCTGTTGGTGAACATACCGCCACACTGACCCTTTCTTCTACAGGAGCAGAAGAAAAGACTATAAATCTCAGCGGTACGGGCATCGCCCCCCTTGCCCACTACACCGTAAACTGGATGGTCAACGGCACTGCCTACACAAAGGGTGCGCCCACGACTGACGTAGCCGATGGCAATAAGGTAACAACACTGCCCACCACTCCGCCGGCCATAGGCGATAAGGTCTTCATGGGATGGACCAATGCAACCATTGATGGCTCTCAATCTGAAGTCCCCGCCGTTTTCTTTACCACGGCTAAAGACGCACCTGTTGTTACGGATAATGTTACTTACCATGCGGTGTATGCTACCGAAACAATTGGAGGGTCTGCGTGGCAACGTATAAAGACATTAGAAAATATCACCGACGGCTCTTATGTAATCAAGAATTCCGACTACATTCTTCCCAGTACTTATACAGGAGGCTCCAATCCCCCCAGTGCTGTAGCTGCCCCCACTATCACAGACGAAACCATTACGGGAGAAGTTGATGCATCTATGATATGGAGCCTCACCTCGACAGGCACAGCACATCAGTTCTTTGTTCAAAATGATAATGGAGATTATCTTTATGAAATAAAAGACAACAACGGCATCCGTGTGGCCAATACTTCCGACAAGTGGACATTTGCAGTGAACACTACGGACTATTTCTCCATGAAAGGAGCGAACAACAATCGATATTGTGCTACATATAAAAATCAGGATTGGCGCAGTTATACGAGCGCTACTGCCACCAACTATGCCAACGGAGGAAAACTTGAACTCTACAAACTAACAACCGAAAAGACCTACTCCGACTATGCCACGACCGTAGCAGGCAATGTCCTTGAAGAGCGCAACCTCTCATTTGGTGAAACTACTGCATTCGATGTATACGGCACCACTTTCTCTGCTCCCGAACTGACAGGCGCAACAAGCGGCGTGACCTATACCAGCTCTAACGAAGAAGTGGCCACGGTTGATGCCAACACAGGTACTGTAACCCTCCAAGGTGTCGGTACAACCACTATCAAGGCGGCTGCCGATAAGGATGAGAACTATATGGCCGGTGAGGCTACTTACACCCTCAACGTTTGGCCCACCTCTATCGCCGGCATCAAGCAGTTGATTACCTCCACCACGCCCACCGACTTCAAGGCTAAGCTGACTAATGCCACCGTTACTTATGTGAACGGCAACAATGCATACTTGCAGGATGACAACGCCGCTATCTTAATCTACCTCTCCGGCCATGGACTCACTGCTGGCAAGAGCTACACCGGCCTCATAACGGGACGGGGCAATCTCTACAGCGGCCTGCGTGAAATCACCAAAATCGACCTCAGCGGCACCACCTCCACAGACAATACGAAAGATCCCAAAGTAGTCACGCTCGCCCAGCTGAACGCCGACTTCGACACCTACGAAAGCATGTACGTCAAAGTCGTAGATGTCACTACCGGTACTCTCACCACAAGCGGCAGTTACCAAACGACTACGCTGACCCAAGACACAGAAAAGCTCCAACTCAAAGTCCCCAACACGATTTCGCTGATAGCAAACAACCCGTACGACTTCGTGGGCTTCCCTGGCTTGTACAGCACTACAAAGCAGCTCAACGTCTGGGAAGAAAGCCAGATTACCAACCAGGGTAAGAAAAACCCGAATCTGGCATTCGAACAGGCATCCTACACCGTAGAAGTCGACAAGACCGTCACGGTGGCGGCCACAAATGTATCTGGCACTGCTATCGTGTATAGCGTAGATGACAGCAACTGCTCCATCAACACAACCACCGGTGACTTCACGGCCACAGCTACCGGCACGTACACCGTGACTGCTACCTGCGTAGCTAACGAATCTTACATCGCCGGTACCGCCACCTGCCAAGTTGTGGTTACTCCCCCTGTCACCAACCTCAAGCCCACAGTTCTCTACAAGAAGATTACTTCGGAAGAGGAATTTGTGGACGGCGGCATATACTTGATTGTTTGCGAATCGAAAGGGGATGCCATGGGAACCCTTGATACTTCCAACAAGCGTGTATCCTCTTCGAGCGCCATCACCATCAAGGATGACAAAGGATTCAATTACTACGACGGCGAAGTGAATGCCTCGGGACTTCCCTACGAAATCACCATCACCAAAGACAAAGACGTTTACAACCTGTACCACGCCGAGGGCAAGTATATAAATGGTACATCCGGAACGAATCTCACTTTCAACGATGTCACCGATGCCGGCTGGTTAATCTCTTTCGTAGAAGGCACCGGCAATGTACAGATTTCGTACACGGGCAATACCAATTACATCCAGAGGAATGGCACTGATGCAAATAACTTCTACAAGAATTACGCCAACGGGCAAACTACCGTTCAGCTCTATCAGAAAGTGAGCGAAATGAACATCCACGCCAAGGTAAAGGGCTACACCACGTTCGTTACCGATGATGCCTACGTCATGCCTGCTGGACTGACCGGCAAGACTGTGAACGTAGCTGCCGACGGCGCACTGAAAATCGACGATGCCTTCCAAGCTGGCGAAATGGTTCCTGCCTTGACTCCGCTGCTCGTACGTACTTCTGAAGCATACGCTGCCGAAGAGACCCAAAAGAGCTACTACCCGGCTGTCACCACCAAGAAAGTAACCGTGACCGACGAAAATGTAACTACTCTGTTGGCCAACAACAACCTGGAGTACTACCGCACGAACGAAGGCATGACCTCTTCGAAGAAGCTGGCTAACCCGTACTACTACAAGCTGTCTGTTGACAACGAAGGCAAGAACCCCGGCTTCTATTGGGGAGTTGCCGACGGAGCTGCATTCGTAATGAAGAACGGTTCGACCGCCTACCTCGCCTGCAGCGTTGCCAACGAGGCTGCCGCAGCCTACTTTATTGACGAATACGGAGAGGTAACCGCCATTGAAGGCGCACCCGTTGCCGGACAACTGACCGAAGATGCCGTCATCTACAACCTGCAAGGTGTCCGCATGAATACGAAGAACCTGCAACGCGGCATCTATATCATCAACGGCCGCAAGACAGTGGTGAAGTAAACAACGACCTACTAACTCTACCAGCAGTCGGGACGGGGCAGCATCCCCTTCTACCCCGCCCGACTTGCTCAAACAACCCAACGAAATGAAGAAATACATCCGTCCCCAGTCAACCGTACTGGATATAATGACCGAAGGCCTGATGGCTACCTCCGATCCCGATAACTTGGGAGGCAGCGTTCATAAAGGAACCGTCACCGACCAAGACGATTACTCCAACAAGTACATTTGGGACAATCCCGAATGGACAGAAGAATAAAACGCAAAGGGGCCGCGCCAAGTCAGACTTGACGCGGCCCCTGTGCTTAAGCTGGTGTTTAAAAGGCTTAAGCCGAAGTCCCGGTGCATGATTTTTGGATGAATGTGTGAATGCAAGCGTTCAAGGCACGCCCCGGAGGGGCAGCAAGCGCATAACACAAGAAAACTTAGGAGCAATGAGGCGTTCAAGGCACGCCCCGAAGGGGCAGCAAGCGCATAACACAAGAAAACTTAGGAGCAATGAGGCGTTCAAGGCACGCCCCGAAGGGGCA
>CALZRA010000136.1 GCA_945828345.1 uncultured Bacteroidales bacterium
AAGCCCAGTAAGCACATAGCCCAGGGCAACGCCCTGGGGAGAGGAGGCGATGAGGCTCGCCCAGGGCAAAAGCGTTAATAGACAAGAATTATAAGGAACGCTTTGGCCCTTTCAGGGCGTATTAGCGACTGTTAACCTCCCCAGGGCGTTGCCCTGGGCTATGCGCTTACTGGGCTTTCAGCCCGTGCCTTGAACGCTCATTCCCCAAACGAGATTGAACTTGCGAAACGTGATAACATCACACATTCATCACCCATAACCCCATCGCTGGCCTTTCCTGCTCTCTCATCTACTCAAACACCTCCTCGGGAACCCACTCATCGCGCCATTCCACCACGGGCACGTTGTCCTTGAACGTGATGGGCAGCCAGATGTAGCGGGCATCGATGGGATGCTTGGGCCGCCAGATGTCGGCCATGAAGATGAAGGCACCGAGCTTGCCCTGCACGGGCAGGATGAAAGTGCTCTGTCCACCAAAGGTGAGCTTTGCGTTGGGACCGACACAGGGAGAGGGCAGCTGCTCCCAAGGGCCCAAGAGGCTCTTCGAGGTGAACAGGCGCGCCTCGTTGGGATCCCAGCCCGTACAGCCGCTGGTGATGAGCCAGTAACGGCCTTCATGCTTGAAGATTGCGGGGGCCTCGTTCTGTCCACCCGGCGCAATGCGCCAGTAGCGGCCTGTGTGGTAGGTGAAGTCGTCCGAGAGTTCGGCCACCTGGAGCGTGAGGTTCTCCTCGGAAGAGAAGATGTGGTAGGCCCGGCCGTCGTCGTCGACATAGAGCGTCATGTCGCGGGCCATCTGGCCTCCGTTGAAGTCGCGCTTCACGAAGAGTCCCTGTGCGACAGCCTTGCGCCACGGTTCGGTCCACCATTGGCCGAAATGGGCCGCCTGGAGCGTGTCGGCACAGGCACGGTCGGCTTCGCTCCAGTCAGCAGGCCAACAGTAGGGATTCACACGACCCGAACGCAGGTACAGGAAAGGTCCGGTGGGCTTGTCGGCCACAGCCACGGCAGCCCGTGCAGCTGCATAGCCATGTCCTTTCAGCTCCAAGTGGAACCACATGACGAACTTGCCCGTCCGCGGGCAGTAAATCACCTTGGGGCGTTCCAGCGTACAGCCCTTCTCGATGTCGCTGCCTACCTGGTCCTCAACCTGCAGGGCTACGCCGCAGTAGGTCCAGTTCACAAGGTCCTTGGAGCGATAGCAGGTCACGCCCACCAAGGCCGACGAGGTCTTCTCAGCCTTGTGCTCGCCATACCAGTAGTAATAACCTTTGTGGAACAGTACACCGCCGCCATGGGCATTGATGTGGTTGCCCGCAGCGTCAGGCCAGATTTGACCGGGTTTGATGGTGCGCTCCTTGCCCGACATAGGCAGGGCCAGCAGCAGGAGGCACAGAAGGGAACAAAGATGTTTCATAGTACAAGACTTGATGTATTAGATTGGCGAGGCAAAGTTAAGGCTTTTGCCGTGCGGAAAGCAAGGCAAAAGCCCGTTTTTTCACTTCTTTCGGGAGTGATCATTGTAGCTCATCCGGTCTCATCCGATGATTTCAAACCCTCCCAGTGCACCGTCACCCCTTGTCACGGTATGCGTTCCTCTAAAGAAGAACAATTTCCCTATTGTGCTGATGAAGAAACTCGCGGGTTTTACCTACATTTGCCAACGAGCTAAACCCAACTGACATGAATGAAACTGATTTTCAACTCTTTCTGTGGCTGATGAGCGGCATGGCTGTCATGGTGTTCGTCGCCTTGCAGTTCGTCAAGGCCGGTTACGGCATATTCCGCACCGCCTCGTGGGGATGGTCTATCCCGAACAAGACTGCCTGGGTGCTGATGGAAGCTCCCGTGTTTTGTGTCATGTTTGTTCTGTGGGACATGAGCAGAACGGTCTATGCCTTGCCTGCCTTTCTCTTTTTCCTGCTGTTCCAGCTCCATTACTTCCAGCGTTCGTTCATCTTCCCCCTCCTGTTGCGGGGCAAGAGCCGTATGCCGGTGTCTATCGTGGCGATGGGCGTGCTGTTCAATGTGCTGAACGGCTGTATGCAGGCCGGCGGGCTGTTCTTCTTTCCGCCTGCGGCGTATGCCGAAGGCTGGGCCTACCTCTCACATCCCTGGGTCTGGGCGGGCATCCTGCTGTTCTTCTTGGGCATGGCCATCAACATCCATTCCGACAGGGTCATCCGCCGGCTCCGCAAGCCGGGCGACACCGCCCACTACTTGCCCTCAGGGGGCATGTACCGCTACGTGACTTCTGCCAACTATCTCGGCGAACTGCTGGAATGGACGGGCTTCGCAGTAGCTGCTGATACCGCCGCAGCCTGGGTCTTTGTGCTTTGGACTGCTGCCAACCTCGTGCCTCGTGCAGCAGCCATACACCGCCGTTACCGGGAGGAGTTTGGCCAGGCCGTGGGAAACCGCAAGCGCATACTCCCTTATATATATTGAATCACGGGGTAGGAGCTTTTGGGTTATGAGGTTTTCAAGACACCCACTGAGCGGCGGAATTCCCGACTCACTATACAGTTACTTTATAACCTAAAATCTCACACCCCAACAACCTCTAAGAACCATGCTGTTTACTCCTGTAAAAATAGGTCCGCTGACGTTGCGCAACCGGACTATACGCTCGGCCGCTTTCGAAAGCATGTGCCCGGGCAACCGACCTTCACAACAACTGTTGGACTATCACCATGCCGTGGCTGCCGGCGGCGTGGGCATGACGACCGTGGCCTATGCCGCTGTCACCCAAAGCGGCCTGTCGTTCGAACGGCAACTGTGGATGCGGCCCGAAGTGGTGCCCGAACTCCGCCAGCTGACAGACGACGTGCACCGCCAGGGTGCGGCTGTCTCTATCCAGTTGGGCCATTGCGGCAACATGTCGCACCGAAGCATCTGCGGTTGCCTGCCCGTAGGAGCCAGCAGCGGATTCAACCTCTACTCGCCCACCTTCGTGCGTGGCCTGCGTGCCGACGAACTTCCGGCCATGGCCAAGGCGTATGGCGATGCCGTACGACTGGCCCGGGAGGCGGGCTTCGATGCAGTGGAGATCCATGCCGGACACGGCTACCTCATCAGCCAATTCCTCTCACCCGCCACCAACCACCGGCATGATGTCTACGGGGGAACGCTGGAGAACCGAATGCGCTTTATGGACGAGGTGATGAATGAGGTGATGCAGGCTGCCGGCAACGACATGGCCGTGCTGGTAAAGATGAACATGCGCGACGGCTTCCGTGGAGGCATGGAAATCGACGAAAGCCTTCAGGTGGCCCGCCGCTTGCAGCAGTTGGGCGCACATGCCTTGGTCTTGAGCGGAGGATTCGTCAGCCGTGCGCCGATGTATGTCATGCGGGGAGCCATGCCGATACGTTCCATGACGCACTACATGAAGTGCCTTTGGCTGAAATATGGTGTGCGCATGGTGGGACGGCTGATGATTCCTACCGTGCCTTTCCAAGAGGCTTACTTCCTGGACGATGCCCTGAAGTTCCGTCAGGCACTGCCCGACATGCCCATGGTCTATGTGGGCGGACTGGTGTCGCGAAGCAGCATTGACCGGGTTCTGGATGCCGGCTTCGAGGCCGTACAGATGGGACGTGCCCTGCTGAGTGAACCTGATTTCGTGAACCGCCTGCAACGCGAGCAGGGCGACGTGCGTAACCGCTGCCGGCACAGCAACTATTGCATAGCCCGCATGTATACACTCGACATGCGTTGCCACCAGGAACTGGACAGCGAGCTGCCTCCCTGCCTGCGTCGTGAAATTGCCAAACTGGAGGAAAGAGGATGAAACCGCTTGCTATCGTTACAGGAGCCGACGGAGGGATGGGGAGCGAAATTACCCGTGCGCTGGCGTTGGCCGGCTATCGGGTGGTGATGGCCTGCCACGACTTGGAACGGGCTGCCCGCAAACAGCAGCTGATAAGGACTGAAACAGGCAATCCCGACATAGAAGTGCGCCCCATCGATTTGGCCTCGCTGGCCTCGGTCAGGGATTTTGCCCGGCAGGTCTTAGACGAAGGACAGCCCATAGCCCGGCTGATGAACAATGCCGGAACCATGGAGACTGCCCGACACACAACCGAAGACGGACTGGAACGCACCGTCAGTGTCAACTACGTAGGACCTTATCTGCTCACCCGCCTACTGCTGCCACTCATGGAGCGCGGCAGCCGTGTGGTCAACATGGTGTCATGTACCTATGCCATTGGCCGGCTGGACTTCCCCGACTTCTTTACCCTTGGCTGCCGGGGCAGCTTCTGGCGTATACCTATATATAGTAATACCAAACTGGCCCTGACCCTGTTCACGCTCGACCTGGCGCGGAGGGTGGAGCAACGCGGCATAGTGGTTCATGCCGCCGACCCCGGCATTGTCTCGACCGACATGATCCGTATGCAGATGTGGTTCGACCCTTTGACCGACATCTTCTTCCGCCCTTGCATCCGCACGCCCCGGCAAGGCGCTGCCACGGCCATTGGCCTGCTGCTCGGCGAAGAGGCTGGCCGCTCCACAGGCACTTTCAATGCCTCCTGCCGTCCCCAACAACTGTCCGAAAAGTATCTTCGCCACCCGAAGATGGAGGAACTGTGGCAACTGACCGAGGAGCGCGTAAAGCCCTTTCTGGACTAAGGGGCGCATCGCCCTATGGCCTTCTATAAGAATCTATAGCCATCTATAGCCCTCTTTCGTTATCTATCCCCTCTCCCAAAGCCCCGTCCTTGTAAGCCAAAGCAAGCAAAAGCCGCTATAAAGCGCAAGAAATGCAAAAAATCCTGTAGTTTTTGCACGATTTACTTGGGTAGTGTGCAAATAACCCTTACTTTTGCCGCCGTTTTTACCAACAAATGCGACAAATGAGAAAATCAATCCTCACCACTGCCCTTGCGTTGGGCACAGCTGCCACAGCCTTTGCCGGTGGCTTCCTGACTAATACCAACCAGAATGCAGCCTTCTTGCGCAACCCTGCCCGCGATGCCTACATCGCCATCGACGGTTGCTACTCCAACCCTGCCGGTGTCGGCTTCATGAGCCAAGGCTGGCATCTGGGCTTCGACATTCAAAGCGCTTACCAGACGCGCACGGTGGAGACCTTCTTCCCCTACTTCCAGGGTGGTGTGGTCAACGGTATCGAAAACGGACTGAACCAGACCAAGAAGTTCAAGGGCAAGGCTACAGCCCCCGTCCTTCCCTCCATCGACCTGGCCCGCGTGGGCGAACGCTGGTTTGCCACTTTCCACTTCGGCATGTCGGGCGGCGGCGGCAAGTGTAAGTTCGACAACGGTCTGCCCTCGTTCGAAAGCCAGGTGGCTATGGTGCCGCAACTCATCAACATCCTGGCTCCCGGTGCTGCTACGGGCTACGCCTTCGACACGCACATGCAGGGCCGCCAATACTATTTCGGCGGACAGTTTGGTGTCGGCTACAAGATCTCGCCTAACCTCAGCGTGAGTGCCGGCGGACGTGTGGTATATGCCGACTGTAACTACTACGGCTACGTGCGCAACATCAGCGTAAAGACCGCTGCCGGACTGATTCCCGCCGGACAGTTCTTCGAAAGCCAGAACATGCCGCACTTCGCCGCATTGGCTGCCGACCGCGAACTGAACTGTGACCAAACGGGCTGGGGCTTCACTCCGATTCTCGGCGTGGACTACAAGCTCGGCAAACTCAACCTGGCTGCCAAATATGAGTTCAAGACCCGCCTGCGCCTGAAGAACCGCTCGGGTGAGAACACCAGCGGACTGGAAGAATATGACGACGGCAAGAAGCTGGCGGCCGACATCCCCGCCATCCTCACCCTCGGCGCCAAGTATGACCTGAAGGACTACCTGCGCCTCTCGGCCGGATTCCACTACTACTTCGACAAGCAGGCCACGCAGTACGCCAGCCGCGAAGAAAAGCTCGACGGCGGCGGCTGGGAAGTGCTGGCCGGTGCCGAATGGGACATCAACGACCGCGTAACCGTCAGTGCCGGATGGCAGACGACCAACTACGGTCTGGGCGACAACAGCCGCTTCATCAGCGACATGAGCTTTGTGACCAACTCCAACTCTGTAGGTCTGGGTGCCCGCCTGAAGGTATCGCCCCGCGTGGCCCTGAATGTGTCTTACTTCAAGACCTTCTACTCGCACTACAAGCGCGAAATGGCCGACTACAACGACATCAAGCAGACCATGGGCGGCATGGTCACTCCGCTCAGCCAGCAGTTGCAGGCTGGTGCACAGCAGTTGCAGGCCGTCATCACCAATCCGCAGACTCCCGAAGCTGACCGCCTCATTGCCCAGCAGCAATTGGGCATCATCAGCGGCGAGCTCAATGCCATTCAGGGCATCGCAGCCGGTCTGGGTGCTGCCAGCACAGCAGGTAGCGACAACTTCCACCGTACGAACGACGTGTTCGGCATCGGTCTGGAAATCGACTTCTAATCCCCCTCTAAGGGCCGACAACTGCCCTGTCGGCCTCATCAATCGAGTAGGAGGTAAACACTAATCATAGGTTGTTTATCTCCTATTTTCGTGT
>CALZRA010000137.1 GCA_945828345.1 uncultured Bacteroidales bacterium
CGATGTCGTACTCGGCACCCATGGTCTCATCGTGCCACAGGATGGCCTTCATCTTGATGAGGTCGACGATACCCTTGAACTTCTCTTCTGCACCGATGGGCACAGAAACGGGGCAAGGAGTAGCGCCGAGGATGTCCTTCATTTGGCGAACCACTTCGAAGAAGTCGGCACCCGAACGGTCCATCTTGTTGACATAACCAATACGGGGCACATTGTACTTGTCAGCCTGACGCCAAACGGTTTCAGACTGAGGTTCCACACCACCTACAGCACAGTAAGTGGCCACGGCACCGTCAAGTACACGGAGCGAACGCTCTACCTCAGCGGTAAAGTCCACGTGTCCCGGAGTGTCAATCAGATTGAACTTGTACTTGTTGCCGTTCCAAGTCCAGTAGGCAGTAGTGGCAGCAGAGGTAATGGTGATACCGCGCTCCTGCTCCTGAGCCATCCAGTCCATGGTGGCGCCACCGTCGTGCACCTCACCGATTTTGTGTGTCTTACCGGTATAGAAGAGGATACGCTCGGAAGTGGTGGTCTTACCGGCATCGATGTGAGCCATGATACCGATGTTACGAGTCAAATGTAAGTCTTGCTTTGCCATCGTTGTTTGAATGTTCCGGGATTAGAATCTGAAGTGAGCGAATGCGCGGTTAGCCTCGGCCATGCGGTGCATATCCTCCTTACGCTTGAAGGCACCACCCTGTTCGTTGAAAGCGTCCATGATTTCGGCAGCGAGTTTGTCGGCCATGGTCTTACCGCCACGCTTGCGGGCGTAGTTGATCATGTTCTTCATGGAAACAGACTCCTTACGGTCAGGACGGATTTCAGTAGGAACCTGGAAAGTGGCACCACCGATACGACGGCTCTTTACCTCCACCTGGGGTGTCACCTTGTCGAGAGCAGCCTTCCAGATTTCGAGGGCGCTCTTCTCCTGGTCTTTCATCTTCTCGCCAACGAGTTCGAGGGCGTTGTAGAAGATTTCATAGGCGATGGACTTCTTGCCATCGTACATGAGGTGGTTAACGAACTTGGACACCTTCTGGTCTCCGTAGACGGGATCCGGAAGGATCACACGCTTTTTAGGCTTTGCTTTTCTCATTGTAGCGTTGTTGGTTTTGTGTGGGCTGCAATTCAGTTCTTCAACTCCCCGTCGGGACGTTTACTCAACCGCGTGCAAACCAATGATTAGTTGTGTGGGTGTTGTAGGAAAAGACAGCAAGCTTGCCGGCTCCCGGCTGGCGGCCAGCCACTTCGTGGCGACCGGCAGGCGTGCTGCCCCCGCCTTCATTTAGATTTACTTCTTACCGGCCTTGGGACGCTTGGCACCGTACTTAGAGCGGCGCTGGGTGCGGTTAGCCACGCCAGCAGTATCGAGCGTACCGCGAACGATGTGATAGCGTACACCAGGGAGGTCCTTCACACGGCCACCGCGCACGAGCACGATGCTGTGTTCCTGAAGGTTGTGGCCTTCACCGGGAATATAGGAGTTAACCTCCTTCGAGTTGGTGAGACGCACACGGGCCACCTTACGCATGGCCGAATTAGGTTTCTTCGGTGTGGTTGTGTAGACACGTACACACACGCCACGACGCTGAGGACACGAATCAAGTGCAGGCGACTTACTCTTGTCGGCTGCCACCGCTCTGCCCTTGCGTACTAACTGTTGAATAGTAGGCATTGTTTTGTTTTTTAATTTTGTTGTATATGTATTTTTATTGTTGTCGTTAGGAGTGATAGGCGTACAATTCACCTTTCGGGCTGCAAAGTTAGCACTTTCTGCGCGAACCCCAAAGGTTTTCAATGGGAAAAGGCAAATATTTTGTTTGCGATTTGTCAAGCAGACGTGAAAAATCGGGCAAATAGGACAGATTTTTGTAGAGGCACGGGGAGGAAAATCCGTTTTAAGCAGACGAAGGAGGCTGTAGGGATGTAGCAGATTCGTCTGTGTTTGGGTGCACGATTCCGACTCTGAAGAGAGATTATATCAACATTGGCGAACGTTACAACTCCGGGGAGGGAACGAGCGGCAGAAAGTCCTGGACTTGGATGAGAAACCCTGGGGCCATACCTCATCCAACAGCAATTTATATTACCTTTGCGACATCGAAAGAAAACGGTCTCAAAAAAGAAGATATCTTCTATGGCCGATGAAGACATCTTCTGTGGCAAGGGAAGTATATCTTCTGTGGCAAGGGAAGTATAGCTTCTCCGAAAAGCCACTTTGGCCACCCTGAGTACAAACCACCACCCCCACTCTACCAATACCACTCCCGATGCTGAAAACCCTACGACCCCTGTTCATCCTCACCTGCCTGACACTGCTACAGCCTTCGGCACAGGCACAACTCGACTCCTTGGTGTTTGGCGTGCGACACGCACCAATCACCCCCGAAGAACGGGGAGAGCTGCGCGTGCAAGTAGAAGGTATGACCTTCCTGCAAAACAACGAGTACAAAAGCAAACTGATAAAGGGCTATACCCTACCGGGCATATGGATCGAACCCACCATGAGTTACCAGCCGCTGCCCGCAGTGAAAATGGAACTGGGGGTACACCTGCTGCACTTCTGGGGCGCGGAGAAGTATCCGAACTTCAACTACAGCGACCTGGCTTCCTGGCATGGGCGCAACACGCAAGACGGATTCCACGCCGTGCCCATGTTCCGTGCACAACTCACTGCAGCCAAAAACCTGCAACTGATTCTGGGAACGCTGCACGGCAAGTCGAACCACGGGCTGGCAGCACCTCTATATAACGATGAGCTGAACCTGAGCAGCGACCCTGAAACCGGCGTACAAATGTTGTGGAACGCTCCATGGGTTGACTTGGACACCTGGGTAAACTGGGAAAGCTTTATCTACCGGAAGGACAGCGGGCAAGAATCGTTCAGCTTCGGCCTAAGCGCACGGTTTAAGCCCAAACGCTCACAGAAATCCCACAGTTGGGAATGGTACTTCCCCGTACAAGCCCTTTTCCAGCATCGGGGCGGTGAAATCAACACCGAGGCCGAAGACCGCGTCATCAAGACTTGGGTCAATGCTGCGGCCGGAGTCGGGGTGAACATACCGATGGCCGGACGCTACCCCACCCTGCTGAATGTGGAAGCCTTGGCGGCGGGCTTCAACCAACAGGCCGGCGATTTGCTACCTTTTGACAACGGCTTCGGGCTGCTTGGCAAGGCTTCGCTTCGGATTGGCCGCTGCAAGATAGGGGCTAGCTACTGGTTCTGCAAGGACTTCGTGAGCGTACTGGGAAACCCGCTGTATAGCGCAATGAGCATCAGCAACGAAGGGGTGACACTCGACAAGCCCCAGACCCTGATGGTGGAAGGCGAATACGCGCACAAGCTGGGCGACGGCTTCGCTTGGGGAGTCCAGGTGAGGATGTTCCACCAATTTGCCTGTGGCCTGTATGCTCCCGAGGAAGGGTGGCAGCACGAAAAGGCCACCATGAACCTGGCTGCCGGGGTCTATCTGCGGCTCTGCCCCAGCTTCTTGCTGAAACGGCTGTAGGTCGGGCCCCGCAGCCGAACTGCGGGGAACGGTGGTGGCTGCGCCTTGAGGCGGGCGGAGAAAACACCCCTTATATATATACGCGCGCGCGAAGAAGAGCACGCACGGGGGTCTGACACAACAACCTCGAAACTCCTTATATATATACGCGCGCGAAGAAGAGCACAGAGCAGGACGTTAGCAACCAAACAAAAAAAACAAAAAAGATAGAGGGGAAGGCAGGGAGTGTTCTTGAGTTTTTCGTAACTTCGCGGCCAAAAGTCAAGAAATCATCCAAAAACCTTACAAAATGAAGAAAATACGCGCAGCCGTTGTAGGTTATGGCAATATTGGCCGCTACACGCTGCAAGCACTGGAAGCCGCTCCCGACTTTGAAGTAGCCGGCATCGTACGCCGACAAGGCGCAACCGACTGTCCTGCCGAACTGGCCGCCTATAAGGTGGTAAAAGACATCACCGAACTGGACCAGGTAGATGTGGCCGTACTGGCTACCCCCACCCGCAAGGTAGAGGAATATGCCAAGCAGATTCTGGCCTTGGGCATCAACACCGTCGACAGCTTTGACATCCACACGCAGATTGTCGACCTACGCCGCTCACTGAATGCCGTGGCCAAGGAACATGGCGCTGTGAGCATCATCTCGGCCGGCTGGGACCCGGGTTCAGACTCCGTGGTACGTACCCTGCTGCAAGCCATCGCCCCGAAGGGCATCACCTACACCAACTTCGGCCCTGGCATGTCGATGGGACACACGGTAGCTGTCAAAGCCATTGAAGGTGTAAAGAAAGCCCTGTCGATGACTATCCCAACAGGCACAGGCATACACCGCCGCATGGTATACATTGAAATCGAAGAAGGCTACAACTTCGACACAGTGGCTGCCGCTATCAAGGCCGACCCGTATTTTGCCTCAGACGAGACCCACGTAAACCTGGTGCCCTCGGTAGACGAGGTGATCGACATGGGACATGGCGTAAACCTGACCCGCAAGGGCGTAAGCGGCACGACGCAAAACCAACTGTTCGAGTTCAACATGCGCATCAACAACCCCGCACTGACCGGCCAGGTGCTCGTGTGCGTGGCCCGCGCTGCCATGCGCCAGCAACCCGGCTGCTACACGATGGTCGAAGTACCCGTGATAGACCTGCTGCCCGGCGACCGCGAGGAGAACATCCGCCACTTGGTATAGGGATTGTCCCTCCCACGAGGAAGGGTCCAACCGAGAAGCACCCCACAAACGGCATTCGCCCCGCTGCACAACGTTGTGCGGCGGGGCGAATGCTTGCTTGGAGCAATGCCTATTGAGCGGAAAAACGGCCGGCCCGACTATGCGTTGCCAACCATTTGGTCATAGACAGGAGGAGTGGTGACACCGTGCTTGGCGAAGACCTCAGCAATGTAAGCCTGCTGCTCGGCATTGATATGCTTCTCGCCATTCTTCAGACGGTAGTAAAGACCTTTTCCAAAATGCTCGACCAAGTCCTGCTTAATGGCCGAAGCTACAGAAGTGCTCACGTCATCGTAGATATTCGTCATGCCCAGAGCCAACATCTCCTGTGAGTCATTTTGCTTGTTCGTGTTCATTGTTGTTTATGTGTTGTAAAACGGATGCGAAAGTACAAAAACTTTTCGAGAATAAAGGCTGCAAAGAGAAGGAAAGTTGCGACAAAGGTGAACACAAACACACAGAAAAGGGCGGAAACGCATTTTTATTCATTATTCCTTTTGCCAAACACGGTCCAAGACCTAAATTTGCCCTTGAAATAACCCAACCTTAGTCCACACACATGAAGAAATCCATTCTATCCTGGCTCAGCGTTTTTGTGGGCTGCACGATTATGGCAGCCGGTTTTGTATTTTTCATCAACCCCTACAACATTGTTCCGGGCGGCGTGTACGGTGCAAGCATCGTGTGCCACAACCTGTTCCCCTCGATTCAGGTCGGAACCTTCGGCTACATACTCGATGTGCCCCTGCTCATCCTTTCGGTCTGCCTGCTGGGCGGCAAACTCGGTGCGCGCACGCTGGCAGCAGCCTTGTCGACCCCCTTCATCATGAATGCCCTGTCGTGGTTAGCCTATCCCTCGCAAGCAGCCCTTGAGTCGCTCGACCCCGCATTGCTGGCCGGAGGCACGATCGACCTGTCCAACCACCTGATGCTGGCCACCCTGATGGGAGCCGTGGTAATCGGCGTGGGCGAAGGCATCGTCGTGCGCAACCAGGCCACCACAGGCGGCAGCGACATTGTAGCCATGATTCTGCAAAAGTATGCGCACATCAAGTTCTCATCGGGCATACTGCTGGTCGATGGCGTAGTAGTAGGCCTGGGACTGCTGGTCATCGGTTTCGGGCTGGGCGGCTCGGCAAGCAGCGAGCAGCCCTCATGGCACCTGTCGTTCTACTCTCTGATAGCCATCTACGTCATTTCGCGCGTACTGTCACGCGTTATCAATGGTGCCAAGAACGACAAGCTGCTCTTCGTGATCAGCAACCGTTCCATGCCCGAACTACACCAGTACATTCTGCACGACCTGGACCGCACGGCCACGTGTATCAAGAGCAGCGGTCTCTACACAGGGGCAGACAAGGAAATGATTTTCTTAGTAGTGAGCTATAAGGAAGTGACCGGCGTGAAGCAAATCATCAAACAGGCCGACCCGCGCGCCTTCGTGGTAGTGACC
The DNA here is from genome assembly GCA_945828345.1 of uncultured Bacteroidales bacterium. Classification (GTDB taxonomy): domain Bacteria; phylum Bacteroidota; class Bacteroidia; order Bacteroidales; family Bacteroidaceae; genus Alloprevotella. Next base: position 6,194 of record CALZRA010000137.1, read on the forward strand.
GACGCCTACGATGCCTACGGTGAAGGCTGGAAGCAGCTACCCGACATCGGCGAACTGCATCCCGAATAAGGCGGCCCTGCCGTGCGGGCAATCATGGCATAGCCAACGCGTTTAAGGGGTGTTCTATAAATTAGGTTTTAAAGAATGCCCCATGAGTGAACTCATT
>CALZRA010000138.1 GCA_945828345.1 uncultured Bacteroidales bacterium
CAAAGTGTGCGTCCCTTCTTCGGTCATACGAGGAAGGGACGCTTTTTGGTATGAGGGCCTGTGGGATACTATGGATTGCTATGGCTCTACTCATAAATGGAGGTGTAAAACTTTCTTTTTTCTTTTGTGTTGCGGTTAGGTTGCAGTACATTTGCATCATAATCGAAAAAAGCTTTTCAGATGAACAAATATGTTGTTTCAGCGCGGAAGTATCGTCCTGCCAGTTTTGACATGGTGGTTGGTCAGCAGGCTCTTACTGTAACGCTGAAGAATGCCATAGCACAGGGAAAATTGGCTCATGCCTATCTTTTTTGTGGTCCTCGCGGTGTGGGGAAAACCACCTGTGCCCGAATCTTCGCCAAAACCATCAATTGCCTCACTCCCACTTCCAATGGGGATGCTTGCAATGCGTGCGAAAGCTGTGTGGCTTTTAATGAAAACAGGTCGTATAATATTCATGAACTGGATGCTGCTTCGAACAACTCTGTTGAGGATATTCGTGAGTTGATTGAACAGGTACAGATTCCGCCGCAGATAGGAAAATACAAGGTGTTCATCATCGACGAGGTTCATATGCTTTCTACAGCAGCCTTTAATGCGTTCTTGAAAACACTTGAAGAACCTCCTTCTCATGCCATTTTCATTTTGGCCACGACAGAGAAGCATAAAATCCTTCCTACGATATTGAGCCGTTGCCAAATCTATGATTTTGCCCGTATGACGGTAGCCGATACGGTAAGGCATTTGCAATATGTTGCGGAGCAGGAGCACTTTACATATGAAGCAGAGGCTCTGCATGTCATTGCTGAGAAGGCGGATGGAGGGATGCGTGACGCACTTTCCATTTTTGACCAGATTGCCAGTTTTTGTGAGGGAAACATCACCTATCAGAAGGTCATTGAGAATCTCAACGTGTTGGATTATGACCAGTATTTTGACATTACTGATGAACTGCTCAAGGGTGAAATACCAGCTGCCATGTTGCGCCTGAACAACATTTTATTGCGCGGCTTTGAAGGCAATTATTTCATGGGAGGTTTGGCTTCGCATTTCCGCAATTTGCTGATGAGCCGTGACGAGCAGACCTTGCCTTTGCTGGATGTGAGTGAGCGGGTACGCACACGCTATCATGAACAGGCCAAGCGCTGCCAACCTAAGATTCTGTATCGCGCATTAAAGCTTTGCAATGATTGTGACATCAATTATCGTACGGCACGTAATAAGCGTCTGCTGGTAGAATTGACCCTTATAGAGGTTTCTCAGGCATGTACCGGTGAAGATGACTCCTCGTGTGGGCGTCGCCCTATACGAAGACTTAACCCCCTATTCACACAGGCTGTCTCCACTGTTGGTGCGCAGGCAGTCCCGGTTCAGCAGCCCGCCCAGCCTGCTCAATCAGCTACCCGGCAGCAGGCTCCGGCAGCAGCACTTCAAGTTCAAGCTCCGAATAATGCTTCTGCTGCAGTCTCCAGTTTGACAGAACAGTTGGCTGCATCTCAGCAGAACGCACGTTCTGGTGGAAGGATGGTGGCCAAAAGCATATCGGTGCGTTCATTGCGCCAGCAGATGAACCAGGAAACATCATCTCAACAACTTCCTGCTTCAGTGGTGGCTGAATCGTCTGAGAACTATTCATCTGCGGCAGCTAAGTTGTCAACGCCATTCACGTTAGATACGTTGCAGTATTATTGGCATCGCTATGCCAACCAACTTCCTCGCGAAGACAGTGCTATAGCGGGGCGGATGCGTAATATGAATCCCAAGTTGTTGCCCAACTATGAGGTTGAGGTGATGGTGGAGAACAACATGGTCGAGCAATACATGCGCAGCAAGCAAATTGACTTGATGAACTATTTGCGCACCAATCTCAGAAACGACTATATCATCCTGCGTTTCACGCAGGCACAGGAGGAAGGCCAGCAACGAACCTTCAGCAGACTGGAGCAATTAAACGAATTGTTGAGCCGTTCAGCAGCATTGGCTATGCTTAAGAAGGAGCTGTCGCTCGAATTGGCATAGATTCTTAGTCGGAAAGTGAGTGGGCTATAAGCCAGCCATCAGAGTTCGGCTGGAATACCGCAAGCATAGGAAATCAATTAAAATACATCTAACAAAAAACGAAACAAAAATGGAACAACAAACCAATAAGTACATTACCGTAGCTTACGAGTTATATGTCGATAATGAAAAAGGCATACACGAGCTGGTCGAGAAGGCCACGGCCGAGCATCCTTTCCAGTTCATCAGCGGTATGGGTGTAGCACTCGACAGCTTCGAGGAAAAGATAGTCGCCTTGAAGGAAGGTGACAGCTTTGACTTTGTATTGAAGCAGGACGACGCCTATGGTCCCTACTTACAGGAACATGTGCTGGAACTTGACAAACAGATGTTCAGTGTAAACGGGCACTTCGACAAGGAAATGGTCTATCCTGGTGCAGTACTTCCTTTAGTGAATGCCGATGGTAACCGTTTCCAGGGTTTGGTACTTGAGGTAAAAGAGAACACTGTGGTTATTGATTTGAACCACCCACTTTCAGGCAAGGACCTGCATTTCAAGGGCATTGTGGTCACTCTTCGTGATGCCACCAATGCTGAAATCCAAGGTCTAATCAATATGATGAGCGGTGAGGGTTGTGGCTGCGGTTGTGAAGATTGTGGCGATGGTTGCGGTCATCATCACCATGGTGAAGGTGAAGGCTGTTGTGGCGGACATGACGGTCATCATCACGGTGAAGGCTGTTGTGGCGGACATGACGGTCATCATCACGGTGAAGGCTGTTGTGGCGGACATGACGGTCATCATCACGGTAAAGGCTGTTGTGGCGGACACGGCCAACATCAGGATTAACTCCTGTCAGTTTGCAGTCTGAAGGCATAAGGTCATGGCATAAAAGTCACAGTGCGCTGTAGGTTTCTGAAGTATGGTAGCACGACTTCACGACCTTATGTCTTTTTCTTTGAGAAAAATAAGTGTAACTATGAACAGCTTTGGACAAATATTCCGTTTGACTACATATGGCGAGAGCCACGGTCCGGCCATTGGCGGTGTGATTGATGGCATGCCGGCAGGGATAAAGGTCGACCTCGACTTGCTTCAGTCTGAACTCAACCGCCGCCGTCCCGGCCAGAGTGCCCTGACCACTTCGCGTAAGGAGTCGGATCAGGTGGAACTACTTTCAGGCGTATTTGAGGGTCTTACCACGGGATGCCCCATTGGCTTTCTGGTGCGTAATGAAAACCAACATTCTGCTGATTATGACAATTTACGCAATGTGTTTCGCCCCTCTCATGCTGACTACACCTACCAGATGAAATATGGCGTACGCGACCATCGGGGCGGTGGGCGTACATCGGCCCGCGAAACCATCTCTCGGGTCGTAGGAGGTGCTTTTGCGAAAATGCTGTTGCGCATGAGCAACATACGGATATGTGCCTATACATCGCAAGTCGGGCCAGTAGCCTTAACAGGCACATACAAGGATTATGACCTGAGCCAGATAGAGCAGAATCCGGTGCGTTGTCCTGACCCAGACAAGGCAGACGAAATGGCTCGTCTGATTGCCGAAGTAAAAGCCCAGGGTGACACCATTGGCGGCATCATCACCTGTGTCATTGAAGGTTGCCCGGTTGGTCTGGGCGAGCCCGTGTTCGACAAGTTGCATGCCCAGTTAGGTGCAGCCATGCTGGGCATCAACGCCGTAAAGGGTTTTGAATATGGCGAAGGTTTTGCCGGTGTAACAGCCCGAGGCAGCGAACAGAACGATGTGTTTGTGCCCGATGCACAGGGAGGCATTACCACCTTGACCAATCACAGTGGCGGCATACAAGGCGGCTTGAGCAACGGACAACCTATCGTTTTCCGTGTTGCCTTCAAGCCCGTGGCCACGTTGCTGCAAGAACAGTCAACGGTCGATGTCTGTGGAAATGCAGTGAAGCTGCAGGCCCGTGGACGGCATGACCCTTGCGTTTTGCCCCGTGCTGTACCAGTTGTCGAAGCCATGGCGGCCATGGTGATTGCAGATAATTTGCTGTTGTATAACATACATAAATGTTAAATAAGCGGTTTTTGTAAAGAAAACTTCGCAAATCCTTGCTTTAAATACGGTGTTATTCTATATTTGCAGCACTTAGTTGTCGAGAGATAACGCTATCAAATAGTTTAGTTAAGTCTAGTTTAGTTTTTGTGTTGGTTAATGGAGGCCCGTAGAGACGGTAGCCTCCATTAATTTTCGTGCTTGCCAATCAACGCGTTTGCTGGTTGGTCAGGCAGCGAAATGCGGTCTTGTCAATTCCGTGTGTGGGGCCAGAAGATAGAATAAGTCAAAGCTTGTAACAAGCTTGCCAAATGTTTGCTATATACTACCCTTTTCGTTCAGCCTTGGCTGAACGGTGCGAGAAGATAACTTCTATGGCCAATAAGTACTATAGCTACGACCGTTCAGCCTTGGCTGAACGTAAAACTCAATGCATTGCACAGACGACACATACATTTCCTGTCCTGGAATGTAGATTATATCCGTTTGAGAATACAGATAGTATCGCACACCCCTTGCTGTCATTTGCGCTGTCATCGCGTGGTGCGCCATCGGCAATCAAGCCAATTTTCGCTTTTCAGCAGGCGTTTTTAGAAGTGTGTGAAAGAAATTTGGCAAAAAGACTGTCAAAAATTTTTCTGTTTACGCATTTTGCCATACATTTGCCATGTTGAATCAAGGATAATCGAATTTATGATTTCAAATCGTGCAAATAATCAGTATTGGTGGCGCAGCTTACAACTTCCAGTGGTAAGCAGGCTTCACCTATCCCTATAGTATGCCATAGTTGATTATGATACAACCGGCGGCTTGTCTTACCGAGGACAGGCCGCCGGTTTCTTTTTGTATGGCATAGCAGGACCGTTTCCATGCCAACCATCAGCTTTGGCCATCGCGTGTACAATCGTCTCAACCCTCAAGGCACGCAGCTCTACATGCAGAGCACAGCCGGAATCCACAGCAAACAGACAGTTTCAAAAATCAGTCAATCAGCATCACATGAATCCTTACGAAGTGACAGACCAAGGCTTCTACGGGCCACCCGTGAGGCGGCCGATGCCTGCAGTGCCGGCGTGATAGTCGGTTCCAGGTTCGTCAGCCTGCTCGAACAGTCGGCCCATCCTGCTGAGGCCGTAGAAGCCTTGCACCGCAGTCTCTCCACCTAAGGCAGGAATCGGTTCCAACGCCTCTGGTGGTATGTTGTGGTGGATAGTTCCGGCTCATGCTGTGGGCAGACGTTTCAGTATCTGTTGTGTAGGTAGCTCTGCGAGCGGGTATTTTTCTGTCTTTTAGGGAAATATCCTACGTCCTCCTTGTTCAATTCGCGCCTTAGCCTTATTTTTGCGTGACTTTGATGAGGCGTGGCTTCCCAGAAGCCAGTGCCGCATCGCTCAGGCAGCATCAAACATTATCAATCAACAAATAACTATACAGCAATGGAAAATCAAGAAAAGAACGACGGCCAGTTGAAGATTGAACTCACTCCCGAAGTGGCCGAGGGCATTTATGCCAATCTGGCTATCATCACCCATTCGAGTGCAGAAGTGGTGCTCGACTTCATCCGCGTGCTTCCCGGTGTGCCTAAGGCCAACGTGAAGAGCCGCATCGTGCTTGCTCCCGAACATGCCAAGCGCCTGCTCTTTGCTTTGCAGGACAATGTCATGAAGTATGAGAAGGCATTTGGTCCTATCAACCTGCCTGGTGCCGAGCAGGCTCAGGGCGGTCGCACGGCCACTCCTTTTGGTGTTCCTGAAGGCAACGCCTAATCCCTGTGCTTGCCATCCTGAAAGGTTAACCCCTATTTCCCCCTTCGGGGAATCAAACAAAGCGTTCAAGGCATCGGGCTCCCAGCCCATTGCCTTGAACGCTTTGTTTGTGCAAGCTCGTAGCTTACAGGGTGAAGTCGCTCCCTTTCCTTCGCTTCAACGCTTGTCCACTTCCTCGCAGGCCACCATTTCCACACCCTTGTATAGCACATAGACCTTGTGGAGCGTGGTGTGCCCGATGTGTTCGCCCACGTTCACCGTGTCGGCATAGCGGCACACCTGGGCCTGCG
>CALZRA010000139.1 GCA_945828345.1 uncultured Bacteroidales bacterium
AACGCCCTGGGTAGAGTGAGGCGATGAAGTGCGCCCTGAAAGGGCAAAAGCGTTAGAAAACAAGCGTTATGAATGTTAGGAGACAAGCGTTATGAAAGAACGCTTTTGCCCTTTCAGGGCGCATTTGCGGCGGTCAACCTACCCAGGGCGTTGCCCTGGGCTATGCGCTGTTGCCCCTTCGGGGCGTGCCTTGAACGCTCGACAACTTGCAATGGGGCGTGCCTTGAACGCTCGACACAACCCTAATGATGTTTGTCACAACCCGTAGTCGCTCCTGGTCTGAGCGGCAAGCAGTGTGCGGGCCGTTTCGATAATGGTGTCGACGCTGCGGGCGTAGTCCTCGGCGGTGATGTCTACTTTCACGTCAGGGTCGATGCCCATTTCTGTACACTGCATTTGGCGGTCATACATTGGGCAGGCCGAAAAGCGCAGGCTCCAACCGCAAGGCAGTTCTGACGAGAAGGGCATTCCGGCCCCGCCACCAGTGCGGTCGCCCACTACGGTCACTCGGGGCAATCCTTTCAAGTACATCACAAAACTGTTGGCCGCGCTGAAGGTGCGGCGGTTGGTCAGTACAGCCACGGGCTTCTGCCAGCGCAGCCCCTCGAAGGGTTTCAGCTCGATGGGTTCGGGGGCAGAGAAGTCGTTGTGGCCGCTTCCCGTCTTGTGGCACATGTAGGCCCCTATGGTCGTTTCGTTGACAAAGAGTGATGCCAGTTTTGAGGCAGCCGTGAGCAGTCCGCCGCTGTTGCTGCGCACATCGACTATCAGCCCGTTGCAGGTGCCGAGCTTGCGCATCACCTCCTGGAGGTTGCCGCTGCCGAACAGCACTTCGAAGCTGGCGCAGCGCAGGTAGCCGATGTTGTCTTCCAGAATGCGGTATTTCAGTCCGGCGGCCGATTCATATTCCTGCGAGGTGCCCAGATATTTCCTTTCGAGCGAATCGCTTTGGTTCATCGGGTAGTCGTCGAACCACCGTCCGTAGCGTGCCACATCGTGTGCGGCATAGAGGTTGACGTGGCCGTCGCGCAGCTCGTAGGTCATTTCGGCCAGCACTTCGAAGAGTTGGCGGTCGGTCATGGCGGCATCGATGCGCGGGTGGTAGCGGTCGTACACCTCGTTCCAGTCCAGTCCGTACTCCTGCCGCTTGTAGTCGAAGAAGCAGTAGTGCGCATCGAGCGTGTGCCACAAGGCTTCGAAGTTGCCGCGGCGCGTGTCGTCCTCCACCTCTTGCGTTACGCACGAGGTGAGCAGCACAGAGCAGCAGAGCAGCAGCAAGCGGAGAAGGTGAAGCATGGCGTAGGGCTGAGGTTGGGAAGGATTGGGGAAGAGGAGAGGGAAGAAGAGGCCGGCGAACGGCGCGGCAGTCTTAGCGGCCGACACGTTGCAGCCGGTAGCTGTAGCCAAGGGTCAGGCAGTTGCGCCAGGCGTGGCGTTTCAGTCCGCCCAGCTTGCTTTGCCTCACGTCGGCCAGGTAGCCTATGTGCAGCTCTGCCCGCCGCAGGGGCAGGGAGAGGGTGGTCAGCAGACGGCCTGTGGGACAGTTCGCCGGTTGGGTGAAGTGAACGATGCCCGAGGTGTGGCCCAGCTCGAATATCTCGTAGTACGACTGTCCGTATTCGGGCGAGAACTGCAAGCCCGCGAGTTGCAGGTCAGCCTGTACCGTCCATTTCACCGACTTGCCCAGCAGCCTGAACCCGTAGACCGAGAGGGCCGAAGCTTGCAGGCTGAGGCCGAGCCGTCCTTGTGCCGGGTTGTTTGAGCCGCGTGTGTTGTAGGTGAAACCGCCTGACACTTCGCCCGAGCAGCCTGCGGCCAACCGCCAGTCAGCGGACATCTGCCAGTTTCGCAAGGCACCTCCCGACAGGGAAAATTCGCCGTCCCACTCCTTGCCGTCGTCTGTGGGCGAATGGAGGTAGGCCAAGTGGGCGGTAAAGAGCGTCTGGACCGACAGGCGGTCCGCAGTGCGGCGCAGGGGACGTTCGGTGCGGTGCAGCACGTTGAAGTCCGGGCCGGTGTATTCCAATGGCGACAGATACGTGTCGAGCACATTGGCGTGTCCTGCTCCCCACATCCATTGGTGCTCCACCACTTTGGCAGCAGCGGCAACCGAATCGGCCCGGGTTGTCAGTTCAGCCTGTGCCATGGCCGTGCCGAAGGTCAGCAGGGAAGTCAGCATGAGCAGCCATAGGTGTTTCATCATGGTGTCGTGGTAGCAGGGCGCAGTGCGCCGTTCGGGAATGGGAGGAGGGTTATTTGTTCGTTTTGCTTCCTTTATATATAAGCACGCCCACCACGAGCAGTGCGATGGCCAGTATGGCATAGCCCAGTTCGTGGCTGTAGCGTGAGGCCAGCAGATACACGTCCTCGGTGGTCTTGAGGTCAGTGAAGCGGTATATCAGGTAGCCCAGCAGGGCGAGCACAGAGTTCCACGCGCCGGCACCGAGCGTGGTGTAGAGCAGGAACTTGTCGACTCTCATGCCAGCCAGACCTGCCGGTATGCTGATGAGCTGTCGTACGGCAGGCACCAGTCGGCCAAAGAAGGTGGAGGCAGCACCGTGTTCGCGGAAGTAGCTTTCGGCGTGTTCCACCTTGGCACGGTCAATGAGGCACATGTGTCCCACCCGGCTGTCAGCAAAGCGGTAGATGATAGGCCTTCCCAACCATTTGGCCAAGTAGTAGTTGATGAGTGCGCCGGCATCGGCACCGAGTGTGGCAAAGAAGACGACCAGCACGATATTCAGGCTGTCGTCGGCCATAGCTTTCCAGGCAGCAGGCGGCACGACCACTTCAGAGGGGAAGGGAATGAACGAGCTTTCAATGGCCATAAACAGGGTAACCACCCAATAGTCAAGGTTTTCGAGAACCCATTTGAAAAGTTCGGCTGTATCCATGTAATGCAGTGCTTGTTTGATTTTCGGTGCAAAGTTAGGCTGCGGCTCGGCAATGCAAAAGAAAAAACTGCGTTATTTTCTTTTGCACTGCTCTCGCCTTGCACTAACTTTGCACAAATTTTTGAAAAACGACTTTATGTATCACGAAGAGAAACGTGTTGCGCAAGGACGCATAGAGGTAATTTGCGGTTCCATGTTTTCGGGCAAGACAGAGGAACTGATTCGTCGCCTGAAGCGCGCAAGGATAGCCCGGCAACGGGTGGTGGTGTTCAAACCGGTGATTGATGTGCGCTATTCGGCCGATGATGTGGTGTCGCACGATGCCCATTCGCAGGCTGCCATAGCCGTGGAGGCTTCTCACGGCATTACAGCACAGGCTGCCGAGGCGCAGGTGGTGGGCATTGACGAAGCCCAGTTCTTCGATGAGGGCCTGCCCGAAGTGTGCAACCAGTTGGCCCGCAGCGGCAAGCGCGTCATTGTGGCTGGCTTGGACATGGACTTCAAGGGCGTTCCCTTCGGACCCATGCCCCAGCTCATGGCCATTGCCGATGAAGTGACCAAGGTGCATGCTATCTGTGTGAAGTGTGGCAACTTGGCTTATGTGTCCCACCGCATCGTCAACGATGACGAAAGGGTACTGCTGGGTGAGCAGCAGGAATACGAACCGCTCTGCCGCCAGTGTTACGAGAAGGCACTGAAAGGTTAGGCAGCCGCTCAGGCGCAGTTCACTGAAACACGGGCAACACGGTTTGAAAGGAAGGCTCGAAGCTGTCCTTTCAAACCGTGTTGCCCGTGTTTTCTGTCCAGGATGGAGCGGTGCGGTCAGCCTCGCTTCACGATGCTTGCCGCGCGGTCGAGGGCCACGTTGATGTTGGGGCAGATGTGGTCCTTGCCCAGCAGTTTGCAGAAGCCGTTGTGCTCCAGCACGTTGTAGACGTTCGGCGTAACACCCGAGAGTACAATGTGCGTGCCTTCGCGGTGGCTCATTTCGCAGAGGTTCTGCAGGTTGTGTATACCTGTTGAGTCGATGAAGGGTACACGGCGCATACGGATGACGCGCACTTTCGGGTGGTCGTTCATGGTTGCCATGAGTTCTTCAAACTTGTTGGCGATGCCGAAGAAGTAAGGACCGTTGATTTCATACACCTCCACGCCCTTCGGAATGATGAGGTGCTCTTCGTGAACCTCGGCGTCGGTCTCCTCGTTCGGGTCAATCTCGTCGGCAATCACCTTGATCTGCGTAGTCTCGGCCATGCGGCGCATGAACAGCAGGCAGGCGATGAGCAGGCCCACTTCGATGGCAATGGTGAGGTCGAAGATGACGGTGAGGAAGAAGGTCATGAAGAGCACGATGATGTCGCTCTTGGGATTCTTCATGAGCTGCATGAAGGTGCGCCAGCCGCTCATGTTGTAGGAAACGATGACCAGCACGCCAGCCAGACACGACATGGGAATAAAGGCGGCCAACGGCATGAGCAGCAGGAAGATGGCCAACAGTACGGCGGCATGGATGATGCCGGCCACTGGCGTGCGGCCTCCGTTGTTGATGTTGGTCATGGTACGGGCTATGGCACCGGTACAGGGAATGCCGCCGAACAGCGGGGTGCAGAGGTTGGCCACGCCTTGGCCTATCAGTTCCTGGTTGGAGTTGTGGTGGTCGCCGCACACACCGTCGGCCACCGTGGCCGAAAGCAGGGATTCGATAGCACCCAGCACGGCAATGACCATGGCAGTGGGCAGCAGGCTCTTCACGCCTTCCCAGGTGATGTCGGGCATTTGCAGGGCGGGGATGCTGGCCTTGATTTCACCGAACTGGTCGCCGATGGTAGTGATGTGGAAGCCCAGATTGGCCTGGTTCAGGAAGTAGGCTGCTACGGTCATGACGATGATGGCCACGAGTGAGCCGGGTATCTTCTTCGACACCTTGGGCGTGAGGGCTATGACGGCAATGCTGAGCAGGCCCATGGCGGTCGTAATCCAGTCTATGGTACCGAAGTGCTGGAAGTAGACCAGCCATTTCGACAGGAAGTCACCAGGCAGCTTGCCATCGATAGTCAGGCCGAAGAGGTCCTTGATCTGGGTGGTGAAGATGGTTACGGCGATACCGCTGGTGAAGCCTACCACAATGGGATAGGGAATGAACTTGATGATCGTGCCCAGACGGCACACGCCCAGCAGAATCAGGAAGAGTCCGGCCAGCATGGTGGCAATCATCAGGCCCGAAAGACCCAGCTGGGGATTGCTGACAATACCGTAGATGATGACAATGAAGGCTCCCGTAGGACCGCCAATCTGCACACGGCTGCCACCAAGGGCAGAAACCAAGAAACCGCCGATAATGGCGGTGAGGATGCCTTGCGAGGGCGAAACGCCCGAAGCGATGCCAAAAGCAATGGCCAACGGCAAGGCGACAATGCCGACAATCAGGCCGGCCATGAGGTCGGCAGCGAATTTCTCCCGATTGTAATGCCGCAGCTCGCTGACGAGGCGCGGTGCAAAAGTGAAGGTGCTCATGCGCGTAAGGATTTATGTGTTTAATGTTTGTTGCAAAAATACAAAAAGCAGCGTGCTGAAGGCTGCTTTAGGCTGGTAAATGTGGCAAGATGTTAATCGCGTTTGTGCTTTTTTAGACAATTCCCTTCGCTTTTTGTAAATCGGCTTGGCATTCTCGGGGCATTTAGCTTGGGTGATGAGGGATTGGGTTATGAGGTTATAAAGTTAGTGTTTGAAGCGTTTAAGGCACTTAAAGAAGGGATAACGAGCGCATAGCCCAGAAGAATCTCGATAATGATGAAGCGTTTAGGGCACGGACTGAAAGCCCAACGAGCGCATAGCCCAGAAGAATCTCGATAATGATGAAGCGTTTAGGGCATGCCCCGAAGGGATAACGAGCGCATAGCCCAGAAGTATCTCGATAATGATGAAGCGTTTAGGGCACGCCCCGAAGGGGCAACGAGCGCATAGCCCAGGGCAACGCCCTGGGTAGGTTGACCGCCGCAAATGCGCCCTGAAAGGGCAAAAGCGTTAGAGGACAAGCGTAATGAATGTTAGAAGACAAGCTTTATGAAAGAACGCTTTTGCCCCTTCAGGGCGCACTTTACCGCCTCATTCTACCCAGGGCGATGCCCTGGGCTATGCGCTCGTTGGGCTTTCAGCCCGTGCCCTGAACGCTTCATCA
>CALZRA010000140.1 GCA_945828345.1 uncultured Bacteroidales bacterium
AATTACCGGGAATTGTCCGTGAATTAAAATAAATTTATACACGAGCATTCGCGGACAATTCGCGGACATTTACGTTCAAAAAAAGAAGAACGCGAATTACCGGGAATTGCCCGTAAATTAAAATAAATTTGTTCACGACAATTCGCGGATAATTCGCGGCCATTTACGTTCAAAAAAAGAAGAACGCGAATTACCGGGAATTGTCCGTGAATTAAAATAAATTTGTCCACGACAATTCGCGGACAATTCGCGGCCATTTACGTTCAAAAAAGAAGAACGCGAATTACCGGGAATTGTCCGTGAATTAAAATAAATTTATACACGAGCATTCGCGGATAATTCGCGGCCATTTACGTTCAAAAAAGATGAACGCGAATTACCGGGAATTGTCCGTGAATTAAAATAAATTTATGCACGAGCATTTGCGGACAATACATGGACATTCGCGTTCAAAAAACATTATACATTACTTTCCTGCTCGCCCAGTGTGGCATCGAGGTCGCGCATCCAGGCTTCGCAGCTGGCATCGGAGGGCATGCGCCAGTCGCCGCGGGGGCTCAGCGAGCAGCTGCCTACCTTGGGGCCGTCGGGCATACAGGAACGCTTGAACTGCTGGGAGAAGAACCGACGGTAGAAGACGCGCAACCACTTGCCGATGACTTCGGGGGCGTGGACGGCACCGGGGGTGCTGCCGTCGAAGGCACGACAGGCGAGCCAGTAGACCTTGGACGGACGGAAGCCGAAGCGCAACGTGTGGTAGAGGAAGAAGTCGTGGAGCTCATAGGGGCCCACGAGGTCTTCGGTGATCTGGCTGATGTTTCCCTCCTCATCGGCGGGTATAAGCTCGGGGCTGATGGGGGTGTCGGCTATGTCGAGCAGGGTGGTGCGGCTGGCCTCATCGGCCATGTTGTCGGCTGCCCAGCGCACAAGGTGGCGCACAAGGGTCTTGGGTATGGAGGCGTTGACTCCGTACATGCTCATGTGGTCGCCGTTGTAGGTGGCCCAGCCCAGGGCCAGTTCGCTCAGGTCGCCCGTGCCTACGACAAAGCCTCCCATCTGGCCGGCTGCATCCATGAGTATCTGCGTGCGCTCGCGTGCCTGCGAGTTTTCGTAGGTAAGGTCGTGGTTGTGGATGTCGTGGGCCAGGTCGCGGAAGTGGAGGGTCACGGCATCGGCGATGCTGATTTCGCGAATGGTGATGCCCAGTTCCTTCATGAGGTTCACGGCATTGGTGTAGGTGCGGTCGGTGGTGCCGAAACCGGGCATGGTGATGCCTACGATGCCGCGACGGTCGCGCCGGAGGAGGTCGAAGGCGTGGACCGTGGCCAGCAGGGCGAGTGTGGAGTCAAGCCCGCCGCTGATGCCTACGATGACGGTCTTGGCGCGTGTGTGTTCGATGCGGCGCGCCAGTGCCTGGCTCTGCATACTGAGTATTTCGGCACAGCGCTCGTCGAGTTCGCCTGCCGAGGGCACAAAGGGATGGGGATCGACCCTGCGCGTAAGGGTGAAGGGGGCATGGGTGGTGAAGGCTTCGAGCTCTGACATGCGGCATGGCGCAGCCTGAAGGCCTGCACTGCCAGCGAGGGCGGAGGTGTAGGTGGTGTTGACCTTGCGCTCCATGCGCAGGCGTTCGACATCGATTTCGCTGCACACTATCTGCTCGGCCATGGAGAACCGTTCGGCCTCGGCCAGCATGTGGCCGTTTTCGCAGATGAAGGCCCGGCCGCTGAACACGAGGTCCTGGGTGCTCTCGCCGTAACCGCTGCCGGCATATACGTAGCCGGCGATGAGGCGCGCGCTCTGGCTGGCAATGAGGCTGCGCAGGTAGTTGTTCTTGCCTATCAGCTCGTTGCTGGCACTGAGGTTGAAGATGATGTCGGCCCCGCTCAGGGCGAGATGGCTGCTGGGGGGTATGGGGGCCCAGAGGTCTTCGCAGATTTCGATGCCGAAGGTGCAGTGGGAGGTGGTGAAGAGCTGGCGGCTGCCGAACGGGACGGTCTGGCCGCAGAAGCGCACTTCCCTGCCCTCACCCAAGGCCCGGGCTGAGGTGAACCAGCGCTGCTCGTAGAATTCCTTGTAGTTGGGCAGGTAGGTCTTGGGCACGAGTCCGTAGATCTTGCCTTTCTGTATGACTGCCGCGCAGTTGAAGAGTTGGTTCTCAAAAGAGATGGGGACGCCGACCAGGGCGGTGATGTTGAGTCCCAAGCTGAACTCCATGAGCTTGAGCAGGGAGGCCTCGGCCTCATCGAGCAACAGCTGCTGCCTGAACAGGTCCTGACAGGTGTAGGCGGTGATGCACAGCTCTGGCAGGCAGATGATTTCGGCCCCCATGCCGTCGGCCTTGGCCATCATGTTTTCGATCTGCCTGATGTTGTAGGCGCAGTCTGACACGCTCACTGAGGGTATGCCGGCCGCTACTTTGATAAAGCCGTGTTGCATGATAATTTATAATGTATAATGTATAATGAGGGCTACGCCGTTCATTTAATGTATAATGAGATTTTCAATGTATAGTGTATAATGTATAATGAAGTCTACGACCATCATGCCGGACGATGCAGAACCGCCGCCATCATTGGCGTAGCCCTCATTATACATTATACATTATACATTAGAGGAACGACTTCATGGCACAAAAAAGGCTGCACCGGTGATGTGATGAAACTCCGAGCGAATAAGATTTGAGGGTTAGTGAGTCTCTGTAATCCGACCCTACGCTGCGGATGCAACGCATATCGGCACGCCATTGAACAGACTAACTGATCTCGGTTTTCAAAGTAATTATTGATGAGTATCCCAATCTAACCGGTACAGCCTGTATGATGCTGCAAAAGTAAGCAGGCGGCTGTTTCCATCCAAGGGTTTGCGCTCCTTTTTTTCAGAAAAGCATCTTTTTTTGCACTTTTATTTGTCTCACTCTTGGCGTGTCGCATTTTCTTTCTACATTTACCGCCCATGGACATTTATTTAAGTATTAAGTATGAGTGATTAGTGATTAAGTGTCATTTAAGTATTAAGTAGTAGTGATTAGTGATTAAGCGTCACTTAAGTATGAGTGATTAAGTTTTATAGCGATAAGGCTACTTCATCACTAATCACTAACACTTCATACTTAAATAACACTTAACCACTCATACCTCCTACTTACCAAACATCTTTTCACGTGAAAACCATACATTTTGAAATAGACTACCGCACGCAGTGGGGCGAACACATCGAGGTGGTTTACTCGGTTGACGGAGGCAGGACCGTGCGCACTCCTCTCGAAACGGCCGATGGCAACTTCTGGAACGCATCACTGCAAATCGGCGACAGTGCCCGACACCTGAGGCACGCCTATATCGTGACTGACGACGCAGGCAGGACGCTACGCATAGAACCAAACAGCTGGCGCATGTTCCACTTTAACCACCGTTCGGAGGTGTTCTTTGCCGACACCTGGGCCGACCGGTCGCTGCCTTCGCTGTACCACCGCATTGCTTTTTCGCGCTGTATCATGCAGCCACGGGGCGGCGACACCCTCCACATGGCTCCGCTGTCGGCCTCGTGTATGCTCTTGCTGCATACCCTGCCGCCTGCCGACGGACTGAAATGGGCCGTGGTGGGAAGCGGACAGGAATGGGGCGAATGGAACCCGCGAAAGGCCAGGGTGATGCAACGCACCGACACCTACGAGTGGTGCCTGCCGCTCACCCGGGCCGACTTCGAACGCGGCACTACCTATAAATATATATTGCTCGACCCACTGAACCCCGAGAAGGTCGTGTGGGAAGGAGGTGACAACCGCACATTGGCGACACAGTGGATTCCGGCCACCTCGTCGGTCGTACGCCAAGACGAGGTGCCGCGCATGGACCTGCCGGGCTGGAAGGGGGCCGGCTGCGTGGTGCCCGTGTTTTCGCTGCGCAGCAAGGGCAGTTTCGGCGTGGGAGACTTCGGCGACCTGAAACTCTGTGTGCGCTGGGCTGCCGACACCGGACTGAAAGCCGTGCAGCTGCTGCCTGTCAACGACACGACACGCAGCGGCAGCTGGCACGACTCTTACCCTTACAACGGCATCTCGGTCTTTGCACTCCACCCCATCTACCTCGACCCCAGAGCCTGGAAGCAGAGCAAGGCTTACGCCCTGTGTGCCGAACGGGCCGCGGAGCTGAACGAACTGCCCGAGCTGGACTATGAGGGGGCGTTTGCCCTGAAAATGGAATTTGCCCGCACGCTGTATGCCGAGCTGGGAACGGCCACGCTGAAAAGTGCTGCCTTCAAGGAATTTGCTACAGACAACGCCCACTGGTTAGAGCCTTACACCCGCTTCTGCGCCCTGCGCGACCACTTCGGCACAGCGAACTTCCGCGCATGGCCCCACAAGGCTGACAGCCAAGAGGCTGCGGCTCCCGACCTCACCGCCGAGCAGCACTTCTATGCCTTCATGCAGTTCCTGCTCCACAAGCAGATGCTGGAGGTACACACCGAAGCGCGCCGTCTGGGCGTGCTGCTCAAGGGCGACATTCCGATCGGCGTGTGTCCTGACAGCGTGCCGGCCTGGCACGACGGCCGCCTGTTCCACTTCGACGGACAGGCTGGTGCACCGCCCGATGACTTTGCCGTGCATGGACAGAACTGGGGGTTCCCCACCTACAACTGGGAAGAGATGGCCAAGGACGGCTACCTATGGTGGCGCCGCCGCCTGGCCCACATGGAGCACTACTTCGATGCCTACCGCATTGACCACGTGCTGGGCTTCTTCCGCATTTGGGAAATACCCTCGCCGCAGATCTACGGTGTGTTGGGACACTTCCGCCCGGCCCTGTCCCTGACGGAAGAGGAGATACGCCAGTTTGGCTTCCAGCCCGGCCCGAAACGGTACAGCAGGCCCCATGTGACGGCCGAAAGGATGCAGCAACTCATTGCGGCCCACGGCCCCGTGTTGCTGCAACGCTACTTCGCCAAGGAAGGCGACGGCTACACCCTGCACGATGCCTGGCTGTCGCAGCGCAACATCGAGAGCCACGTGCCCGAAGGTCCCCTGCGAGAGATGCTGCTCGACACGGTGGCCGAAGTGCTGTTCCTGCCCGATGGCGAGAGGCCGGACTGCTACCACCCGCGCATAGCGGCACAGCTCACACGGGTGTTCGGCACGCTCAGCGAGAACGACAAGCAGGCCTTCAACCGGCTGCACGACGACTTCTACTACAACCGCCACAACCAGTTCTGGGCTGACGAGGCCATGAAGAAGATCCCCATTGTGACCCAGAGCCGCGATGCGGAGTCACCCTCGCTGTCGCTCTACCCGCTGAACGGCGAAGGCATGCTGCCGTGTGCCGAAGACCTGGGCATGGTGCCCGCCTCGGTGAAGGGTGTGTTGCAAAGGCTGGGAATCCTGTCGCTCGAAATACAGCGTATGCCCAAGGAATACGGCATGCGCTTCGGCCGGCTCGAAAACAACCCGTATCTGAGCGTAGCCACCATAGCTACCCACGACATGCCGCCCTTGCGCTTGTGGTGGGCTGAAAACCGGGAACAGACGCAGGCATTCTGGCACGATGCGCTGGGACATGAAGGCACAGCACCCGAAGAGGCTACTCCCGAAGTGTGCGAAGAGGTGATTCGCCGCCATATCCAGTCGCCCTCGATGCTCTGCCTGCTGGCCTTGCAGGACTTGCTGGCTATCTCGCCCACCCTGCGCAGCAAGCACCCCGAACAGGAGCAAATCAACGTGCCGGCCAACCCCAACCAATACTGGCGCTACCGGATGCACCTGACCCTGGAGCAACTCATACAGGCCACTGCCTTCAACGAAAAGCTGCGCGGACTGGTCACACTCAGGGGGTGATATGGTGAAAGTTGAAGAGTTGATGAGCTTATAAGGGCTCAAGCCGAAATCCCGGTGCATGATTTTGGATAAATGTGTGAATGCAAGCGTTCAATGCACTTAAAGAAGGGGCAGCAACCGCATAACCCAAGAAAACTTAGGAGCAATGAGGCGTTCAATGCACGCCCCGAAGGGGCAACGAGCGCATAGCCCAGGGCATCGCCCTGGGTGGAATGAAGCGATGAAGTGCGCCCTGAAAG
>CALZRA010000141.1 GCA_945828345.1 uncultured Bacteroidales bacterium
TTAAGCGGGCCTTTGCCCGCCCTCCCAGTGCACCATCGCCTCAAATAGGCATGACGAAAATTAGTAGTATTATATGACATCGTGCAAGCCGTCAGTCTCTTTTCTGTAGAAGATATCTTCTATTGGCAAGTAAGTACTACTTCTATGGGCAAGTAAGTACTACTTCTATGGGCAAGTAAGTACTACTCCTCCGGCAGAGCAGTAGTTTAACGCTTTTGGTTGACTACTTCGAGCATTATTTTAAGGTAGGTTGCCCTGGTTCGTATGCCAGCGTTCAAGGCACGTCCTGGAGGGGCATGCCTTGAACGCTGGACTGTCGTCTGCAAGCTATCATAGGGCAGGCAAAGGTTATGAGGTTATAAAGCCACTCGCTGAGCGGGCGGAATTTCCGCCGCAGGAGTAACTTTATAACCTCATAACCTTACTTCTTATAACCTTATTTCATGTGGTCTCAATGCCGCGGTAACTAATAGGCTGCTACCGAGTCAAGTCCCTCATACTCGTCTACGGCTACCGAGTCAACGTAGCCTTCATAGCCGTAGGGGTCTTCTACTGCGCAGGAATCTACAACAGCCTCTTCAATCACCCGCTTCTTTTGGGCTTCCCGCAGTTTCGCATTGGCTGCCATAATCAGGCTGGCCGTGTTGGCTATGAAGCCTTCCTGCTTGCCGTCGACCGTGACGGTCAGCGACATTTCGCCTATCGACTTGCCTGATGCGATTACTGCTTTGAAGCCGCTGTCGATGCCCAAGTCCTTGAGCAGCTTGTTGTTCTTGTTCAGCAACAGGGCGCAAGCACTCGAATAGTCCTTGAAGGGCACTTCCTTCACCACCTCATTGTTGGCTGCCGTGCTGATGGCATGGTTGGCAATCACTACGAAGTTGCCAACGGCTTTGGCCTGAATGGGGTTATGGCTTCCGGGCAGTTGCAGTTCGAATCCGTCGGCACGGTCCTCGAAGGGAATCAGGTTGTTGTTCATCAGGTCCTTCAGGCCGTTCAGCATACTCTTGGCCTGCGACTGTTTGGTTTCAATCACCAAAGTCATCGACAGTTCGTCGGCAACCTCATTGTCGCTGTTGGCACTCATCAGTGCTTCCAGTCCGTTGTTGAAGCCAAAGCCGAAGGCAACCGTTCCGTCGCTCTTTTCCAAGAGACGCTGCATGGTCGCCATCATCTCGCGGTTGCTGCCATAGGCGTACGGTCCGTTGAGCAGGTTGGAGAAATACTTGGGCCAGTCCACGTCCTTCAAGGCAGCAGCCATTACCAGCACTTCGTTTTTGCCCATATATTCGAGGGCTTTGGGATTGATCTTGGCCTGCATGTCGCAGAGAGCCTTGAAGTCTTCGGGCTTTTTCTCGTTCCCTTCCTCATCAAACAGCTTCATGTCGATAGTCAGCTCGTTGCCTTTCAGCTGGCTCTTGAAGCAGAGTGTTCCGCTGCAGGCGCGGCACAGTTCGTCGGGCATACCGGCTTCAGAGAGCTGTTCGCGCACTTTCCGGTTGATGCGCACTGCCACGCCGGCCGCATTGCCCTCGCTGATGTATTTGCCGAAGGTCGTGCGGGCAAAGTTCTCCTTACTCGTGGCATCGCGGGCCATATCGGCCAGCACATCCATGGCCTTGAAGTCGCTCTTCACCCAGACGCGTTCCACCCAGTAGGCATAGTCGTCCTTGACGGCGATGTAGCCGTAGTCGTCATATTCGGGGTCGCTGGGCGATTCATACACTCGCTTGGCGTAGAAGGTCACGTCTTTGCTGCTCTCCTTCTCGCGGAATCCGTTGTCTTCGATATAGCTCACGAACTTCTTCGGGTCGGCCAGTGCGAACACAATGACGGGCCGACCGTGGTCGTAACTCATTACGACGGCACAGGCTTCGGGGTCTACGCCGCCTTTCCTGATCAGCTCATTGGCATTGTCAATGAGCTTGAACATTTCGTCCGGCATAGGGTCGGTAATGGAAGCCGGAAGCTTGATTTTCTCGTTTTCGACTTTTCCGCCAGCCGATTCAAGCAAGGTGGACAGGTCGGTCACATACACCAACTCTGCGTCTTCGGGGATGTGGGCCAGCAGGTCCTTCATCTTGTTCTTCGTGCAGGAAGCCAACAGGAAGGCCGCCATACAGCAGAAGATCCATTTCATCAGATTCTGTTTCATGGTCGTATAAATATAAAATTAGATGGTTTGCAAAGGTTGCGTATCATTCTTTGGCAAAAGTATGGAAAGTTTTTCAAACAACTGTTTCTTCCTGCGCGTTTTTGCAGGACAAGTGTGGTTCATTCCCTGTTGGGGCGGCAGCGGCGGACAAGCCGTTCCGTTCCTTCAGACAGCCACGTCACGGCCAGACTGACAGCATGGTGCAGCAGCCAGGCCGCTGTCAGTGTGGCCAGCACCATGAGCAGGCATCCCAACGAGGCGTTGCCGCCCGCAAAGCGGATGAACTCAGCCTTGTAGGTGTAGATGACGGCGATGAGCAGATAGGCTTCGAGAGTGAAACCGCCTAACCAGGCCAGCGAGCGGCCTATAGCCTGCGGCAGTTTCGACAATATCCAGCCTATGCCCACGCAGAAGCCGGGTGTCATGAGCAGATAGGGATAGAACAGTACGCCCCACAGGCGTAGTTCCTTCCAGCTGTAGTGGTTCAGCCCATATTGCAAGGCTGTGAAGCCCAGCACAAAGGCAAGGGCCATGCCAGCCGCGGTCCACCTGCGGGCCGGGAGAGAGTGGGGCAGGTCGTGGGCATGGCAGTAGCCGATGAAGAAGCCCAGATAGAACACGGGGATGCGCGCGATGAACAACATGTAGCCGTGAAAGTAGCCGGGGTAGAGTACGGTGAAGGTCCATATGAACACGGCGCTGAGTATGCCCGACAAGACAAAGGTGCCCAGCGTCGATGCGGCTGGCCAGCGCTTGAAGGCTTGCCAGTAGAGGGGGGTGAGGGCGTAGAGCAGCAGAATGGCCGACACGAACCAGGCCAGATAGGTGCAGTGAAAGCGCAGCGGAAACCAGAAGCCGACAGTCGAGGCCATTTCCAGAAAGAAGGGCCAGCTCCACAGATGCTTCTGGGTCAGGTAGATGGCCAGCACTGCCAGAAAGGCGGGATAGATGCGCAGCAGGCGTTTGCGATAGAAAGCCAGTGGCTGCGGCTTTTTGCTATAGGAGAAATAAAGGCCGAAGCCTGAAAGGAAGAAGAACACGTCCACGCCGCCATAACCCATCACTATCAGTCGGTTCAGGGCAAAGCAGCCGTAGTTGTTATTCGTGTGGGTCAGCAGCACGCCCAGAATGGCCAGGGCCATCAGTGCGGCACGGTGTCGGGAAATGAGGTTCCACATGGTAGGATGCAGGCAGTTGGGAAAACAAAAAAACCTGCAGAACACGGTCCTACAGGTTTCAGTTTCTCTCGTTGTTCGCGAGTTTCGTTTCAGCTATTTGCCAAAACTTTGGTTGGCTTAAAATTAAGCGGCGGGTTCAGCTACGTTGTTGCTATCAACGGCAGCACCTTCAACGTTGTTGCTGTCAACGGCGTTGCTATCAACGGCGTTGCTGTCAACTGCGTTGCTGTCAACTACAGCTGCGCTATCTTCAGTAGCGGGAGCTTCAGTAGTCTTGTTACCGCAAGAAGCGAAAGAGATAGCTGCGAAAGCTACGAACATGAAAACTAACTTTTTCATTGTGTGAGTGATAAATTTTTAAGTAAAACAATCAATTGCCTTTTGTAAAACGCTGCAAAGGTACGGACTTTTTCAAGCCGTGCAAGGGATGCTACGTCTTTTTTTTGCTCTTCCTCGATTTTTTAACAAATAATGATTTTGAGCGAAATGGTTGTCAGCTATGCTTTGCAAATCAGCCTTTTCAGCTTTCCTTCTTTACCGTGCGGCGCAGGCGGCGCTTGGGCTTGTCTTCGCTGGGCTTCTCGATCTTCACGCCGGCCAGTTCGGGGTCAATCATGATGCGGCCGCAGTATTCACAGACGATAATCTTCTTGCGCATACGAATGTCGAGCTGTCGCTGGGGCGGGATTTTGTTGAAGCAGCCGCCGCAGGCATCACGCTGCACGTAGACGATGCCCAAGCCGTTGCGCGAGTTCTTGCGTATACGCTTGAAGGCGGTGAGCAGGCGCGGTTCGATGCTTTGCTCCAGGTTCTTGGCCTTTTCGCGCAGCTTCTCCTCTTCGGCCTTGGTCTCGGCGGTGATTTCGTCCAGTTCGGCCTTCTTCACGTCGAGGTCGGCGCGGCGTTCTTCCAACTGGTGGCGTGCCGTCTCCATGTCAGCCTTGCGGTTTTCGATAGCCCGCTGTGCCTCGCCGATTCGCTTGTCCTGCAATTCCACTTCCAAGCTTTGGAATTCAATCTCCTTCGACAGCATGTCATACTCGCGGTTGTTCTTCACGTCGTTGAGCTGTTCCTTGTAGCGGGCAATGGCCTGTTGTGCCTCGTTGATTTTGGCTTTCTTGGCAGCGATGTCGGCCTTGCAGGCCTCCACATCTTCGTTATACTTGCCCATACGGTGTGTCAGACCCTCGATTTCGTCTTCCAGGTCTTGCACCTCTAACGGCAGTTCGCCGCGAAGAATCTTGATGCGGTCAATTTCCGACAGCATGGTTTGCAGCTGGTAGAGGTTTTTCAGCTTTTGTTCAACGGACATGTCCGCAACGTCTTCCTTTGCCATATATTATAATGAGTTTAAGGGGTGTTCTATAAATTAGGTTTTAAAGAACGCCCCATGAGTAAATTCATTTATTCCGGCTGCCTGCTGTTTTTTAGAGCGACCTTTTGCAAGTCTCGTCAGTCGCATAGCCCGCTATGCTCCTTCCTCCACTTACAAAATGTCATCTCTAAAAATCCAGCATCCAGCTCGGCCTAATTTATAGAACACCCCTTAAAATAATCGGGTTGGTGTTCACTTCGGTGCGCAGCAGACGCAGGCCGGGATGTGCTTCGGACAGCACCCTGTGTAGCAGGTCAATGGTGAACTGCTCGCTCTCGTAGTGTCCGAGCACGCCTATCAGCAGTTCCTCTTCGTGGCCGAAGTAGCGGTGGTAGCCCATCTCGCCCGTCAGGAAGGCGTCGGCTCCTTGCCTTATGGCCTCGTCGAGCAGGAACTCACCGGCTCCGCCACAGAGGGCCACGGTACGGACCGGTCGGTTGCAGGCCCCGTTGTGGCGCAGGCCCTTCACCTTGAAGGTGTCGGCCACGTGTTGCAGGAAGTCGTGCTGCGGGAGGGCCTGGGGCAGTTTGCCTATCACGCCGCTGCCTCCTTCTTGTCCCCTGATGGGTTGCAGGAAGGCCACGTCCAGCAGTCCCAGCTTTTCGGCCATCATGAAGTTCACTCCTCCGGGCGCATTGTCCAAGTTGGTGTGTGCCGCATAGATGCTTACGCCGCATTTCACGGCCAGGGCTACGCAGCGTTCTACCTGGGTGGCACCGGTCAGGTGGCGCAGGGGGCGGAACAGCAGCGGGTGGTGGGCCACAATCAGGTTGCAGTCCTTGCTTACGGCTTCTTCAATCACGCGTTCAGTCACGTCTAAACACAACAAGACCCCTGACGTTTCTTCGCCCTCTGTTAGTCCGATCTGCAGGCCGGCATTGTCATAGCTTTCCTGCAGGGGCAGAGGCGCGAACCGTTCAAGGGTCTCGGCGACTTCCTTTATGGTCATGTGCGAAAATGCAATTTGGGTTTTCCGGGTGCAAATGTACATAAAATCCGCGAGAAACAGCATGGGCCGTAAGCAGAAAGTTGAGTTGCAGTTTTGCTGGCGGACGGCTGGCGGTAGCCAATCAGAGGCGACGGTGCACTGGGAGGGCGTGGCTTCTAGCCCGCCCGTTGTCAAGCCTATTTGAGGCGACGGTGCACTGGGAGGGCGTGGCTTCTAGCCCGCCCGTTGCCAAGCTAATCTGAGGCTACGATGTACCGGGGGAGCGTGCTGCGCCCGCTCTCATTATATGTGGCGGGCTGGAAGCCCGCCCTCCCAGTAAGAGCGCTTCAAGCCGCCCGTTGTCAAGCCT
>CALZRA010000142.1 GCA_945828345.1 uncultured Bacteroidales bacterium
CCAATGCAAGATTTCTCTCATCCCTGGACAGACGAAATGCTCTATGCAAAGTACAGCATTACTGACGATGAAAAGAAATACATTGAAAGTATGATTAAGCCAATGAAAGAAGAATAACCCAGGTCAACGGACTATTGATTTCTTGTAGTAAAAATTGCAGATTTTTCTTTACTTATCGGTCTCAATGGACCTGCTCATAGCCGCCCGCTTGAACCGAAACTGTCCGCTCCGTTCTTGTTGCTGAACGAAGCGGACAGTTTCTGATACCCATTGTTGGTTCGAAGGCCTTGCGTTTTTATTCCTCGCCTTCTTCCCAGTCATCCTGAGAAAAGTCTCTTTCGCCACTGAGCCAATCACTGGCGTTATTGTCCTTGTTGAAATCGTAGCTTTCATCCTTCACACCCAAACTGGTGGTGAGGCAGTGCGAGCACTCAAAGTGCAGGACATGCTGCGCGGGTGCTTTATAAGGTAACTTCATAATCATGCTTTTTTACTTGATGTATACTTTCTCGCCTTTCGAGGTGACAAACACACCCTGCGAGGGATAGAGCACGCGGCGGCCGCGAAGATCGTAATACACTTCGTTCGGATCAACTGCACCGACTGCCTGGCCGATACCTGTTTCTGTGCCGAAATCGAAAGCCAGCGCATTGCTGCCCGAAGGTACACGGGAGGCCAACAGATAGGACTTGTTGGCAGGCACTTCGGTACCCGTGGAGAGGTAGAAGGCTACGCCCTCCTTGTTGCCCAGACCATAGAAGGTTTTAGCTGTCAATCCCGTACGGCGGGCCGTTGCACCGCTCAACACATTGGCAGCATCTTGGGTTGCTGTGCCTGCATACGAAATGCTCAGGCTGAAGGTCTTGGCTTCGGTCGTATGGATGATGACACCTTCGCCTGCTTTCAGCAGCGTACCTGCTTCCAGCAGACGTAAGGTAACCTTGTTGCTGGTTGCCGCATCGGCTACGTAGACTTCAGCCTCAGAAGCCTCAGGCACTACCACATCGACAGGAAGACAAAGGGCCGTCCACAGAGCTTCACTCACCGTGACAGGCAAGGAAGTGGCCTCGGCAATCTGCCATACAGAGGCGTTGCCGTCAGCAGGTGCCGTATTCGACAGGATGAACTTGCCTTCACTGCTGGCCAGATTGAAACCGTTGCAAGTGAGCGAGACTTCGGCCACGAGATCGTTGTTGAACGCGCTACGCTGGGTCAGCGTGTAGTCACCGGCCCATGCAGGATTTTTCAAAGCTTCTATCTGTTGGCCGTTGCCGCCGCTCTCAGACTTACCACCATAGTAACCACCTGAGTTGAGGTGGAAAATCTCGTTCTTGCCCTCGACTTTGGCAAAGCGTACCAAAGCTGCAGGAGTAAGGTCAGCTATAGTAGTAACTACGCGCTCACTACCATTTCCACCTGTGGCAATGATGACACCATTGGCATCAGCCGGCGGATTGGTCGTGGCATAATAGCTGTCGGAAGCATTCTTCAACGTATAGGCACGCTGGTACAGTTTGCCTTCGGCATAGGCCAAGAGGTCACCGCTGCTCTTGCTGCACAGGTTGCCGTCGACGGCCTTAAACCACTCGTTAGCTTCTGCCACAGCATACTGTTCTACAGCCGAACAGCCGCTGAAGGGCTTGTTGTGGAGCGTAGGGTCAGTGATGAAGAGGTTCGTGACATTGATGCCTGCGGGAATGGAATGCGAGAAGGTCGTAATGTCGTTGAAAGTAACACCAGTGAAGGTCTTGGTTTCGGCAGCCTTGTCATCGGCATAAAGCGACATCGTTACCTTTCCCTGACCGTCATGAACGATAACAATCTTGAACTTGTTAGTGGCCGTGGTGGTAAAACCAGCCTGATTAGATCCATTTACCTTAGCTGTCAGCGTACCGGCTTTGGCCCAATAGAGCTGAAAACCGCCTGTGTAGTAATCGGCCAACGCGTTTGTTCCTGTAGCCAAGAGACAAGATCCCCATTCGTTAAAAGAACTCCCGTTCGTTGTACCGCAAAGCGTGAGTTGCCAAGGCGAGCTGCCGGGAATCTTGACATCAGGAGTAATGGTGGCATTCGCTGTGCCTGCACCCGCATAGGTAGTATTCAGATAGCTGTCGAGAGCTATGCAGGAAGCAGGCAGGGAGAGTGAAGTCAGGGTCGTGTTTCCCTGAAACGTGGTCGGGGCAATGCCCATCAGCTCCTTTCCAACGCTGTTAGCCTGCGTCATGTCCAGTGCACCACTACCTTCTTGGTTCACTCGGGTAATATATACCTTGTCGTCAATCTCCTCGTAGGCAAATTTCCAGTCGTTGTAGGTAAGCGTTGCTATCGATTCAAAGCGTGCGGTAAATTCTCCGCTTTCAGCAGGATAATAATAGAAGCTGGCTACTGTAGAGGCCACACGTCCATACTTGTCTTCCCAGTGCTTGAACTTATAACCCTCCTTGGGGAAGGCTTCCATGCAAATCTGCGTACCTACAGGCACATTGATGTCTTCGCCTGTTACGCCCGTGATGTTGCGCACCGTACCCTTGTTGGTATCTTCACTCTTGATGACAATGTGCGTGGCATGGTTGGCCTTGTCAAGCACGTTCACCAGCACTTCGTAGCACATGCGGTTGAGTTCAGCCTTGGGCGGGAATGCCTTGGTTGTGGCATCGAAATTTGTTTTCCAAGCTCCGTCAAAGCGCAGACGAAGATGGGTAACTCCGGTAGGAATGTCGTAAGGAAGCAACACGGTTACAGGATCGTTGCAGATACCACTATACCAACCTCCTTTGTTGCCGCGCACGGTAACGAGTTCGCCTTCATCATCGAAATCTCCGTCCTGATTGAGGTCGATATAGGCAGAGAGGTTGCAATAACCCATATTGCCGGCATCACTCATATTCACTTGGAAACTGCTTCCCTTGGCCACCTGAACCATGGTCGGTGCCGTGTTGAAGAGGGTTGCAGGTGCAGTGCTTGCGCTGTAGATTTCGGTTGAGATGTCATCCTGCGTGTACGAAATTCCGGTCAGGAACTGGTTGTTGCGGATGTCGCCGCCATCAGCCCAGTTCTCAGTGGGCACGCCCCAAATGCTTTGTACGAACGACGCGGTCAGTTCGGCAGCTTCTTTTCCATAATAGAGGTAAGGATTGTCAGTGCTTTCTGTAGTTTGTCCACCGACCTTCACACTCCACTTGATGAAGTCGTAACCTTGGTTGGCATGGGCACGGATGGTGAGGTAATCTGTACCGTTCACACTGGTGCCTTCGGCACCGTCAATGCTGACAGCACCCATGCTTTCGCAGCCTTCAGCCACACTGACGCTGACGGTACGAGCTTCAGTGATGTTGTCGGCAAGTGCGAGCTGGTAGTTCAGTACAGTATTGTCATTCAAGACGAGACGCACCTTGACCAGACCTGCGGCGGCATCGGCAGGAATAGCCATGGTGTTGCTTGCCACGGTCTCACCCTCTCCAAACGTACCGTCATTATTCAGGTCTATGCTCAGGCTGGAGCATGTGGTTCCTTCGGGAATAGCCATGGTGTATGTTTCGCCGCGATAAGCCAAAACATTGTAGGCTTCGTTTTTCAAAGTCTGCTCTACATGACGACGCACATAAACCTTCTGACTGTTGCGGTCGGTCAAGGACCAGAAATACGTGTTGAACAGCTCTTTGGCAATGGTCTTTGTGTCGCCTTCGGGGGCTGCGGTGTAGGTATAAGTATGGTTGGTGTCCTGTTGCCAGCCTTTTCCCCATTCATACCAGGAAGAAGGCAGGGCGGCGCCGTTGAGCAGGTTGTCAAAGAAGAGTTTCCAGCGAGGCATATAGTAGTCCTTCAACATACCGCCCCACTCGCGGTTGGAGTAGTCGAAGAGCGACCAGTTGTTCTTCGTGTCCCAACTTGTAATTTGCAGTCGGAGGTTGTCGTGTTCCAGCCAGTCGGCATCGGCAGAGGTAGCACCGCCAGCTATAGCAGCGGGTTCGGACGCAATGGCTCGTGCCATTTCACCCCAGTTACCGTAGCGATAGCTCTGATGGGTGTTGAGCAGCCGGTCGATGCCCTCAATCAGGTTGAGATAGTACTGCGAACGTGCGGCAAAGTCAGCATTGTCCTTTCCGCCTTTGTTCCAGTCGGAATTGAGTTGCTGGAGCAAAGTCGTGGCATAGTCAGTCAATGCCTGACGGGTTACATCGAGCAGGTCGTAATTGTAGTTATTGCCTGACAGAGCTTCCACTTGGCTGAGCAGATCGTCAGCAGCTTCAATCACAAAGTCCGTGTTATGTGAAATCACCGCCGTACTCCATGCCGACACCTTGGTGGCTGTAAGGCTGGGCTGCGCACAGACAATGGGTTCGGATGTGCCTTGCTGGCCTGTGGTGCAGTTATATACCGAGTGGTACAGTTTGTCGTACGCGTTCTGCGCCTGGGTGTTGACCTGACCATAACGTGCGGTTGTATAGTCCTTCACCCAGTCTAACTTATTGGAAGGTTTGTCCATCCAAGGCAGTTCGTAGAGCATGTCATAGAGCATGGGGTTCGTCTCGATGCCTTCGGGCGTGGCGCCGATACCCTTGCACTGGTTGGGCTTGGCGGAAAGCGAGGCATAATAGTTGTCCATCGTTTTGTCGAAACGTCCGTGCAGACCGATGCGGCCACCGAAGTTGTGGAGCATGCAGTAGATGAAGTTGTGGTTGCCGAAACTTCCGTTCTTGCCGCGCGGGTCGTTCTCGCCGAAGAGGTCGAGCACCATGAGTTTGCCCTGGGCTACGTTGTTGAGCAGGGTGCTGCTGGGGTTGTGTCCCCAAGCCTGCGCCACCCACACTGCGTCGCTGCTGACGTTGGTGGAGAGGGCACTGTAGAGAGCCTGGATGAAACCGGGTTGGTCGGCGTAAGAGAGAGGAGTATTATCTTTGTGGAGATACGTGCCGCCTTCGTGGTTCACGTCCATGGCGTAGTACTTGGACGTGCCCATCACCGCCTTCAGGTGCTCATAGTATTTCTTGGAAACCTCTTCCCACTTGTTGCTCTTGTGACCGATGAGACCGGGAGCGGTGATGCCCTGCCATGTGCCGGCGTTGTTCACCTCGGTAGCACTTGCCTTGGTGCCGAAGTCGTTGGGCACGGCACCCGAGAAGGCGGGCAGCACGGGCGTCATGCCGAAGCTGCGCATGCGTGCAAGCATGGTTTGGCAGAGGGCGCGGGAGCGTTCATACCACCACTTGGGGTTGGGACCTCCGTGGCCTTCCACGTTAATCATGCCCCACCAAGCCTGGAAGGCGGGACCAGCCACGTGCTCGCTCACTTCGGCGGCGGTGTAGCCGTATTCCTGCGTGTAGAGGTCATACCACACGGCGTCGAGACCGACGAGCATGAGCGGCATGTTGATGCCGTGCAGCGCCATCCAGTCAATCTCCTGCAGCCAGCGCTCCGTGGTCCACAGGGCGCAGGAGTAGGAGTAGGTACAGTAGTTGAGATAGTAGCGCAGGTCTGCCGAACAGGTGTGGGTCTCTTCGCCCAAGGGCACGGGGAAATCCACAGCCGCGAGGTTGGCGGTCAGCTGGTTCCAGGTCAGATTGACGTGGGCGTGGTGGTTGAGATACCAGTTGATACCCGTCGTCACGGCAAGGATGCAGTTACCCTTGATGCAGGGCTTACCGTCCTGTGAGGTAATGACGAAGACGTCTTTACCGTTTGTGCTGAGCGCATCGTTCACGATGGTGACGAAGCGGTCGGAAGTTCCGGTGCCGCCAATGCGGTTCAGCAGGTCGGTGACGGCTTGCGGGTTGGTGGTTTCCGTGGCGTGGAGCGTCATGAAACAGCATCCGGCGGACAGAAGCCATACCCAGAGTAAGAGAATTCTTTTCATACGAAAATTATTTGTGCCGTTGTTGGTTATAACGGCTGCTTTTA
>CALZRA010000143.1 GCA_945828345.1 uncultured Bacteroidales bacterium
CGCCCCCTTGCGGATAGTCGTAGAGTTTGTGGGCAAAGTTGTCGTGTTGCGTATCGATGTAGTTGCCGCGTGCTTCGAGCAGGAGGTTGTCGTTCGTGTGCGGCACCTTGATGGCGGCCTGCGCTGTCATGCCCGTGGAGAGATAGTAGCCCTTTCTTTTGGCTTCCTCCGAAACACGGTTGATGATGCCTGCCAGTTGGGCGGGCGACACGTCCGAGGCAAAAAGCGTGTCCAAGGATTCGTCCCGCAAGTTGTCCCTTCCAGACTGCACCGAACGGTTGAGACTGCTGCCGCTGTTGGAGGAATAGTGAAGGTTCGGGTTCAGTTTGACGTTGACCCATTTCGTGTGGAACGTCCAGTTGTGGTTGGTGCTGAAGTAAAGGTCGTGGGTGCTGTTGGCATGGCGAATGCGTCCGTACGTGTCGCCCCCTGGCAGGAAGGTCTGGGTAGCAGTCAACTCCCGTGTCCGTGTGTCGGTATGGTTCACGGTAGCCTCTCCTTCCAGTTCAAATCGGTGCAGCCGGTCGTTGACATGATAGTCTACGCCGCCGT
The DNA here is from genome assembly GCA_945828345.1 of uncultured Bacteroidales bacterium. Lineage (GTDB taxonomy): Bacteria > Bacteroidota > Bacteroidia > Bacteroidales > Bacteroidaceae > Alloprevotella. Next base: position 553 of record CALZRA010000143.1, read on the forward strand.
TTTGCATGGTCCTTGTCCCGTCTTCTATGGCGGGCATCCACTCGCTGCCCTTTCCCGGGCGTTGCCTGTCGTTGAGATTGTTGAGATTGGCAAAGGCGGAAAGGCGCGAATGGGTGGTATGTCTGAGTGCAAAGAGGCGTGCCAGGTAGCGTTCATCAGTGCCGCCGCCTCCCTCCACATTACCCATCCAGCCTACTTGGTAGTCCTTCTTCAACTTTACGTCCATCACCAGCATCTCGTCGCCAATGTTTTTTCCCATCAGTTTGCCCAGTCCTCCCATTTTGTCGTAAACCCTGATGTCCTTTACCATATAGGTGGGGAGGTTTTCGAGCATGATGGAGCGGTCTTTCTTGAAGAAATCCTCGCCGTTAAGCAGCAGACTTTCCACTTGTTTGCCGTTGACGAAGATGCGTCCGTCATCCTTCAGCTCCGCGCCTGGCAACTGGCTGATGAGCGCATCCAGCATCGAACCTTCCTCCAGTTGGAAAGCATCGGCGTTGTAGACAACGGTATCGCCGCGAAGATAAAACTTCACCTTCGTGGCCTTGACGACCGCCTCGTTCAGTTTCACCTCGCGCGGTGCACGTTTCATGATAATCGGGTCGTTCAGGATGGCCACTTCGCTCTTTCTCAGTTTGTCTATTTGGTAGGGTTGCGTAACGGCTTCATACCCGTCTTTGCTCAAGCGTAGCATATATTCGCCAGCCTCCGGGAGTGGCACTACATAAACGGGGCGCAAATAGGCCACCGCCATGTTGTTGTTGATGGTCCACTCGAAAACCAATGTGCTGTCCTTGGTGAGAAGTTGCGTTTTTACGTCCACCAGTGGCTGGCGCGTCACGTGGTCCAATACTTGGCCATACAGCACATGGTATTCCTTCTTCATGAGGTCATCCTTCGTGAGCAAAGGCTTTTCTTGGGCACAGACACTCATGGATGAAAGGAGGAAGAGGAAAGCGATTACAATTCTATTCATCTTGTCTTAGTTTACACTTTCACATCTGCCTCAAAGCCCCGCCTTGATCAGCCGCTCCATCTCGGCCTTGAAGTTGTACAGGCCGTTGATGCGGTACTCCTCGCCCACGAGCCGGCCGTCGGGCGTGATGGTTTCGTAGTGCGGAATGCCGTTGAAACGGAAGTACTCTTGCAGGCGGCTGAACTCGGTGTCCGGAATGCAAATGGTTTCCTCGTCGGCGAGCCATTCTTTCACATACTTGTGGTAAGCCTCGCTGCCTTCGGCTGTTTCTTCGCCCGCAATGAACACGAGTTTCACGTCGTCGCGCTTCGCAATCTCCGCACGCAGCTCCTTGCTGCTCTGAATGGCACCGCGACAAGGGCCGCACCCCATGCCCCAGAAGTCAATCACCAAGTAGCGGCCAGGGTAGCGCATCTGGAGCGAGCGGATGAGTTGGGCGGGCTGGCCTTGGGGCAGGGGCGAAGTGAAGGATGCCATGGCCTGACGCGCTGCGTGGAACTGTTCGGCATGGTGGCGCAGGGCTTCGTAGGTGAACGAAGATACATAGCGGGGGAACACATTGCTCAGGCTGGGAACGCGCCCAGCCTGCTGTTTACGCTCTTCAGCGCTGAGCTTGGGGTCGGCCAACACTTTGTCCTTACTGCTTTCATTTTCGCGCCACATGTTGTAGTCGCCCAACATCTCCTGATAGTTGCACATTTGCGCCATGAGGTCATTCTTCGTGCAGCCCATCATGCCGCGCCACGTGGCATAACGCTTTTCCATTTCCTTCAGGATGCTTTCGGACGTATTGTCCCATGGGCCGTCTTCGTCCGTGATTTCCACGGGGCCGTCTGCGCTGAGCACGGGCCAGGCATATTGTATGCGGTTGAGCAGGATGTCGTAGTAGCCGCTGGCCATAAGCAGCGGATTGTCGAAGTCGATGCGGTGCAGCAGCCGGCTGTAGAAAGCTGTGTCTCGCAGCGTGGCATGCACGGCACTGTCGGCAGCAGTCACCAATTCCACGTTAAACCTTTTCGCCAGGGCATAGTCCATGACACCCGTGGCATATTGCGCCTGTGCATCGGCCACAGCCAATTGCATTTCAGTCGGCGTGAAATGGTGGCGGGCGGCTACCGTCTGCAGGCGGTAGACCGTGAGCTGCCACAACTCTTCGGCCAGTGCTTCGGCTTCCTGCGGCGTACCTTCGCAGTGATACATCCGCGAGTCTATATCCCTGAAATCCAGGCCCGACTTCAGCCATCGCTCTACCTCCTGGCTGCTGCCGCTGTGGTAGTCGCAGCGGTACAGTCCGTCGTCGCCCTTGCGTACGGTCACGTCGATGGTGTCGCCGGGGCGGGCGAATACTTCAAGATAGCTCATGCCCGGCAATGCTTTCTCCAAACGGAACGAATGCTGCTGGGGATAATCCACCTTCCATCGCTTCTCAAACGTGCCGTCGGGGCGTATGTCGGCCACCATGACCAAATCATACTTATCGAACACGCTTTTGTAGGACATTTCGAGCTGGGTGGGAAATCCTGCCTCGGCGCTGTAGCCCTCAATGCGTCCGCGAAGGGTCACGCTGTCGGTGGTGAACCAGTCGGCAAGTGAGGGGTAAGCCTTCGCACCGGTGAGTTCCTCCATCGTCTTCATCTTTAACTTCTGCTTGCTGTCGTGGATGCCCAGAAGCATGAAAGCCCTCTGTCCGTCGTACTCGATGAAGTCGAACACCCGCGTGCGCTTGGGCAGGGGTTCAAAGTGCAGCGTGAAGTGGGTGGTTCTGTCGGCGGGTGAAGTGACCCATTCGTCCAGGGTCAGCCCTTCGGCCGAGCGCACAAGGTAGCGGCGGTTGTTTTCGTCCACCAAATAGGAGGTTCCGGCGATGCGGAAAGTGTAGCCTGCGGGGTAGTCCATTGTGAATTGTACCGTGGTGGCCGTGTCGGCAAACACCACCTCGCTAGCCTTCAGTTCGCCGCCCGACACATTCAGGCAGCCCAAAGCCTTGGGATTTTGGATGATGCGCTGGGCGCAGGCGGGAGCAGCCAGTACGAAGAGGCCGCAGAGGAACAGGGTCAGTAATTGTTTCATGAGTTACTTTAGGATTATATTCTTATTATATATACGCTCAAACAGGGGAAATGTAACAGAATAGGTTATAAAAATAAGTTTATGAGGTTATTGCTGAGGTTATGAGATTTTAGGTTATGAGGTTATAAGATTACTATTTAAGCGGGCGATGTTCAAGCGTTACAACAGTAACTTTATAACCTCATAACCTTATTCCTCATAACCTGATAATCTGATAACCGAGTTACGCAGTAACTTAAATGGGTAATTGTTCGGACAGTGGCATGTTGTGCTCAAAGTCGTAGGCCGTCAGGCTGCGCAGGGTGTAGTAGAGGTTCCAGTAGGTGCTCAGCGTGCGGACATAGCCCAACTTGGCTGCGTTCTTTTCGCTCACCGCCGCATTGAGGTCGAGCATACTGCCGCGCCCCAGGATGTAAAGGCGTTGGGCAATGCGGTGGCGTTGTTCGGCCCGTTGGTCGGTGAGCGAGGCCACGCGGACCTTGCGGGCCTGCATGTTGAACTGAAGAACCAGCTCCTGCACCGTTTGCCGGAAGCCCGCCATGCCCTGCTCCACTTCGGTCTGCGTGAGAGCCAATTGCGATTGGGCCGTTTTTACCCTGCCTTTTCCACGTCCCCAGTCGAGTAGGGGAATGGAGAGTGAGATGCCCGCATACTCCTGATTCATAAGGTTGCGGTACACGCCGCGCAACTCGTTTCCCGTTTGGGACAGTCCGAACTGCACGTAGAGGTCGGCGCGGAAGCCGCGGTTGGCCTTGGCTTGCGACAGGTTGCTTTCGCTCTCCTTTTGGATGCGCCGATAGTACTCGGGCACACTGCTGTTTTCGAGTGCGAGCTGCATGGCCTGAGGCAGGGAGACTTGGAACGGCGGTACACTGTCGGGCAGGACGATCCGCAGCTCCGCAGTAGGAGGCAGGGCGAGGAAGGAACGCACGCGCTGCACCGTTTCCTTCAGCGACACCTCGGCATCCATCACATTCGTCTCCTCATTGAGCCGGTTGATTTCGAGCTGGAGCATCTCGTTCTGCGTGATAGTGCCTATCTCGTAGCGACCTTGTGCCATGCTGTAGAGCGTGTCGGCAGCAGCAAAGTTCTGCCGCGCCATGTCGAGGGCGGTCTGCGCCGAAGCGAGTGCGAAGAAGTGGTCGCAGGCGGTGGCCGAGATGGTTTCGAGTGTTGCGGCATACAGCTTCTTGGCCTCGCGGAAGCGGATAGGTTCGATGCGCCTGTCCCACTTCAGGGAGTTGTAGCCGAAGAGACTCTGCTCGTAGCCGATGAGCAGCGGCTGGCAGCTGTAGGCCGTGGTGCGCTGCTGGAACTCGTCGATGCGGTTGAGCGTGCTCTTCAGGAAGAAGCTGCCGCCCGTCCAGCTGACCTGCTGGTTGACCTTCAGCGTGAGGTCCGCACCCAACTGGTCCTGCTGCAGGAACTGCGCCGTACCGTCGGGCTGTGCAATCTTGTTCATCTCCTTATTGATATAAGGTGCGGAAGAGAGCGTGACGGAGGGCAGCAGGTTGGCGCGGAAGTAGCGGTAGTTCCAGTAAGCCGACAGAAAAGTGTTGCGTGCGCTTTGGGCCGATGGCGATTGCCTCTGGGCCAGGGCAATGATGTCCTGCAGGGTCAGCACCAGAGTGTCGGCCTCTGTGGTCGCCATGCAGTGTGTCCAAAAGGCTGCCATAAGCCATAGTAAAACGCTTTTCTGTTTCATGAGTGATCGGTTTGCTTGCAAATATAGAGGCGGCCTACGAGAGTGCCAAGGTTTTACCCATTCCCGGGTGACGATTGTATGAAAATCATACACTCTGCTGTATGAAAATCATCCACTCTTCCCCTGCCAGTACCAGAAAACCCCACTTGGTCTTGCGGACAAGACAGAAACAGCCTATTTTTGTCCTGCGAACAAGACAAGTAAGGCATCTTCTGACTCCATAAACAAGAAAGGTATGACAGAAAACACTATCATTGCGAATAACGGTTCGTCTATCGTTCTCTACACGACGGAAGACGGCAACACCCAGCTTGAAGTGAAGTTGGAGCAAGACACCGTGTGGCTCACACAAAGCCAGATGGCTGAGTTGTTTGGTATAGACCGAACATCAATCCTAAGACACATAAAAAACATCTATAACGCAGAGGAATTAGAAGAATCTTCAACTTGTGCAAAAAATGCACAGGTTCGAATAGA
>CALZRA010000144.1 GCA_945828345.1 uncultured Bacteroidales bacterium
ACCTGCAGCTTGCCTAAATCTCTATACACAAGAACAAGGAAGATGATTGTAATAATTAGAAGTGCCATAGTAAAGAATTTAATTTTATTGTTTGTGCAATAATAAAATAGCGCATCGTAATGAGTGAATAAAAGACCGTTGTATCCATTATCTCTTTTTTTTCGGAACCCAGAAAGGTCGAGGGCCGTTATATCTGTCAGACCATTTTTCTCTGTATTTTGACCTTTTCCGCGTAGAATCATGTATCTCCAATACGATTATTAACACGAACAAAAGAAGAATTATAAATGATTCCATAATATACAGTTTTTTGGGTTAGTACTGCAATAATACGAAAAATGATACAGGGGTGCATGAATGCCTGTCGCATTTATCCCGTATAGTCCAATTCCTTCTACATATAGACCACATCGGCTGACCACTTCTGTTAGTGAACGTCCAGGTTGTCAAACAATCCCGCGAACATCTCGCCTATCACGTCCGCCAGCTTGTCCTTCAGCACCATAAGGCTGATATACCACGAGCGGCTGAACCATGGACTGCGCTCGCGCGGCTTGCCCAGCTTGTGTTCGATGCGGTAGGACGGCGCGAGAAAACACTGCAATGAGACCAAAATCTGCTTCCGTTTTGTGAAAGGTTTAGATTTCTACCTATATTTGTAGCCTGAAGACCCATAGATCTACAGGCTTCTAATACCTATATATGATGAATACCGTGTTTAGAACAGCATGGCTGGCCGTAGTGGCATGGCTGGCTTCGACCGTTGTGGTTGCCCAAACCACAGAGCCGGAAATCGGAATCGTCAACCGCACTGATTGCGGAGGATTCTGGCGTTATGACTTTAACTATGAAACTGTCGATGCCGACGGAGAGACCCCCATCGTGCTGTCGGCCGCCATCTTTATGACTCCCGATGTGCATGACAAGACGGTCAAGGCCAAGGGATGCGGCCTGCTGAACCACTACACGATCACCACCGACAAGCAGTGTCCCACACACGTGTCGAGCGGCTTTACAATCGAAGGCATTCTGGCCAACTCCAACTATATCATGATAGAGTCCGACGGCTTCGGATTCGGTATCGACGTGGAACACAACCAGAAGTACCTGCAAGGCAGGGCCACTGCGCGCGTGAACATTGATGCCTTCCTGGCCGGCCGCAAACTGCTGGAAGAAGAGGGCTACGAATGTAACAACGTGACACTCAACCTCGGCTATTCGCAAGGCGGACACTCGGGCATGTGGGTCAACCGTTTGGTGGCTGAGGGCTATCGCGGCGATGAGCTGCCGAAGATTGACTACTGCATCATTGGAGGCGGGCCTTATGACATGTATGCGCACTATCGGAAACTGGTGGAGGACAACCTGACGCAATACCCCGTGGCCCTGCCCCTGATATTCAGCGGCATGATTGATGCTGGAGGCAACAAGGTGAAGAACGAAGACATCTTTACCGACGAACTGGTGCCACACCTGTCCGAACTCTTCGACACCAAGCTGTACGGCACTGACTACATCAATGACTTCATCTATGAGCTGTATGGCCATGCCGAGGACAGGAAACTGCCGATCGACCAAATGATGAAACCGGCCTTCTTCGACGAGAACAGCGAGGTGATGAAGGAAATCATCTACCACCTGAAGCAGAACTCGCTCGTGTATGACTCCTGGAAACCCGAAAGAACCGACCGCATCACCTTTGTACACTCACAAAACGATGAAGTGGTGCCCTACCTCAATCAGGAACACATGGAAAGTCATCTGCTTGAGAATGGCTACGATGCCTTCGACACCGATAACAGCAGTGAGGACAGTCACACCGACACAGGCATCTATTATGTGCTGAAAGCCATCACCCTGCTCAGCACATACACTCCCTCGGGCATGGAGAACGTGTTCCGCGAGATTCCCGCCGAACAGACCCACGACATCTACAGCCTGGACGGTCGCTTAGTGCGCAAGCAAACCACACTGAGCGAAGCCTACCGTTCGCTGCCCAAGGGCATCTATGTCATCAACGGGCGGAAGATCGTGAAGCAATGAAACAAGGGGGGCACCCTAAAAGAGCCCACAGTTCAGGACCACTGTCATGAAGAACAAGACATTAGGATGGCTCATGCGGTGGTTACGTAATGGGGTTGCCAGCATTCATCACTTGGAATGAATGCTGGCAACCCCCAATGTTTTGTCTTGCAGAATGACGGGAAATGCCATGAATCGCTATGCCTTCCTGCCCGACTCTCTGTCGGCGATGACAGGCTGGGCGCACCTATTGACGGATGCCCATTTGCAGCAGTTCCTCGCGCTTCTTGCTTTCCAGAAATTCGTAGATGCCGCACAGGTGCTCGCGCACACGGCCGTGGCCGAACTCATAGACCTTCGAGACCAGACCGTCCAAGAAGTCACGGTCATGGCTCACGCATATCAGCGTACCGTCGAAGTCCATCAGCGCCTGCTTCAGCACGTCCTTGGTGCGCAGGTCCAAGTGGTTGGTGGGTTCGTCCAGAATCAGCAGGTTCACCGGTTCGAGCAGGAGCTTCAACAGGGCCAGACGGGTGCGTTCGCCACCCGACAGCACCTTCACCTTCTTGGTGCTGGCTTCGCCGCCAAACATGAAAGCGCCGAGCAGGTCGCGTATCTTGGTGCGTATGTCTCCCTTTGCCACATCATCGATGGTTTGGAACACCGTCAGTTCGCCATCTAACAGCGAGGCCTGATTCTGGGCAAAGTAGCCTATCTGCACGTTATGGCCCAAGGTCAGTGTGCCCTCATGTTCCAGCTCGCCCATGATGCACTTGACCAACGTCGACTTGCCTTCGCCGTTACGGCCCACAAAGGCCACCTTGTCGCCCCGCTCAATAGTCAGTGTGGCATGGCTGAAAATGCGTTTGGGGCCGAACGCCTTACCCACATCGTCGAGCACTACAGGATATTGTCCGCTGCGGGGTGAAGGCGGGAACTTGAGGCGCAGGGCGGAGGTGTCCTCCTCGTCCACTTCGACCAGCTCCAGTTTTTCGAGCATCTTCACACGGCTCTGCACCTGGAACGTCTTGGAGTAGGTACCCTTGAAGCGTTCGATGAAGTCCTTGGTCTCCTGAATCATCTTCTGCTGTTCCTCATACTGCTTCTGCTGTTGTTCGCGCCGCTCGGCACGCAGTTGCAGGTACTGCGAATAGTTCACCTTATAGTCGTAGATGCGGCCCATGGTCACCTCGATGGTACGGGTGGTGATGTTGTCGACAAACTTGCGGTCGTGACTGATGACCACCACCGCCTTGCCGTTACTGATGAGAAAGTCTTCGAGCCAGCCTATCGACTCTATGTCGAGGTGGTTGGTAGGCTCGTCGAGCAGCAACACATCGGGATTGGTGAGCAACATCTTGGCCAGCTCGATGCGCATGCGCCAGCCTCCCGAGAACTCACTGGTCTGACGACCGAAATCGCTGCGCTCAAAGCCCAGACCCAGCAGTGTCTTCTCCACATCCTCCTCGAAGTGGGTCATGTCGATGGCATAGAACTTCTCGCTCAGCGTAGCCACCTCCTCAATCAGAGCCATGTAGTCCTCGCTCTCATAGTCGGTGCGTTCGGCCAACTGGCGGTTCAGCTCCTCGATGTGCGCCTCCATTTCATGCAGGTGGGCGAATGCCTGGCTTGCTTCTTCAAACACCGTGCGCCCGTCCTCCGTCATCAAGTGCTGCGGCAGATAGGCTATCACCGTGTCCTTGGGTGCTGACACCGTGCCTCGGGTGGCAGTGCGCACACCGGCCAGAATCTTCAGCAAAGTGCTTTTGCCCGCACCGTTCTTGCCCATCAGGGCGATGCGGTCTTTCTCGTTGATTACAAAGGATATGTCACTGAACAGGGGGGTGCCGCCAAATTCTACGGCAAGACCGTCTACTGAAACCATAGTGTTGTGTCTGTTTGGGGAAAATAAAAGAGGGGGACCAAAGTCCCAATGAGGGCAGCAATGCCGACAAGCATCCCGCCGAAAAACTATTTGCAGTGCATCGGGAGCCGCACTGGGAGTCAATGCTTGGTCAGGTGCAGGTGGTGGTCAATGCTGTGGGGCAGCTCTTCGGGATAATGCGTCACCATGACGAGCGTCTTGTCTGGCTGCGCCATATAGGCATCAATCAGTCGGCGTGCCCTTTCTCGGCTGCGGGCATCCAGCCCATGGAACGGCTCGTCGAGGATGAGCAGGGCCGGATGTTTCACAAAGGCACGCACCAGCAGGATGAGCCGCTGCTCGCCCGAGGAGAGTTGCAGATAGTTCCGCCCGGCCAGGTGTGAAGCGCCGAACGCACTCATCCATTCCGCGCAGGCAGCACGTTCTGCTTCACTGACCCTCCTGTACAGGCCGATGGTGTCATGCAGGCCGCTGGCCACGATGTCGATAGCCGGCAACGACTTGCGGTAGGTTGAGAACATCTCAGGCGACACATATCCGATGTGCCGCTTGATGTCCCAAATGCTCTCGCCCCTTCCACGCCGGTGGCCGAACAAGGTGATGTTGCAGGCATAGGCTTGCGGATTGTCGGCACACACTAACGAGAGCAAGGTTGACTTGCCGGCCCCGTTCTCGCCTGTCAGTGCCCAGTGCTCGCCCCGGTTCACCTGCCAGCTCAGGTTGTCGAGAATGGTGCGCTGCCCGTAGCGGACAGTGATGTGGTCAAAGCCAATCAGCTCGCCACCCGCCGGCTCTTCATGGTCCACCTCCACAGCAGCCGCCGGCAGGGCTGCGGCCACTACCGGCTCCGCCTCTTCGCGCTTGGTCAACTCCTGCGTGGGAATGCGTGGCCCTACCAGCCCGTCCTCTACCCACACTCCGCTTGGGATGAAGTGGGGAATGTCCTGCGCCCGGCTGGCCAGCACGACCAAGGTAAGCTGGTGGCTGAGCGTTTCGAGCACCGAAGTCAGCATCTCACGGGCTGCGGCATCCAAACCAATGTACGGATTGTCAATGACCAGCACATCTGGGCTGCCACCCAATGCCTGAACGAGCTGCAATCTTCTCAGTTCGCCGCTCGAAAGCAGGTTGACAGGCTTGCCGGCGTGCTCATCCATACCCAATTCCCGGCACAGTTCCGCATGGGCGTATGGCATCTTGGCGAGCACCTCGCCTACCGTCGGGAATTCCTGTTCATCAAAGCGGTTCCACCGTTGCTGGTAATAGGCCGGCTCGTTGCCACCATACACATCGCGAAAGGAAATGCTGCGGATGCGTTCATGCAGCCGTTTGTCCGCACTGTCGGGCCAATGGTATTGCACCCCCAAGCCCAAAGCCGGCTGCGCTCCAGTCATGAGGGCGGCAAAGAGTGTCTTGCCTCCTCCGTTCGGGCCGTACACCACCGTGTGTTCGCCTGCATACAGACAGAACTGGACAGGATGAGCCAGTCGGAAGTCGGGGTGTCGGGCAATGCCGTTCACGATGCGGATAAGTGGTTGTTGCATAGCTGTCGGGACTGTAGTTTGAGGGTTGGTCAGGAAGGGCGCACTGCATGAATGCGCCAAACGAGATGCAAAGATAGGCCGCATTCGGCAATAAAGCCCAAGCGAGCCTGACTTTTCTGCGCCCGCTTGCACTGCATCATCTCGCCAGAAGGAGTAGTACTTCCATCCCAGTAGAAGTCGTACTTACACTCCCAGTTCGGGATAAGTTGGCGATTAGTTAGTCGAGCCTTAAAAACTTTATGCACGGGTGCATGTACATGCATTGCA
>CALZRA010000145.1 GCA_945828345.1 uncultured Bacteroidales bacterium
GCGCATCTACCGGGTGGGCATCCTCATGTATGGCAAAAAGCCTACGCTGAAGGAAATGCTCAAGTGGGTACGCTGGGGATAGTACTGCCGCGGCCTGACTCCTGAGATACTGTGCCGCACGAGACAACTTAATGAACTGACAACTCTAACAGACTGACATGAAAATTGGCGACAAAGTGCGCTTCCTCAACGACGTGGGAGGAGGCGTGATAACCGGATTCCAAGGCAAGGACACCGTACTGGTGAGCGATGCCGACGGCTTTGAGATTCCCACCCTGCTGAAAGATGTGGTGGTGGTCGAGACCGATGCCTACAACATCGCCGTCAAGCCAAAGAAGAAAGCGAAGCCCGCTGCCGAAGTCACTGAGGCGGAGGCCGAAGAGGCCGAGGAGACCGACTTGGCCGACCTGCCGCTCAGCTACACGCCGCTGCCACAGGAACGGCGCGGAGCCGACCAGCTCAACCTCAGCTTGGCCTTCGTGCCCGCCGAGGCGCGGCGCGTGCCCAACACGGACTTCGAAATCTACCTGGTGAACGACTGCAACTACTACCTGCGCTTCGCCCTGATGCTGACCGTAGACGGCAATACAGCCCTGCGCCACGAGGGCGAACTGGCCCCCAACACCAAGCTGCTGCTCGAAACGGTGCCACCGGCCGAGCTGCAACTGTGGGAACGTCCCGTGTTGCAGACGCTGGCCTTCAAGCGCGACAAGCCCTTCGCGCCCAAGCCGCCCCTCAACATGCCCTTGCGGCCCGACCTGACACGGTGCTTCAAGCTGCATACCTTCACCGACACCCCCTTCTTCCACCAGCCGGCGTGGGTGCTGCCCTTGGTGGTCGATGACCTGCCTGTGCGCGGCACGGGCATCGATGCCGAACTGCTGCAACAGGCCATGACCGAACGCACGCCCGAAGCGCAGCCCCGCACCGAGACTTCCTCGCCCCAAGGCAGGCGCGCCGCCAAACGGCAGGCCGACATGCCCATTGAGGTGGACCTGCACGCTCACAGCCTGCTCGACACGCTGGTCGGACTGCAACCGGCCGACATTCTGGACTACCAGCTCAAGGTGGCAGCCGACATGTTGCAGGCGCACCGCAACCACACGGGCCAGCGCATCGTGTTTATCCACGGCAAGGGCAACGGCGTGTTGCGCAAAGCCCTCATCCAACTGGTACAGACGCGCTTCCCGCAGGCACGTCACCAGGATGCCTCTTTCCGCGAATATGGTTTTGGGGCCACACTGGTCACCCTGTAGCACAGGGATGCCGGTGCGGCCACCACATCTTTCTAATCAAACAATGAAGAAAACACTACTCTTATTGGGGCTGTCGGCCTGCACGCTCGGCGCGTCGGCCCAAACAGCCACCCTGGGTTTCTGCAACAGCGAACAGAGCACGGAAACCTCTGTAAGAATGGACGAGCGCGGCTGGCTCGACTGTGCGCTGCGCATTCCCGCCAACCAGCTCTCAGGCTATGCCGGCAGCACCGTCACAGCAGTGCGCGCCGCGCTGGTACAACGCATCAACACCGACTCGCTCAGGGTGTGGCTGCGCCACTCGCCCGACGGGCCGAACCTGGCCGAACAGCTCATTCTGCGCTCAGGCACCACGCCGACCGTACAGCAGGGCTGGAACGAAGTGCCCTTCGACACGCCTTACACTTTGGAGGGCGGGAGCGAAGACCTGTACATCGGCTTCTCCATCTACCAGAAGACGGGCGTAAACATCATCTCCCAGGTGTCGCCGCGCGTGAGGGAGTCGTCGTTCTGCCGCCTCAAGGGTGGAGAGTGGACCGACATCAGCAGCTACGGCGTGGTGAGCGTCGAAGCCTTGGTGAGTGGCGACAAGCTGCCGCAGCATGACTTGGGCCTGCTCTCGGCACAGGTCAGCCCGGCCCCCACGACCTCGGCCACAGCCATGCAGGCCACTGCCACGCTCTTCAATGCGGGCACCGAAGCCGTCAGCAGCATCCAGTTTGACGTGGATCGCAACGGCTCGACAGCCGCCCAGACCGAGCTGAATCTCAGCCTGCAGCCCGGCCAGACGCAGACCATTAGCTTCCCCTTCGACCCGCAGAGCGAGGTGGACGAAAGCGACAGCTGGCAGCTGAAGCTCACCGGCCTGAACGGCGGTGCGGACGAAGTGGCCGACAACAACACTGCCGAAGCCGTCTACGCCTACCAGCGCAACGTGCTCATCGAGGAGTTCACCACCGAGCGGTGTCCCAACTGTCCGTCCGTGGCCAACGCGCTCCACGAGTTCCTCTCGCAGGCTTCCTATGCCGACCGCGTGTATGCCATTGCCCACCATTCGGGCTACTATGAGGACAGCTTCACGCAGCCTGCCGACCGCGAGTATCTGCAGTTCTACGTCGAATACCCCTACAGCTATGCCCCGGGCATGATGATGAACCGCCGGGCGGCCTATCCGCACTACAACAGTTCGAGCTACCTCAACACGATCTTCATTCCCGGCTCTGCCTCTACCATTGCCTACTATGCAGATATCGAACTGCAACGCGAGGCCAACGCCGTGCTGGGCCTGACGCTGGCCTACAACGCCGACAGCACCCAAGTGACGGCCTCGGTGGGCGTAAAGTGCAACGCCATGTACGACACGCCGAACCCGCGCCTCAATGTGTTCCTGCTCGAAAACGACATCTTCAGCTCGTCGCAGTCAGGAGCCGGCAAGTCGTTCTACCAACAGCACGTGACCCGCGCCTACAACTCCACCTGGGGCGAACCCGTGGTATGGGACGACAACACCTTCCAGTACAGCTGCACCTTCGACCTTCAGGACAACTGGGTGAAGGACAACATGGAAGTGATAGCCTTCGTGTACAACTACAATGCCAACGACTTCCAGAAGTGTGAGGTGGACAACTGCGTGCGCTTCAAGCTGACCGACATTCTGGAACAGACCGGCCTGCCCACGGTGTGCGGCCCGAAAGCCGTGACCGAAAAGGCTCGCTACGACCTGAGCGGACGACGCCTCTCGCAGCCTGACAGCCGGGGCATCCAGCTCATACAGCTCTCAGACGGCACGGTGAAGAAAGTCATCCGATAAGCCACACCATGCTGACGGGCGTTCAACTCGGCAAGTTGAACGCCCGTCATTCCTTTCCACAAAACAGGAGTTTACAGGGATTCCCGTCCGGGCGGCCTTGCGTCGCCGAAGGGAAGTCCTGTAAACTCCTGTTTGTCGATGGTCTGTCAGCCACTGCGCACTGGGCGCATGAAACGCTTATTCAGCCTTCTGCTCGCGCTCAATGTAGGCAACGACATCGCCCTTGTTGACGCGTGCGCCCTGCTTGGCATTGATTTCCACGAGCTTGCCGCCCAGGGCAGCGGGGATTTCGAGAATCTGTCCGTGGTTGTTCTCAATGTAGCAGAAGAAGTCGCCTTCGGCATACTGCTTGCCAATGAACGGCTCGATGCTCTTGACACACTCGCCATCGCCACCGATTTCCCACAGCAGCGTACCGCTCTCGGGAGCCACCACGGCATCGGCCTTGGCGTGCTTCAGGGCAGCGGCCTCCTCGGGAGTCATGCCCGCTGCGCCGGCCTTGTCCTTGGCAGCCTGCAAGTCGGCCAGGAAACGCTTCTTGGCGGCACCGCTCTTGTAGTCGCGGTACTGCGTTTCGTGCATGGCGAACTCAAAGAGTTCCTCATCGTCTTCGCCGCGCTCCCAACCGTTCTGCTCCATCTCGTCGATGAAACGCTGGAGGTCGTCGGGATAGTAGCTCTGCGGGTCAGCGTCGGTAAACTCGAAGCCCTTTTCCTTGGCCAGAGCCTTGATTTCGGGATCCACTTCGCCGGGCAGACGTCCGCTCTTGCCGAGAATCATACCCCAGATGGAGTTGTCCATCATCGAGTAGCGGGGCTTGCCCATCGACTCGGTGAGGAGGTTCATCAGGGCAATGTTCTTGACATACTGAGAGAAGGGAGTTACCAAGGGAGGATAACCTACACGCGGCCACACGTAAGCCACCTCGTCGAAGAGCTTGACGAGCAGTTCGTCCTCCGAGTATTCGGGTTCGCCCTTGGCCTTGCGGTTGTTGTTGATAGCACCCATCACGCCCGTGAGGTCGGCCATCATCGAACCCATCATGCCGCCAGGCAGACCGCAGCCCAGGAGCAGCGAACTCATGAGCTTGTTTGAGGGGTTCATGAAGTAGCCCAGGAAGTCGTCGATGAACTCCTGCGTGAGCTTGCGGGCTTCCATGTAAGCTTCCATGTTGATTTCGGGCACGTCGAAGCCGGCGTGCTTCAGCATGCTCTGGACCGAAATCACGTCGGGGTGGACCTTGCCCCACGACAGCGGCTCGATGGCGGTGTCTATCACGTCGGCACCGTTCTTGCACACTTCGAGGATGGTGGCCATGGAGAGTCCCGGGCCCGAATGGCCGTGGTATTCGATGATCACCTCGGGGTGCTTGTCCTTAATCATCTTGGTGAGGCGGCCGAGCATGGCTGGCTGGCCGATACCGGCCATGTCCTTCAAGCAGATTTCGGGTGCGCCGGCCTCAATGAGCTGGTCAGCGATGTGAGCATAATATTCGGCCGTGTGGATGGGCGAATTGGTGATGCAGAGGGTAGCCTGCGGAGTCATTCCGCCTTCGATGGCGTACTTGATGGAGGGGATGATGTTGCGCACGTCGTTCAGGCCGCAGAAGATGCGGGTGATGTCTACCCCTTGGGCGTGCTTCACCTTATACATCAGGCGGCGCACGTCGGCAGGCACGGGGAACATGCGCAGGGCGTTCAGTCCACGGTCGAGCATGTGGGTCTTGATGCCCACTTCGTTGAAAGGCTTGGTAAAGGCGCGGACGGCCTTGTTAGGATTCTCGCCATAGAGCAGATTGACCTGCTCGAAGGCACCACCATTGGTCTCGACGCGGGCAAAGCATCCCATTTTGATGATAACGGGGGCAATGCGCTCCAACTGGTCCTTGCGCGGCTGGAACTTGCCGCTGCTCTGGAACATGTCGCGATAG
This sequence comes from uncultured Bacteroidales bacterium, assembly GCA_945828345.1. Classification (GTDB taxonomy): domain Bacteria; phylum Bacteroidota; class Bacteroidia; order Bacteroidales; family Bacteroidaceae; genus Alloprevotella. The sequence goes on from CALZRA010000145.1 coordinate 4,997, forward strand.
ACTAAACTGAATTGGATTTTGCGTTTGGTCATACTTATCTGATTAAACTGTTTTACATTTCGGGGGTGCGGGAGATTCGCCACAAGGCCTTCCGGCCCTACCCGACGTACAGCGCGTTCTGCGCCGCATCCTGCAACCCGGTAGCGGTTGAATTGCTCAAACTTGCCATTTGTGCGCAATTTCAGTGCAAAAGTAGTGCAAGGCGAGCGAAGTGCAAAAGAAAAGCTGAAAGATTTTCATTTTGCACTGCCGAGCCGCAGCCTACTTTATCAAAAAGTAGTGCAAGGCGAGCGAAGTGCAAAAGAAAAGCTGAAAGATTTTCATTTTGCACTGCCGAGCCGCAGCCTACTTTATCCAAAAGTAGTGCAAGGCGAGCGAAGTGCAAAAGAAAAGCTGAAAGATTTTGCATTTTGCACTGCCGAGCCGCAGCCTACTTTATCAAAAAATAGTTTTGCAAGTAGTCGATGCTTGGCAACAAGCGTTCAAGGCACGCCCTGAAGGGGACAAAGATTGTGCAAGTGAGCGCAGAGCCAAGCTTGCTTGAGCTATGCCGAGCGCAGCCAATCTTATTTAACGAGCGCATAGCCCAGGGCAACACCCTGGGGAGAACGAGGCGATGAAGTGCGCCCTGCTTCCTATGGTTTTGAGCAAGCGAATTTTGTTAAT
>CALZRA010000146.1 GCA_945828345.1 uncultured Bacteroidales bacterium
AGGCAGATTTCATCATTCGCAGCATTCTGGCCTATGCGGAAAAACAAAACCGATAAAAGGCAAAGCCTCGGGGAGCAAATCCCGGGACTTATTCTGGTCCTATACTTTGTTATCCTTCAAGGGCGTTAGGACCCCGCTTCATCTGGAAATGGGAAAATAAACATCGGTAGGGTAAAGGTATGAACAATAAATATTACCTTTGCACTCGATGATGACTCATTCATTGATCATTGCGTTGAATCCGTCCGAAGTGGCGTAACGACACTTAGGACGGTAATTGTGAACAATACGGTGCGCTTTTGTTGCGCAAAAACTCAAATGCCACCTAAATTCAACAACTATCAAAGGATTCAACACAAAGGGTAGTACCTTACGAGTTCGGAAGCCCTGCCCTACTCCCCGCAACGTAAAACTCAGGCGGCCCGCCCACATACGCTGGGAGGCCGCCTACAATCCTTCAATCTCCATGTATACTGTTGACGAACTGAACGACAGGCTCATCGACCTCTCCTTCTCGGAGGACATCGGCGATGGCGACCACACCACACTCTGCTGCATCCCCGAAGATGCCGAAGGCAAATCCAAACTGCTCATCAAGGAAGAAGGCATACTGGCCGGTATGCGCATCGCCAAAGAGGTGTTCCACCGTTTCGACCCCACCCTGCAGGTAGAACAGTTCCTGGACGACGGTACCCGCGTCAAGCCGGGCGATGTGGCCATGATTGTTTCGGGCAAGGTGCGCTCACTGCTCCAGACCGAACGCCTCATGCTGAACATCATGCAGCGCATGAGCGGCATCGCGACCATGACCAACCGCTATGTCGAACGGCTGAAAGGCACCGGCACCCGCGTGCTCGACACCCGCAAGACCACCCCGGGCATGCGTATGCTCGAAAAAGAGGCGGTGAAGATTGGCGGCGGCGTGAACCACCGCATCGGGCTCTTCGACATGATCCTGCTTAAGGACAACCACGTGGACTTCTGCGGCGGCATCGCCCAAGCCCTCGACCGCTGTGCAGCCTATCAGCAGGCGAAGGGCCTGAACCTGAAGGTCGAAATCGAATGCCGCAGCTTCGACGAAATCCGTCAGGTAATGGCCCACGGCGGCGCAGACCGCATCATGCTCGACAACTTCTCGGTCGAAGACACGCGCAAGGCGGTACAGCTCATCGACCACAAGTTCGAAACCGAGTCGAGCGGCGGCATCACCTTCGACACGCTGCGCGACTACGCCGAATGCGGAGTGGACTTCATCTCTGTCGGCGCACTCACCCACTCGGTCAAGGGACTCGACATGTCGTTCAAGGCAACCAACTAAGCCACCCCAAGGAGCCTACACGGACGACCTTTTGATGGAAGTGACTGGGGCTGCAACCAGCTTCCTCCTTCGCGCGGCAAACAGGCCTGCTTGCCGACGGGATTTCCTGCTTTTCAAAGCAATATATCTTCTATCGCCAATGAAGTATATATTCTATCGCCAATGAAGTATATCTTCTATGGCCGATGAAGTATATATTCTTTTTCAGGACTGTATTTTGCCCCCATTTGCGCATCTATCTGAGTTCACAACCGAAGCTCCCATAACCGAAGGAAACAACCACCTGACTTCCCCAACACCAACACTCTATGCACCTACTCCATAAAATGGCGGCCTTGGCTCTGGCCCTGGCCGTCGGTTCGCCGGCAGCCTGGGCCTGCACCAGCTTCTTGGTAGGCAAGAAGGCATCGGCCGACGGTTCTGCCTTCATCACCTATAACCAGGACGACTACGGCATGTTCGGCCGCCTCCACTACCTGCCTGCTGCCACCCACGCACCGGGAAGCATGCGCCGCATCATAGACGGTGACACCAACGCCTATCACGGCGAGATACCCGAGGCACCCTACACCTATGCCGTGATGGGCTACATCAACGAGCATCAGGTGGCCATTACCGAGACCACCTTTGGCGGGCGCGAAGAACTGGCTGACCCCAATGGTATCATCGACTACGTCAGCCTTATGACCATAGCCCTGCAACGTTCCAAGACGGCGCGCGAGGCCATACAGGTCATGACCACACTGGTCCAGACCTACGGCTACGCCTCTGAAGGCGAAAGCTTCTCCATTGCTGACCCCAACGAAGTGTGGATGCTCGAAATGATCGGCAAAGGTCCCGAAGAGCGGGGCACAGTGTGGGTTGCCGTACGCATACCCGACGACTGCATCGCCTGCCATGCCAACCAAAGCCGCATACACCGCTTCGACATGAAGGACAAGCAAAATGTCCTGTACGCCAAGGACGTGGTCAGCTTTGCCCGCAAGCGCGGCTACTTCAGCGGCAAAGATGCCGACTTTTCCTTTGCCGATGCCTACGCGCCGGCCGACTTCGGAGCCATCCGCTATTGCGAAACCCGTGTGTGGAGCTTCTACAACAAGTGGGTCGAAGGCATGGACCGCTACCTCGACTATGCCGACGGCCGGCACATCGGCCAGGCCGAGCCCATGCCGCTCTACTTCAAGCCCAAGCAGAAGCTGTCGCTCCACGATGTCATGAACTCCATGCGCGACCACTACGAAGGCACCCCCTTTGATGTGACGAAGGACGTTGGAGCAGGCCCTTACTGCGCGCCCTACCGCCCCACCCCGCTCACTTGGGAATATGAAGGCAAGAAGTACTTCAACGAGCGCCCCATCTCTACGCAGCAGACAGCCGGCACCTATGTCATCCAAGTGCGCGACTTCCTGCCCAACGCCGTGGGCGGTGTGCTCTGGTATGGCAACGACGATCCCAACATGGTGCCCTACACCCCCGTCTACTGCTCAGCCACACAGGCTCCCTCCTGTTACGACCCCAGTGATGCCGACGGCGTGACCTTCTCTTGGAACTCCGCCTTCTGGGTACAAAACTGGGTGTCAAACATGACTTATCCGCGCTACTCGCAGCTCTTCCCGAGCCTGCAGCAGGCCCGTCAGGAGCTCGAAGACCGCTATGCAGCCCATCAGGCCGAAGTCGAACGTCAGGCCATGGAACTGCTGCGCTACGATGCCGCCCGTGCCGCGGCCTATCTGACTGACTACTCCGCCGACTGTGCCCGTCAGATGATGGACCGCTGGATCAAGCTGGGCCAATACCTCATTGTCAAGTACAACGACCAGACCGTCAAGCCCGAAAAGGACGGCAAGTTCGAGCTGACTCCCGACGGACTGGGCGCGCGTCCCGTACGCCCCGGCTTCAACGAAAGCTACAAGCAGACGATTGTCAAGGAAACGGGCGACAAGTATCTCATTCCCTAACCGCTCCGCGCAGAGCGGCTTATCCCCAACAAGCAGGAGGCAGACACCCACCCCGGGTGTCTGCCTCCTACTTTTGCGCTTAGGGTTTGCCACCATTCACTGTGTAGTCCCATACGGTGCTTCCTGCGTTTTCAAGCGTATCAGTTTTTTCCCAGCACCCAACAAACACTCACAATGTTGCCCGAAGATTTGGTTCTTCCAATCTTTATTGCGTAATTTGCGCAACGCAATTAACGCAATGATATGACGGCAAGACTGAACAACCCTTTTGTGGTATATGGCTACAAGGGTCCGGAATACTTCTGCGACCGCATAGCCGAGAGCAATAAGATTTGCACTACACTCAGAAATGAACGGAACGTAACCCTCGTCTCTCCCAGAAGAATGGGAAAGACTGGGCTGATACATCATGTGTTCCACAGAATGGAAGCTGAAGACAAGGATTGCAAGTGCTTCTATATCGATATCTTCGCTACCAAGAACATGGAGCAGTTTGTACAGACGTTAGGTTCGGCCGTGCTTGGCAAACTGGACAGCCTTTCACAATCGACACTCAGAAAGATACAGGAATTCTTCAGTGCCTGGCGTCCTGCTGTCACTTTCGACCCACTGACCGGCCTCCCCTCTGTCACGTTAGATATCAAGCCCAGCGAAGGTAATGAAAGTCTGAAGCGCGTTTTTGACTACATGAATCTTTCGGGCAAAAGATGCTACGTGGCCATTGACGAGTTTCAGCAAATACAAAACTATCCTCAGGAAGGGCTTGAAGCCTTGCTGCGCTCTTACATACAGTTTCTCCCAAACGTCTATTTTATCTTTTCCGGTAGCAGGCAGCACATGATGGAAGAGATGTTTTTGGCTGCCAACCGGCCTTTCTTCCAAAGTGCCATGGTCATGTCACTCGGCAGTATCGACAAGGAAACATACAGGAGTTTTGCAAACCGTATGCTCGAAACCCAGCACAGAAGCATCGGGCCAGAGGTATTCCAGAGGATATATGAGTTTGCTGGTGGTATCACCTGGTATGTACAAGCCATACTGCATGGTATATATGACCATGCTGACCGCAGGGTGGATGTGGCGCTTGCTGATGAGGTGGTCAGAGAACTGGTGGAGGAACAGTCGGCCACATTCCAGAACTATTGTGCCTGGCTGACAGACAATCAGCTTGCCCTGCTCAAAGCCATAGCACGCGAGCAATCGGTCATGTCACCACTTGCCCAGCAATTTATCCGCACGCACCAACTACCCGCAACGAGCAGCATCAAGACGGCTCTACATGCACTGGAAGACAAGATGCTCGTAAGCCGAAGTGCGACGAACGGCTACTCCGTGAGCGACAAGCTGTTTGCCCTGTGGCTGGTACAGAGATAAAGGCTCCAAATAATAGAAGCCTGGATAGGAAGCGGGGGGCCTGGGAGAGCGGGCAATGGCCCGCCAGAGACGGGACGCGCGGCAGGACCTGAAAGTCTGGAATACGAATGCTAAAAGCTTCGGGCTGCCCTCCATAGGGTGGAAGGCAGCCCGAAGCTTTTGGGAAGAGTCTTATGCCTGTCTATACAACTCAGACAGATGCTTGCCGTAAGGACTATGATTTTTGTGGTTCAGCTACAGGGGTGTCGAGCACCTCGTAACGCGAATGCTTGCTGACGTACTCGGGCACGATGTCCTTCATCTTACGGACTGTGGCCATGTCGTCAAAACGCAGGGCTATCTCGTTCAGTTCCTTCAGGTCGCGGTCGGCATCTTCGTATTCGTAGCTGCGCACCTTGGCTATGCGTATCTTCTCGTGGAATGAAGGCAGGGTACTTTCGTTCGTGCTCAACACTTCTTCATAGAGTTTCTCTCCTTCACGCAAGCCCGTGTACTTGATTTCAATGCCGGGCACGCCACTCAGTTGAATCATGCGCTTGGCCAGGTCGGCTATGCGGACAGGTTCGCCCATATCGAAGACGAAGATTTCGCCACCCTTGCCGTGCGTTCCCGCTTCGAGCACCAGCTTGCAGGCTTCGGGAATGAGCATGAAATAACGGATGATGTCGGGATGAGTCACTGTGAGCGGACCGCCTTCGGACAGCTGCTTGCGGAACAGGGGGATGACGGAGCCGTTCGAGCCTAACACATTGCCGAAACGCGTGGTCACAAACTGCGTCTCACCTTTTATCTTACCTTCCTTGACGGCCTTGTCGAGGCTCTGCACGTAGATCTCACAAATGCGCTTCGAGCAGCCCATCACGTTGGTGGGATTCACGGCCTTGTCGGTCGAGACCATCACAAACTTCTTCACGCCATACTTCACGCTGAGGTCGGCTATCACCTTGGTGCCCCACACGTTGTTCTGCACACTCTCGCTGGGAT
>CALZRA010000147.1 GCA_945828345.1 uncultured Bacteroidales bacterium
TGCGGGCACTGAACCATACGCTGCCGAGGGCAGTGGCATAGAGCAGGACGAGCGAGAGGAGTTCTTCCCAAAGGGGTACGCTGAAGGGTACGCGCACCATCATGACGATGGGCGAGGTGAGGGGGAACATGGAGGCCCAGAAGGCGAGCGGACCGTTGGTGTTCTGCACGCTTCCCATGGCGGCGTAGAGGCCGAAGACCATGATGAGCACCACGGGCATCATGAACTGCGAAGAGTCTTCCTGTTCGTTGACCGAGGCTCCCACGGCGGCGAAGAAGGAGGCATAGAGCAGGTAGCCGCCCACGAAGTAGAGCACAAAGAGGATGCCTATTTCGGCATAGGGCAGGTTGATGAGGGCCGAGAGTATCTCGTTGTCTTCGCCGGCCTGGGCCAATGCGGCCGGGTCTGCGGCGGCCATCGTGCCGGCCCCCATTTGGGCTACCATGCCGGCCTGTTGCGTCTGGGCGGCATCCAGTCCGAACAGGGCGGAGGCCCCGAAGAGGATGAGCGCAAGCATCACGGCCCAGATGGCCATCTGCACGAAGCCCACGAGCGAGATGCCGATAATCTTGCCCATCATGAGCTGGAAGGGCTTGACGCTGCTCACCATCAGCTCGACAATGCGGTTGGTCTTTTCCTCCATGACGCTCTGCATGACCATGCCGCCGTACGACATGACGAACAGGTAGATGATGAAGGTGAAGAGGAAGCCTGCGGCCATGGCGATGTGCGTGTTGGAGCTGGTCGAGTCGCCCTCGGCGTTACGCTTGAGGGTCGAGACGCTGATTTCGCTCTGTATGTCGTCGATGATTTGGTCGAGTCCCTGGATGCCTGTGGCGGCGAGCTTGTCGCGGCGCACCTGTTCGTTGAGCACGCTTTCGGTGTAGGACAGCAGTCCGGCCGCCACTTCCTTGCGCGACAGGATGGTGGCAGCCTTGGGCTGCCGGACCAGGTCGGCCGTGATGCGGATGACGGCCTCATAGTGGGTCGTGTCGGCATAGTAGGCCGCATTGTCGGGATCGGTGATGGGCACGAAGCGCCAGGTGGCATCGTCCTTGAACAGCGGCAGGTACTTGCCCGTTTCGTCAGCCACGGCTACGGCCTTTTGGTCGTCGTCCTCGATGGTCGACAGCCAGATGGGCACAAACACCAGCGCAGCCATGATGAAGGGCATGAGAATGGTGAGGATGATGAACGACTTTTTCTTGACACGTGTCAAAAATTCGCGTTGTATGACGAGGAGGGTCTTTGACATGGCGTAGACGTTGTTTTTACTTGGACACTACTTGGAGGAAGATTTGCTGCATGGTGGGCATCTTTTCGCTGATGGCGCGCAGTTCGATGCGTTCGGCCACTGCGGTGATGAGGGCGGAGTTACTCAGCCGCTCGGCCTTGTGGAGCACGTAGGTGTGCAGGCCGCCGGCCTCGGTGTGTTCCACCACGTCGAAGAAGTCCTGGGCCGAGGCCAGCGAGCCGTCGGTCGATACGGCCTCATACAGGCCCGTGCGGAAGCGGCCTTTCACCTCGTCCACATGGCCCGAGAGCACGACATTCGAATGGTTGATGAGGGCGATTTCGTCGCACACCTCTTCGACCGACGACATGTTGTGGGTGGAGAATATCACGGTGTGGCCCTCGTCGCGCAGGCGCAGGATTTCCTGCTTCAGCATTTCGGCGTTCACGGGGTCGAAGCCAGAGAAAGGCTCGTCGAAGATCAGGAGGGGAGGCTCGTGGAGCACGGTGATGATGAACTGTACCTTCTGCTGCATGCCCTTCGAGAGTTCTTCGAGCTTCTTGTCCCACCACGGCATGATTTCAAAGCGGTTGAACCAGAAGGTGAGACGCTTCTTCGCCTCAGCGCGCGACAGCCCTTTGAGCTGTGCCAGGTAGATGGCCTGCTCGCCCACCTTCATTTTCTTGTAGAGGCCGCGCTCTTCGGGCAGGTAGCCGATGCGCATCACGTCGTCGGCCTCGAAAGGGTGGCCGTCGAAGGTGATGTCGCCACTGTCGGGGGCGGTGATGCGGTTGATGATGCGAATGAGCGTGGTCTTGCCCGCGCCGTTCGGGCCGAGCAGTCCGAACACCTTGCCGCGCGGCACCTCGATGCTCACGTCGTTGAGGGCAGTATGGGCGGCATATCGCTTGACGATGTGCTCAGCCTTGAGAAATGTGTCTGTCATGTTTGGGGGCTTAAGAGTTGCAGGAGTGAAGGGGCTTCGGAGTATGCACTGCCTCAGCGGCCAGCAGTCACGGGGGTCACAGTGTAACCCTTGTCGCGGAGCAGCTGGAGCAGGCCGCGCGGACCGGGCAGGTGGAGGGCACCGACGGCCACGAAGGTAGACTTTTGCTCCATGATGCCGGGCAGGGCTTCGGCCCAGTTGGCGTTTCGGTTGTAGATGAGGGCTTCCTCTTCGGCCGGCGTGGAGTCACACTGGTTGTGCCGCTTCTCGTTGTTCAACTGCCAGAGGGCCTGCATGTCCTGGGCATAGAAGGCTTGGATGATGCGTTGCAACATCTGCTGCGTGTAGTCCGCGTCGTCGACAAGACACATCAGCTGTTCGACCTGACGCTCCAGCGAAGCCTGGTTGAACAGGAGGTTGAACTGGAAGTCGGGCTGTTCGAGGCCGCCCACCGCCTTGTGCTGTTCGACGGCCACCTTCTGGAAATACGTGTCGAACTGTTCCTGCGGGTTGAAGCCCTGTTCCAACTTCAGGCAGAGCAGTACGGTCAGCTGTTGCTGCAAGGCGGCAGGCTTCATCTGCTTCAGCTGGGCCAGCATGGGGTTTTCGAGGTCTGTGCCCATGTGGGTGCGCAGGAACTCGTTGAGCCGTTGCAGCTGCTGGGCAGTGAGCAGGCCGTCGAGGGTGGTGCCTTCGGGCAGCATCATGTACTGCTGCATCTGCACTGCCAGGTCTGGGTTCGACAGGAGGGCCTGCATGTCGAGTTCGCCATAGACCTGCTCGCTGGCTGCGAGTGCATCGCGCAGTCCCGGCACACTGTCGACAAAGGCCACCTTGGCCAGGTGATAGGTGCCCATGACGTAAGAAGGGCTGCCCAGCTTGTTGCCCTCAATCTTCCATAAGAGCTGTGCCCGCAGCGTGCCCGTGAGGGTGAGCAGGGTCAGGAGTGAAATCAGAATCCGTTTCATGTTTCGGGTAGGGGTAGGGTGAATGATAGGGTGGGGAGGCGCGGGCGGAACGGGGCCAGGCCTCCTTATCTGATGGACGAGGCGCGGCGGCATTTTGCTACGCGCCGGGCGGCCTGTTCGGGTCTTCGGCGTGGCTAAGGCTGGGTTTCGCCTTCGATAAAGTTCTCCATGAACACGTGTTCGCCGTCGAACACCGCGTAGGTGAATTGCGAGATCCAGTCTCCCAGAATGAGCAGGCGCGTGGTGCGCGAGAGCATCAGGTCCAGCTCGATGTGGCGGTGTCCGAAGAGGAAGAAGTTGATGTCAGGGTGCGTTTGCAGATAGTCCTTCGCAAAGCGAATCAGCTCCTCCTTGTCCTCTCCCTGGTAGGGCGGCTCCTGTCCGTCCTCCCGCTTCAGTCGCGAACGCCGTGCCCACTCCAGGCCGAAGGCCATGCCCCAGCGCGGGTGTATGGCGGCAAAGAGCCGCTGGCAGACCGGGTTGTGGAAGAGCGCGCGCAGGAATTTGAACTTGCCGTCCTGGCTGCCTAACCCGTCGCCGTGGGCCAGCAGGAAGGTCTGGCCGTACAGTTCGACGGTGGCGGCCTGCCGGTGGACCGTCATGCCGCATTCCTTTTCGAAATAGTCGTGTTGCCACAAGTCGTGGTTGCCATAGAAATAGTGTACCTCGACGCCCATGTCGGTCAGCTCGCTGATTTTGCCCAGCAGGCGGGTGTAGCCCTTGGGCACGACGGTGCGGTATTCGTGCCAGAAGTCGAACATGTCGCCCAGCAGATACACAGCCTGCGCCTTGTGCTTGATGCTGTCGAGGAAGTTCACCAGGCGGCGCTCCTGGGTGCGGCCGTGCGGAATGGCCAGGCTGCCCAGGTGGGCATCGGACAGGAAGTAGATATTCTTCATTGCTTTGTGTAGGAATTCAAACTAACAGTGTGAGGTGGAGCTGGCTCAGGCGGCGCGGGGTCGCCCTTCTGCCGGCTACAGGAATCCCAGTTCGAGTTTGGCCTCTTCGCTCATCATGTCTTTGTCCCACTCGGGGTCAAAGACGAGGTTGACCTTGGCCTCGGTCACGCCGGTCACGCCGTCGAGCTTGATGCGCACGTCTTCGACAATGAAGTCTGCGGCCGGGCAGTTGGGGGCAGTGAGCGTCATATCGACATCGAGCGTGCCGTCGTCGTGCAGCTCAATGCGGTAGATAAGGCCCAGGTTGTAGATGTCAACCGGGATTTCGGGGTCGTATACGGTCTTGAGCACTTCGACAATGCGCTCTTCGATTTTCAGTTTCTCTTCGGCATCCATGGGGATAGCTGTTATATATATAATAAGGAGTATTTGTAGTCAGTGAGGTCCGGCCGGGCGTGTCGGTCTCGGGGCGGGTCAGAGCGTACCCTCGTCCTGATAGCTGTAGTAGTCGTTGTCGGTCACGATGATGTGGTCAATCAGGCGGATGTCCATGACGGCAGCCGCCTGTTTCACCTTCTGCGTCAGCCTGTTGTCCTCTGCGCTGGGCTTTCGGTTTCCCGAGGGGTGGTTGTGGCAGAGCACGAGGTGCGTGGCCCCACACAGCAGGGCCTCCTTCAGGATGAGGCGCACGTCGACCACCGTGCCTGTGATGCCGCCGCGGCTGATGAGCTTCGTGGCGATGAGCCGCAGGTGCTGGTTGAGCAGCAACACGTGGCACTCCTCGACCTGCGTGAACTTGAGCTGGCCGATCAGGAACTCGTAGATGTCAGTCGAGGAGCAGAAGCGCGGCTTGCTGTCGAAGTTCTCCTTCATGCGCCGCTTGCCCAGCTCGCAGGCAGCCAGCACGCTGACGGCCTTGGCCTTGCCCAACCCCTTGTAGCGGCACAGCTCCCCGATGCTCATGTTACCCAGCGTGGCGAGGCTGTCGCCGCAGTCATTCATGACGCGCTGCATGAGCTGCACGGCATTCTCATCGGTGTTGCCCGAACCGATCAGTATGGCCAGCAGTTCGGCCTTGCTCAGTGTCGCCGCGCCTTGGGCTTCGAGCTTTTCGCGGGGCCGGTCTTCGGCGTTCAGGTCGGTGATGCTCAGTTTCATTGGTAGAAGTTCTTGCTGAAGGCGTTAAACTCGCCCCGGCCCCTCACGCAGCGTTGCCACCAGGCGCGCACGAAGCCGCTGCCGTAGCCCCACAGCTGCACGTAGGCGGCAGCCACGGCCAGCAGTCCCACCTTCGGGCTGCGTTCGAGTCGCGTGGCATCGGCGAAGATGAGCAAGGCAAAGAGCGCAAAGGGCAGCAGCATCGCCCACCAGTGGGGACAGCCCGCCAGCCCTGCCACGGCAGCCAGCAACAGCAGGGCCGCGCAGCCCACGGTGAACACCGCCGGCAAGAGATGGACGGCCTTCAGTGTGCCCGGGTGGCGCTTGGTGAGGTGGATGCGGGCTATGCCCGAGTTGTGTACCTGCTTGAAGAACTTGCGCAGGTCGGTGCGCCGCTTGTGCCACACCCAGGCTTCGGG
>CALZRA010000148.1 GCA_945828345.1 uncultured Bacteroidales bacterium
CGCCCTTTGGACGATGGAATAAGGTACTCCCGTTAGGCGGGATAATGCTCGGGGGGCCTATTCCTTTTTCATGCGCTTCCCATCCATTGATTCAAGGCGGCAGATAGCGCATACGGCTGGGAGGGCGGGCAAAGGCCCGCTTAAACACATCTTGGCGGGCCTTTGCCCGCCCTCCCAGTGCACCGTCGCCACATGTGGACTTGACTATGGACAGCTTTTGGACAACTTTTTGCACCCTTTCGGCACTTTTGGCTGCATTACGAATTGCAAAGTGATAAAAAGATTTATCCGTGAGAAGCTGACAACCGCCGTCATTCCAGCGCATTGGAATGACGGCGGTGTGATAATTGGGTAAACGCGCAAGCAAGAGGCAAAAGCCGATGGTACGTGTGTGGTCTCCTGCCTTGTCTCTTATTTCAGGTCAAACAGATAGACGGCCTTCAGGACGATGGTGTTGTTGTTTGAGCGTCCGAACACGTCCTTCTTGGAGTTCTTGTAGATGTCGGACAGACCGTAATAATAGCGGGCTTCGAAGGCGATGCGTCCGACCTTTGTGCTCCATTCTATGCCGGCTCCGGCGGTAATGCCGTAGTCGAATTTGTTTTCGATAGGCATGTCGTATTGTGCTGACAGCCCGTTGGGTCGATTCGGTTTGCCATAAGCATCGAGCGTAAAGAGGCTCTGCTCGCTGCTTTCGGTCAGGAAGTAGCCGAACTGTGGACCAGCCAGAAAGTAGCCCATCAGTCCGCCTTGTTCCTTGCCCCACCCCAGTCGTGCCAACAGGGGAAGTTGCAGGTAGTGCTGGTGGCGGCTGTATTTGTCGGGCAAAGGCTCCGAATTTGAGTCGAGCACTTTCTCCTTCCAGCCCAGTTGGGTGTAGTTCAGTTCCAGCTGGAGGGCGCAGAGCGTGTTGAAATACTTTTCGCTGGTGAAGCGTGCCACAAGACCAAGGGTAGGAGCCATGTGCTGGCTTTGTTTGATGGTGGGGTCGAATCCGATGGTGTTCATGGCCACACCGGCTGATACACCCACCGCGATGTTGTTGCGCGGCTCGCCGATTTGGGCAGCGGCCCGGGGCGCAGCTGCCAGAGATAGCAGAAGAATATATAGTAGGGAGTGGATGCGGGGCATGATGGGAAGCTTTGCTCGGTTTGAGGCTTAGGAGTAAGGGTTTAAAGTAGAAGAGTTTATGGTTTATAAGGTTGCTCATAGAGCGGATGATGATTGCGCTTAACTGTGACCTTATAAACTTTTCAACTATAAACTTCTAAACTATCGACTTTTCAACTATGAACAATCGACTTTCCAACTATGAAAATCGACTTTTCAACTAAAACAACGGTTTACAGCAGCTTCACGATGCTCATGTCAGTCTTGAAATGTATAAGCCACATGCTGCGGCTCACGTAGCCGCCACCTGCACCAGCAGGAGCAAAGAGCATTTGGTTTTGCAGCTTGGGACGTGCCGCTACCGTGTTGGGCTGCGGTGACTGTGTGTTGAAATCGTGCCCATAGGTGGCCATGCCAGCCAAGAAGCCGATGCTGAAATCATAGCCCAGCGGGGCCATGCGGGGATTGCTGGCCAGCAGTTCGGTGTTGAACCACTGCCGGTAGTTCTTACTGAAATCAATCGAAGCCTTGGTGTAGGGGAAGTAGAAGTTGGGCGTGATGATGTAGGTGCTGGCGGCGTGCATGTCTTTCTTCCTGGGACCTTCGCTCAGTGAAATCCATTTGTCATAACCCAGCAGAGAGCATTCCGTATCGGGCAGCAGGGCACGCAGTTCTGCCGATTTGGCCAGCATGGCATCAAGCGTTTCGCTGGAGTCGTCAGCCGGAACGAGCATTACCTTCTTGTTTTTTGTGCGCAATACGGCAGCCAGATCGGCGGCACTGGTTGAGGCAGGATATTGCAGCACTTGGTAGCCGGCATCCAGCAGACGCTGGAGCAGCAGCTGACAGAACGTTTGCCTGTTGCTTTTCAGTCCCTTGAGTAGCACGACGCAGCGGTCCTTCTTGAATTTGCTTTTAAACAGGGCGGCAGCTTGTTCGGCCTCATAGCGTTCGGGGGTGTTTATCACAAAGAGTTCGGGACGGTAGTCCACTTGCGGCACTTTCGAAGAGAAAGGAATCACGATCTTCATTTCGCGGTTAGAGTGTGAAGCCACTTCGGTGAAGTGAGAAGGGTAGAGCGGGCCTACCACCACATCGGGCTGTACTTTTAGTACGCCAGCCATGAGTGGCGCAATGCCCTGTTCTGGGGCAGGCTCATTGAAGGCCGAAACGTGTACACTGAGTCCGGCAGCCTTCAGCTCGTCTATTCCCATGAGCATACCGCGGTAGAACTCTACGCTGCGTTCGTTTTCCATGCCCTTGCCTACCAAAGGCAAGACCACTGCCACCTTTATTGTGTCGAGCGGCTGATAAGCTGGCTGGGCAGGTTTGATAGGGATGCGCAGTGTGACCCCCTTCTTCAACTTGTAGTCAGAAGCTTTCAGTTCGGGGTTCGCTGCCATCAGTTCGTCTACTGTGATCTGGTGTGCGCGGGCTATGCCGTAGAGAGTGTCCTTGCGCTTCACCTTGTAGGTCTTGAAGGGGAATTGCGGTGTCGGGGGCAGCATGGATAGTGTCTCATACTCTCCAAACTTCACGCTTGGATTCGCTGTGATGCGCGGGGCGGCTTCTGCTGCCGGTTGAGTCTGGGACAGCATAGGGAAGGTTAGGGCCAGAGTGAGGCACAGCTTCAGCAGGCTGCGTGTGAAGGCAGGACGGTTCATTGTAGACAGTGTGTAAGAAGTGCTGGTCATGATAGAGAGCTTTGCTCGATTTAGGTTGGAACGTCTGATGGAGAGCTTCGCTCAGTGGGAAGTTTATAGTTGAGAAGTTTATAGGAATGAGTTGAAAGGTTTATAGGAATGAGTTGAAAGTTGAAGAGTTTATAAGGTTACAATGAAGCGCAATAATCACCTGCTCAGATAAACGATTCAACTATAAACCTTTCAACTCATTCCTATAAACTTTTAATCTCTGCAACTTATCCACTGGGCAAAGTCCTTCAGAGCAGCGCAAAAATACATAAAATGTGGCATCTGGTTCCTTTCTGTAAAAAGAAAATCGTACTTTTGGGCGTTTTTACATCATTCAACCAGAAACCTTACAGAATAATCATGCGATTCGTCACACGTATATCTTGCCTGTTGTTGTTTGTCTCCACACTGCCTGTTTATGCCCAGCGCGGACGTTCGGGTGCCGGGCAAAGTGCCGCACTAAGTGCCGAACAGCTCATGCAGCTCTACCGTTTTGAGGAGGCAGCCAAGGAGTTGAGGCTCGACATAGCCGCCCACCGCAAGGCGCAGAAGAGTACGGTGAGGTTGGAGGCAGACTTGCAACGTGCGTTGCAGGGCGCTGACATGCTGCTGGGCACAGAACAGGTGCTGTTTGTTGACAGCTTCAAGGTCGCCCTCAGCGAGGTGCCTGCAACCGTGCGCCTGTCGCCAGGTGCAGGCCGATTGGTAGACCTTGCTACGCTGGGTGACAGCTTGCCCGGCTTGCCTGCTGGAGCAGATGGTTGGGCCTATATCAATGATTTGGGCGACCGATTGTACTTTTCTGTTCCAGACACAGCCTTGTGCAGCCGCCAGCTTTATGCGGCAGGCCGTTTGGCATCGGGATGGACTACGCCCGAACCGTTGCCTGGTGTGGAATGCGAAGCATGCAGCCGTCAGGCACCTTTTGTCATGCCCGATGGTGTCACTGTTTACTTTGCAGGACAAGGTCCGGGCAGTTTGGGTGGCTATGACCTCTTCGTGACCCGTTACAATGTCGAGACCCAGCAGTACCTTAAGGCAGAGAATCTCGGCATGCCCTTCAACTCACCTGCCAACGACCTGCTGTTGGCCATTGATGAGGCTTCGCAGTTGGGTTGGCTTGTAACCGACCGCAACCAGCAGCCCGACACGGTGTGTGTGTATGTGTTTGTTCCGGGTACTACGCGCGAAGTGTATGATGTGGACAGTATTGGTTCGGAGCAGTTGCGCCAGTATGCCCGGCTGCATAGCATGGCAGCTACCCAAACTGACCAGCAGGCCCTGCAGCTTGCCCGCCAGCGTTTACAGGAGGTTCAGGCTGCATCGGCTCAGGATGAACACCGCCTGCATGTACGCTTTGTAATCACCGACCAGCTCGTCTATACCGACTTGTCGCAGTTCCGCAGCGAATCGGCCCGACGCATAGCTGTTCAGTGGCAGCAGAGACAAAAAGAACTTTCGGCCATGCAGGCCCGTCGTGACGAACTGCAGCGCATGGTAGCCCAGGGACGGCGCACAGAGCCTGTGGTGGACGAGTTGCGCCAGATCAACAGGGCATTGCCTGAACTTAGGGCACAGTGTAACCTTTTAGCCAAGAATATGAGAATTGCAGAAACGAAACGTTGACGCTTTCGTCTCTATATAATAATTCGTCTCTGTATAATAAGGAGTGTTGTCTGGAGAAAACGGCCTGTGCTCGGGCGGCTATTCCCTTGATTACACGCCGATTTAGTTTTCCACTAATTATCAAAAGCCATGCAAAACATCACACAGCAATCCATAGCCTCTTCTGAACTCATCATCAATCCCGACGGCAGTGTCTTCCACCTGCATGTAAAGCCCGGCCAGTTAGCATCGAAGATTATTCTGGTGGGCGACCCGGGTCGTGTACCCCTTGTCGCTTCACACTTTGACAGTGTGGAGTGTGATGTTAGCAGCCGTGAGTTCCGCACGATGACAGGCACCTTCCGAGGCCAACGTCTGTCGGTGGTGTCGACCGGCATAGGATGCGACAACATAGACATTGTGGTCAATGAGCTGGACGCTCTGGTCAACATTGACTTTGATACGCGCCGCGTGCGTCCTGTCCTGCAACAGTTGGAGCTGGTGCGTATAGGCACTTGCGGTGGCCTGCAGTCCTATACTCCCGAAGGAACCTTTGTGGCCAGTGCTGTGAGCATCGGTTTTGACGGCTTGCTGAACTTCTATGGCCGCCGGGAGGAAGTGTGCGATATGGCATTCGAGCAGGCGTTCCTGCAACACATGCAATGGAAAGGGGCGCAGTGCATAGCCCATCCCTATGTGGTACATGCAGATGCCGAGTTGCTGCAGCGCATTGCGCGGACCGACATGGTGCGGGGTGTGACTGTGGCCTGTGGTGGCTTCTACGGTCCGCAGGGCCGTTCGTTGCGCCTTCCGTTGGCCGACCCCGAGGCCAATGCCAAGATTGAGGCTTTCGAGTATGAGGGTTTGCACGTCACCAACTTTGAGATGGAAAGCAGTGCGCTGGCCGGTCTGGCGCGCCTGTTGGGTCATAAGGCCCTGACTTGCTGCATGGTCATAGCCAACCGCGTGGCGGGCAAGGCCAATCCGAACTACAAGAACAGCATCGACACGCTCATCCAAACCGTGCTCGAACGCTTCTGCTAACTCCATTTTGCTGATTTTATCGATAAGAAATCCCCACTGCACAACGCCGGAAACAGTCGTCTCGGCATTATGCAGTGGGGATTGTTTGTGGGGTAGAGGAGGAGGGAACTTTGGGAGTAACCATCCGAAATTAGCCGCCTTGCCAGGAATCAGCAGGATGCTGACCTT
>CALZRA010000149.1 GCA_945828345.1 uncultured Bacteroidales bacterium
GCGCACCTGCTTTGGGAGCAGGGGGTCGTGGGTTCGAATCCCGTCGCCCCGACAAGGATTAAGGGGTGTTCTATAAATTAGGTTTTAAAGAACGCCCCATGAGTGAATTCATTTATTCCGGCTGCCTGCTGTTTTTTAGAGCGACCTTTTGCAAGTCTCGTCAGTCGCATAGCCCGCTATGCTCCTTCCTCCACTTACAAAATGTCATCTCTAAAAATCCAGCATCCAGCTCGGCCTAATTTATAGAACACCCCTAAAGAGAATATGAGAAAAGTCTATGACAATAGATACAACCAACCGATGGAGCAGCGAGAGCAGAGTCAAGTATGGGAACCAACGTTCAAGGCACACCCCGAAAGCCCGCTCCTTGAATATGCTTTTCCCCAACCTGACCCCCTCTGCCAAAGGGGTACTGTTCCTCCGCCAGAGAAGTAGTACTTACATTCCAGTTTCATATAGCTGAAACTCCAGTCTCTCATAACCACCACACAAAAGAGACTGGCTGCTTGCCCAATCCACAAGAATAGCCAAGAAGGGGCTATCAATTAGGCCGAGCCAGATGCTGGTATTTTGCAAGCTGAAAAATGTCCTTTCTGCATTTTTTGACTATAAACAGGCTGAAAACCAAGGCAAAGGTAGTGCGGTTCGAAACAAATGATTAACTTTGCGCCCGAGTTTTGGGAAAAGGACGGAAAAGCATCTCGTTCGGGCAACCTCTCCACTCGGGCCGAGTGCCCACCCCGCTCCACGACATGCCCCTTCCCCAACCAAAGCCGCTATTATTCACTTTATTATTAACTCATTAAATGGAGAATTTAAAAAACATTGCACCGCTTGCGGACTTCGATTGGAACGCATTTGAAAACGGTACGGCAGAATCTGCCCAGAGCCATGCAGAACAGGAGCAGGCTTACGACAACACGCTGGGTCGCGTCAACGAAAATGAAGTAGTTGAAGGCACGGTAATCTCTATCGGCAAGCGCGAAGTG
Organism: uncultured Bacteroidales bacterium; assembly: GCA_945828345.1. Taxonomy (GTDB): domain Bacteria; phylum Bacteroidota; class Bacteroidia; order Bacteroidales; family Bacteroidaceae; genus Alloprevotella. The sequence continues at coordinate 990 of CALZRA010000149.1, forward strand.
GTTGTCAACATCGGCTACAAGAGCGATGGCATCATCCCCGTTAGCGAATTCCGTTACAATCCCGAACTGAAGGCAGGTGACACCGTTGAGGTGTACATCGAGAATCAGGAAGACAAGCGTGGCCAACTCGTGCTCTCGCACAAGAAGGCTCGTGCAAGCAAGTCTTGGGAGCGTGTCAACGCTGCTCTTGAGAACAAGGAAATCATCAAGGGTTACATCAAGTGCCGCACGAAGGGTGGTATGATTGTCGACATCTTCGGCATCGAAGCCTTCCTGCCCGGCTCACAGATTGACGTGAAGCCTATCCGCGACTACGATGTATTCGTTGGCAAGACGATGGAGTTCCAGGTTGTCAAGATCAACCAGGAATACAAGAACGTCGTTGTATCTCACAAGGCTCTTATCGAGGCCGAACTCGAAGCCCAGAAGCAGGAAATCATCTCCAAGCTCGAAAAGGGCCAGGTGCTCGAAGGCACTGTCAAGAACATCACTTCGTACGGTGTGTTCATCGACCTCGGTGGTGTCGACGGTCTCATCCACATTACGGACCTCTCTTGGGGCCGCGTAAACGATCCCCACGAAATCGTTCAGCTCGACCAGAAGCTCAACGTGGTTATCCTCGACTTCGATGAAGAGAAGAAGCGCATTGCCCTCGGTCTGAAGCAGCTCACCGCTCATCCTTGGGATGCTCTCGACGAGAACCTCAAGGTTGGCGACAAGGTGAAGGGCAAGGTTGTCGTTATGGCTGACTACGGTGCATTCGTCGAAATCGCTCCGGGCGTTGAAGGCCTCATCCACGTGAGCGAAATGAGCTGGAGCCAGCACCTGCGCTCTGCTCAGGACTTCCTCAAGGTGGGCGACGAGGTTGAAGCTGTCATCCTCACCCTCGACCGTCAGGACCGCAAGATGTCGCTCGGCATCAAGCAGCTCAAGGACGATCCCTGGAAGGACATCGAGGTGAAATATCCCGTCGGCTCTCATCACCACGCCAAGGTTCGCAACTTCACCAACTTCGGTGTGTTTGTTGAACTCGAAGAAGGCGTTGACGGTCTCATCCACATCTCTGACCTCTCTTGGACCAAGAAGGTGAAGCACCCCTCTGAATTTACCCAGATTGGTGCCGACATCGAAGTGGTTGTGCTCGAAATCGACAAGGAGAACCGTCGTCTCTCTCTCGGCCACAAGCAGCTCGAAGAGAATCCTTGGGACGTATTCGAAGGTGTATTCACCGAAGGCAGCGTACACGAAGGCACCATCATCGAACTGATGGACAAGGGTGCCGTGGTTCAGCTCGAATATGGTGTGGAAGGCTTTGCCACTCCCAAGCACCTCCAGAAGGAAGACGGCTCTCACGCCAAGGAAGGCGAAAAGCTTCCGTTCAAGGTGATTGAGTTCAACAAGGACAGCAAGCGCATCATCCTCTCGCACAGCCGCACCTTCGAGGATGCACAGCGTGCCGAGGCCCGCGCAGAACGCGCCAAGGCTCGTCCCGCCAAGAGTGCAAACCGCAACAATGCAGCCTCTGAAGTTCCTGCTATCCAGAACCAGGCAGCTACGACCTCTCTCGGTGAGAACGACGCTCTCGCAGCACTCAAGGCTAAGATGGAGAAGGGTGAGTAATCGCCTTCACATCTGACAGCACATTCATACAGAATCCCCCGAAAGGTGCACAACCTGCTACCTTTCGGGGGATTCTATTTTATGGGATATTACAGGAGGACTAATGCGCATTTCAGAGCTTTGCGCAAAAAAATGTTTTCTTGGGCGGTAACAAAACATAAAACCCGGTGTATAAGGAAGTAGCAGCCCGCGACATAATCGCCAAGGGATGCCTCCACGATGAGCTGTGTGATACACACCTCCCGTGAATGCTTCTTCACCTCTATCTCCTTATCCAACCACATTCCTCACCAGACAGCATGGAACATCTCATTCTACGCATAGCCTCCCACCTTCGCCAGCGTGCCTACAGCGAGGCACTGACTTTCCTCTCCGACAGAGAGGAGGCTGAGGATGTGGCTCAGGAAGTGATGATGAGAATGTGGGAGAAACGTTCTACGCTGATTCCTGATGTCGGCCAACTGGAGGCTTACGCCCTCACCCTCGCCCGCAATCTTTGCCGAAACCGACACCGCTCGAAGGTGAGGCATCCCTTCCTGAGACTTTTCTTTGGCAATGACAGCGATGAGGATGTGAAACCAGCTTACGTAGGGGATATGGCCGACAGCACGCCCCTACCTGATGCGAGCATGGAACAGCAGGAGTATGAGCGATGTTATCAAATGGCCTTACAGTACCTGCCTTATCTTTGGAGACAGGTGATGGTTATGCGCGGTGAGGAGCAACGCAGCTATGCGGACATTGCCCAGATTCTCGGTACTACAGAAGGTTCCGTACGGACCACGCTCTGCAAGGCACGAAAAAGGATGTCGGCACTGCTGACGGATTTGATGAGATAATCATACGGACGTGCCACCCCCAAAAAACGAAAGATGTGCTCAGGCTTCATAACCTTATAATCCCAAATTGATATGCAGCATTACGATGATATCCAGCAGTTAGTGACGCGCTTCATGATGGCAGAAACCACCCTCGAAGAGGAGCGCAGGCTGACGGAGTATTTCCGGCATGACACGGAGATTCCGGCGGAATGGCGTACGGTAGCTGCCATGTTGATCGGTGCAGCCGCAAGACCTTCGCTGAAAGGTCAACAGAAGTCCCGCAAGCGGTCACGCTCTCTCCCCCGATTTACATGGGGATATGTGGCAGCAGCCGTACTGGTCATTGCGCTCCCAATGGGTTGGCTCTGGCATCGGTCTCCTGTAAGCTATCCGAAGGTACAGGATCTGGCCATGCAACAGCCCAAGGTGAAGAGCCTGTCCTCACAGCCTGCTCACACTGGGCAAGATGCAGAAGCTGCTTCGCAAGCTATTTCCACTTCTCCCCTCCCCCCTGACGTTGGGGCATCAAGAAAAAAGAAGGTTGCCCGTACCACTGTGCTGACCGTCAAGAACCCTGATGTGACGGCGCAGACCGCACTGGATGAGCCACCGAAGACACAAGAGGTGTCGGAAGAGACCATGCAGCTCGTGAAACAAAGTCTGCAAGAGGAGTTACATTACCAGAAACTGGTGGACGACATCCTTCAAAACATGACAGAACAAACATCACAAAACATCTATTCGATATGAAAACCTTTATCCTTTCCTTCCTTCTCATGACGCTGCCTGTCTGCCATACTATGGCGCAGTCTTTCTCTGCAGCTGAACTCAGCGAAAGCTTGTCCCAGACCTTGGAGGCCCAACTGTTAGAGACGCAATCCCAACGCGGCAAGGACCGCAACGACTCGATATGGACCTTCGCGGCGAAGACTTTCGCCCACCCCTATAAAACAGCACACGATCGAAAAAAGGTGGATGAGTTCATCAGGTGTGTGCAGCAGCTCTATGACCGCTTTCAGGAACAGGCGGACTATAGTTATTCCATGGGGAAAGCACTGGACAACCCGCCTTCTGACGAGGCGCTCATCTTGACCAAAATATTTTATGCTGACGATGCCAACCCATTCATGGTGGGAGGAGTCGGCCACAGTTTTGCGCTCCTGACCTACACCAATCGCCGGAATCCCATCTACCGCCGAGTGGAGGGCATTGAGTGGTGGTTAGACACGACAAAGATGAAGAAACAGACGGTCTGCTTCCGCGTCTTCAGCGTGAGCGGCAGGAAGTCTGCGGATGCCTGGCAAGCTAATGTCTCCACCGACAGAACCGATGGTACAACCGGAGACGTTCAGGAGCAACGGCAGGCTGCGCAGTTGTTACTGAAAGAGCGGGAAATCCTGCAACAAGAACAGCTGCTGAAAGAGATAGAAGGTCTGGGAAAGATGTATCATGGGGGCGACAACGAATTTAACCGCGCCGTGGCCCAGACCATGTTTACTGCCATCGAGGACTACCTTAAGCTCTACACTGACAGTGTGGAACTGAAGAAACTGTTTTGCGTGCTCGACAAGAATCCCTATTGCAGCGCGGAACTCACCTCACCCGACGGCACCAAGCAGATCATTTCCTTTGGCAAATTAGTCGAAATATTCGATTCGCTCGATATGTTCTGCCATTCATACGAAGGTTTCGATTCTCTCAGCAAAATGAAATTGGGCAATCGGGCAAAGGTGTTCCTTTACCAAATCTACCTCAACAAGCACGTGGACGTTTCGGAATAAAAAACTGCACCCAAGACAACAAGGACATAATCCCTTCTGCGTATAAATGAAAACTTTTCCGGGCAGTGATGCAACAACGCAGATTATTTACATTTGCAGCCTAAACAACAAAAGACAAGTAAAATCCCCTTACTAACCTTTGGGTTAGTGGGATATAGTTCTATTTAGCACCAGAAAAGTAGTGATACCTGTTCCTTTGCGTTTGAATTCAAAACCAAAACACAATGATGGACATTGCACTACATTTGAAGATTGCTGCCGGCGGCGAACTGCGCTTCGTGATGAAGCTGCGCGACGAAAGCCTGCCGCAGCAATCGCTGCGATAGAAAGCCATAGACAACTATTGAGAGCCATAGAAGTCTCCCGCCGCTGCACCGCCTGAGCACCAAAAAGC
>CALZRA010000150.1 GCA_945828345.1 uncultured Bacteroidales bacterium
TTTGTTTTGGGAAATGAGCGTTCGAGGCCCGCCCTCCCAGTGCGCCGTCGCTTCTCATTCGCTTGACAACGGGCGGGCTGGAAGCCACGCCCTCCCAGTGCACCGTCGCTTCCTATCCCCCGGCTTTGTTATTTGAAGCTTCGCTTCATTCCATAATCACTTACTTTGAATAAGATTGGATAAGTCTTGACGTTCTTCATATTCATTCCTTCCGTGATAAAGGATTGTGGAACGGGATGGTTCTTCCCATATGCCCGTCACCTGTTTTGCACCCCATATTAAAACAAATCGTCTTTGCAAGCCTCAAACTCTTACCCATGGAAGTGGTCAGAAATCCGGCATCCAGCCCGGTCAATTTTATAGGACACCTCACAACAAAACACCATGCAGGTTTCCATATATATAAACCTTTCTGTATTTTTGCCGCATGAATCATGAAATAAAGTACTACAAGCACTATTTCATAGACTTCTACAACTCTTTCGTGTGTTTATAACCATACATTCAAGCCAACTTGATGTATGGCACCCGCCTTGCACCGACATCTTCTTCGCCAAGAAACTTAAATCAACATCAATATGAAAAAAATCTTTCTGTTTGTGGCCGGACTGCTCTCGGTTTGTTCGGCCCTGCACGTACAACCTGTGCAAGCCCAGGAAAGCAGGCTGACGCTCGAAGACATTACGGGCGGAAAGTACTTTCCGCAATATGTTTACGGGGTCTACCCCATGCTGGACGGTGAAAGCTACACGCAGCTGTCGCCCGACAACAAGCGCATCATACGCCGCTCCTTCAAGAACGGCAAGGAGCTGGGCGTGGTGTTCGACGTTGACAACGCACGGGGTGACCACAAACTGAACGGCATTGACGGCTACATCATGTCGCCCGATGAAAAGCGCATCCTCCTGCGCACCGAAACACGGATGATCTACCGCCGCTCCTACACGGCGGTCTACTACATCTATGACGTGGAGAACAAGACTTACACGCCGCTCTCTGACGGCGGACCGCAGCAGGCTCCCATCTTCTCGCCCGACGGCAACGTGGTGGCCTTTGCACGCGAAGGCAACCTCTTCTTGGTCAAGCTGCTCTTCGGAAATGCCGAGAGCCAAGTGACCAAGGACGGCAAGCGGGGCGAGGTGCTCAACGGCATTCCCGACTGGGTGAACGAGGAGGAGTTTTCGACCAACCGCAGCTTTGACTTCTCGGCCGACAGCAAGGTACTGGCCTGGGTGCGCTACGACGAATCGAAGGTGCCCGTCTACCCTATCCAGGAGTATAAAGGGGCCTGCCCCACCCTGAGCCAGAATGACGAATATCCCGGCGAGTTCCGCTACAAGTACCCCGTGGCCGGTGCGCCCAACAGCCGCGTGACGGTCATGACCTTCGACATCAAGAACCGCGTGACGCGCACCCTGAAACTGCCGCTCGACTCCGACGGCTATGTGCCCCGCATCCAGTTCACGCCTCAGGCCGACAAACTGGCTGTCGTGACCCTCAACCGCCACCAGAACCGCATGGACATCTACATGGCCAACCCGCTCTCGACGGAGTGTAAGCTGGCCGTGCGCGAAGAGAACGAACGCTACATCGGCGAGCAGGCTTACGGCAGCCTGAAGTTCTACGGCAACCACTTTGCCTACATCTCTGACCGCAGCGGCTACAAGCACATCTACTGGTATAACCTGACGGGACAGCTCGAACGGCAGGTTACCAAGGGCAACTATGACGTGAGCGACTTCTACGGCTATGACCCGCAGACGGCCCGCTTCTACTATGCCTCGCACCAGGAAAGCCCCACCCGCACGGCTGTCTACTGTATGGATGCCAAGGGACGGGAGCGCAAGCTGTCGACCGAGACCGGCTCTAACCAGGCGACCTTCAGCACTTCGCTGAAGTACTTCCTGAACGTTCACTCGTCGGCCCAACAGCCCCCTGTGACCACGCTGCGCCAAGCTGCCGACGGCAAACTGCTCAGCACCATGCTCGACAACCAGGAGCTCAAGCAGAGGGTGACACCCCTGCTGGGCCAGAAGGAGTTCTTCTCGTTCAAGACCTCTGAGGGCGTGGAGCTGAACGGCTGGATGGTCAAGCCCCGCAACTTCGACGCTTCGCGCAAATACCCGGTCATCATGTACCAGTACTCTGGTCCCGGCTCGCAGGAGGTGAAGGACTCCTGGAACATGGGCTTCTATCCCGGCGCGGTGTTTGAGAGCTACATGGCTGACCAGGGCTTTGTCTTCGTGTGTGTCGACGGTCGCGGCACAGGCGGACGCGGTGCCGACTTCGAGAAGTGTACGTACCTGAAGCTGGGCGAACTCGAATCGGCCGACCAGGTCGAAGCTGCCCTCTATCTGGGTTCGCTGCCTTGGGTCGACAAGGATCGCATAGCCATTTGGGGCTGGAGCTTCGGAGGCTTCAACACGCTGATGTCCATGAGTGAAGGACGCAACGTGTTCTGTGCCGGCGTGGCTGTTGCCGCCCCGACCAACTGGAAGTACTACGACACGGTCTACACCGAACGCTATATGCGCACGCCGCAGGAGAACGCTGCCGGCTATGCTACCAACCCCATACAGCGCGCTGCCAACCTGCACGGCGACCTGCTGCTGATTCACGGCACAGCCGACGACAATGTGCACTTCCGCAACTTTGCCGAGGTGAGCGAGGCTTACGTACAGCTGGGCAAACCCTTCCGCCAGCAGGTCTACACCAACCGCAACCACTTCATCCAGGGCGGCAACACGCGGCTGCACCTGTTCCGGACTATCAGCGACTTCTTTGTCGAAAAGATGGCGAAGCAGTAAGTGTCCTTTGCTGCGCCACACAAAAACAGTTGAAGAGTCTGCCTGCATGACTTGCAGGCCAGACTCTTCAACTTTTCATTCAGTGCCGAAGCCGGATTGGTTTCATTTAGCCTTCTTGTAGCCGCACTTGGGGCAAACGCCTTCTTCGTTCAGCGAAATGCCGCACAGGGGGCAGCGGTCGATGCTGCGGTTCACGGGGAACTCGGCCGTGGCGGCGTTCACACCGCTGGTGAAGGTAATCTTGGCAATGTTCAGCTTGTCCTTCAACAATTCATAGACAATCTTGATCATGCCCTCCACGGTCATCGTTTCCTTGGTCACAACCAGACGGCAGTCAGGATAAGCCGTGGCCAGCTCAGTCTTGAAGGCCTCGCCCTTCATGGTGTTGCGCGGATGTCCGTTACGGATGCCCTGCTTGTCATACACGTCAAGGATGGCAGGGAGCAGGGGGTCGTCCTCGCGGAGGATGAGTGCGTGGTCAAAGTTCTTCAGTACGTCCCAGGCAACCTTCTGAATCTCGTTGCAGGGATAAACCATATTGACGCCGGGTTCGATGCTGTCTTCTACCTCAAGGGTCAACACGCCGGTGTGGCCGTGCAGATACTGAGCTTCGCCCTGAAAACGATAGAAACGGTGGGCATACTGGAGGTCGAAAGTGGTGATACTTCTCATGTTGATTTACATTTAAGGAGTTAAGTGACTGTTAATTGTTTACATCATTTCGGTTTCCCGATGCGGCAAAGGTCGAAAAAAAAACTCATTCCGTGCAACAGAAAAAAGCAATGATTTGATAGAAATTCTCTATCTAACAAGAGTTTACAGTTGAAAGTTTATAAGTATACCAGCTGAGCGGACCATTCAGTCCGTCAAACGGTAACCCTATAAACTTTGAACTTTCAACCATAAACTTGAAACCTGAAACCTGAAACTTGAAACCTGAAACTTGAAACTATCCCCCCATGACTCTCCAACAATTAGAATACCTCGTAGCAGCCGACCGCCTGCAACACTTTGGCCGTGCAGCCCAAGCCTGCAACGTGGCGCAACCCACGCTCAGCGCCATGCTCCAAAAGCTCGAAGCTGAGCTGGGGGTTAAGCTCTTTGACCGTTCTGCCCGCTCGGTGCGCACCACTGATATCGGACAGAAAGTGGTGCTGATGGCCAAACGCACGCTCCAAGCTGCCGAAGGGCTGAAGCAGGTGGTGCAGGAAGAAACGCACCAGCTGGGCGGTACCTTCCGCCTGGGCATCTTGCCTACCATAGCCCCCTACCTGCTCCCGCGCTTCTTCCCACAACTGGCACACCAAATTCCCCAGCTCGACCTGCGTGTCACCGAGATGAAAAGCAGTGCGCTCAAGCAGGCCCTTACCGATGGCGACATCGATGCTGCCATACTGGCCGATGTCGAAGGGCTGGAAGGCTTCAACAAGCAAACACTCTTCTACGAGCAGTTCATGGCCTACGTGGCTGAGGGTGACGCGCTGTCTAACCTGGGCAGCATACGCACTTTCGACCTGCGTCACGAGTCGCTCTGGCTGCTTGATGAAGGCCATTGCTTCCGTGACCAGCTGGTCCGCTTTTGCAGTTTGGAATCGGCCGCCCCGAGCCGACGTTGTTACACGCTGGGAAGCATCGAGACCTTCATGCGCATGGTCGAAGCGGGACAGGGGGTAACCTTCATTCCCGAACTGGCCTTGCAGCAGCTGTCTGCCTCGCAACGCAAATTGGTGCGTCCCTTTGCCTTGCCCATTCCCACGCGCCAAGTCATACTCATCACCCCACTCCACTTTGTGCGCACAAGCATCACCGACATGCTGGCAGAGCGCATACGCCAGTGTGTACCTCGCGAAATGCTGAAGCTCAACAATACGGAGCAAAGGGTATGAACCCCGGAGCACAGCCGGACTTGTAGCATCGGAACTTCTCTCCTGCCAGAACAATCGTCATGAAAAGCCAAATAAATTAAGTATTGCTGACAGATTGTCTACCCACCCGCCAACTGGCACAATGGTTGCACTACAGGGGGCATGAAGGCGGCAAACCCAAGGGCAGCAGCCTTCAGCCACAACTATCAACAACCATTTAAAAATAGGAGGTTATTATGTTACCTGTTATGAGTTCAAACAATTGGTTCCCTACCCTGTTCAACGAGTTTTTCAACAACGACTGGATGCCGGGCACAAGAACAACAGCTCCTGCCATCAACGTGAAGGAAAACCACAGCGAGTACGTCATGGAGTTTGCGGTTCCGGGCATCAAGAAGGATTTCTGCAGGGTCAGCCTCAACGCCGAGGGCAATCTGGAAGTCACCATCGAGAACAAGTTGGAGCATAAGGAGGAGAACAAGAAGGAGCACTACTTGCGGCGCGAATTCAGTTACTCCAATTACCAACAGGTCTACGTGCTTCCCGATGATGTTCAGAAGGAGCACATTGCTGCCAAGGTCAACGACGGTGTTCTCTCCATCACCTTACCGAAGATGGCCAAGGAAGAAACCAAAAAGATTCAACGGCAAATAGAAATCGCATAAACCACAGAAGCAATTACAGTCAAGGGCTGTTGCCTGCGCACCACGCAGGGAACAGCCCTTTTTGCTGGAATAGTTGGTGAAGTGGTCGCACTCGTCGATGAAGAGGTAGATTCGCGCATTGGTCTTGCGGGCCTCCTTGTAGAG
>CALZRA010000151.1 GCA_945828345.1 uncultured Bacteroidales bacterium
GGCTGCCAGAGCCACAGTTAATAGTTTCTTTTTCATAGGCTACGTCAGTTCGGGATAAGAAAGTTGTCTAAAAAACTATTGGTGAGTAAATACCCAATGCAAAATTAGTGTTTTATCTGAGTAACGCTCTGTTTCTGTAGATATTTACAATACTATTCTAAAAATCCAACAAATCGTAGGCTTCCATTAGTTCATCTTGACGTATGCCGAGGTGTATTTTTGTGATTGCTACATTGGAGTGATTAAAAAGCTCTGACAGCTTCACTAATGCCATCTGTGCGTTCTCTCCACTGCTCTCAAATACTTTCCTGCCAAATGTCTTGCGAAGTGAATGACAGGAAAAGTTCTCAATTTTGAGGTTGTAACGCTTCTTAATCTCTTTCAGTCGCACATTGAGGCGTTGGGTAGTCATTACTGTTCCCCGATTGGAGAGGAAACAGGGTTGATTTATGTCACCGACATTGAGAGCTGTGTAGCACTTGCGGATATAGGTCTGAAAATCTGAATTGACTTTAACGGTTCTGTGCTTGCCCGTTTTTTGCTCGTTGAGCGTATTTTACTCTTGTAAAAATCCTTCAACCCTTCAGCCGCCCCTTCATTATGAAGGGTTGGCTGAAGGGTTGAAGGATTTTTGCGGCTTTAAAAAAGCGTATATAAGGGGGCACTTTCTACCGCTCCATGTCCAGCTCTTGCTTGCGCTGTTGCCGAAGTTGCCAGGTGTTGTAGAGGTTATGCCAAATGCTGTAGAAACCGCCGGCCAATGAGGTTACAGGATTCAGGAAGGTGTAGCCCATCCAAATGGCAAACACGGTGTTCTTCTGCCCCAATGCCTGACTGGTGCTGACCAGACGGTTGCAATGCCGCCCTATGGTGTGGCCCAACCAGAATTGCAGTATGCAGCAAAGCAGCGAGGCCAGTGCTATGCCGCCCAATTCGATGGGTGGATGGGTCGTGTGGACAATGCTGCGCGTGGTCACGGCGATGGCGATGCTCAGCGAAACGGCCCACAAGTAGAATGCAAGTCCGGGAAAGGATAGCAGCTTGCGGTGGAGGGCAGGAAGGGCGAAACGTACCACTTGGGCTGCCAGCAACGGACAGATCAGCAGCGGGAAGACCTTGGCAAGGATGCACTGGAAGGCTTGCCAGAACTGCATGTCGTGTTGCTCGCGGATGAGCGGTACGAACAAGGGTACCAGCACTGACACGGCGAGGTTGATGAGCAGGGTGTACATGGTGACATCGGCTGCATCGCCCTTGAGCTTTTGCGTCACTACGGTTGCCGCTGTGGCTGTGGGGCAGATGAGGCACAGCAAGGCTCCCTGCAGGGCTACGCTCACCCCTTCGGACGGATGGCAGAAATGGATGGCCAGACTGATGAGGGCAAAGGTGCCGCACTGGAAGAGCAGGAGCCACAGGTGGCTGAGCCGAAACCGAAGGGTGCGGCAGTCGATCTTGCAGAACGACAGGAAGAGCATGGAAAAGATGAGTACGGGCTGTACGATGGCTACGGTGGGTTCTGCCCAGGGCCGTGTGGCGTCGAACAACGGGCAGTTGGCATAGAGCAGGTAAGCCAGCATACCGGTGAGAATAGAGATGGGGAGTGTCCAGTTCCTGATGAATTGCAGGGCAGTGTTTGTGTTGCTTTTCATTGTCACAATATGTGTAACTCGGGTTGGTGGGGTTGACTCCTTCACAGTGATGCGTACAGCAGGTCTTTGCCTGCGCTCCCAGTGGGAGTCAGGATATGGCCGAGAAGTTGATTCGCGTTTTCTTCAGCCGTTGAAGATGTTGCCACATGGTCTGATGTTGGGGGAGGTTTTCGGCCGGGTCGGCCAGCAGAACATCGGCAGCAGCCTGTCGGGCCACTTCCATCAGTTCGCGGTCCTTCACGAGGTGGGCAATCTTCAGGTCAAAGGGCATGCCGCTTTGCGCTGTTCCCTCCAGGTCGCCCGGTCCGCGCAGTTTCATGTCCTCTTCGGCAATCACAAAGCCGTCGGTGGTGTCGACCATTACCTGCATACGGCGGCGGGTCAGGTCGCTGAGACGGTTTTCGGTCATCAGGATGCAGTAGGACTGGTCGGCTCCCCGCCCTACCCTGCCCCTTAGCTGGTGTAGCTGTGCCAGTCCGAAGCGTTCGGCATTCTCGATGACCATGACCGAGGCATTGGGCACGTTTACGCCCACTTCAATGACTGTGGTGGACACCAGCAGATGGGTGTTGCCACACTTGAACTGCTGCATGGCCGCTTCCTTTTCGGCCGGTTTCATCTTGCCATGCACCATGCCTACGCGAAATTCGGGAAAGGTGTCAACCAGCTGGTTATAGCCCGTTTCGAGGTCGCGCAGGTTCTGTTTCTCGTTTTCCTTGATGAGCGGATAGACCACGTATGCCTGTCTGCCCTCACGCAGCTGGTGGCGTATGCCTTCGACCAACTTGTGGCGGTCAGCCTGACGGTAATGAAGGGTCTGTATGGGTTTGCGTCCGGGGGGGAGTTCGTCGATGACGCTCACGTCGAGGTCACCATAGACCGTCATGGCCAAGGTGCGGGGGATGGGTGTGGCAGTCATGACCAGAATATGGGGCGGACGCACATTCTTCTGCCACAACATGGCCCGCTGCTTGACACCGAAACGGTGTTGCTCGTCGATGACCACAAAACCGAGGTTGAGAAACGACACGGTAGGCTCAATGAGCGCATGTGTTCCCACCAGGATGTTTACCGAACCGTCGGCCACGCCTTGCATCACTGCCTTCCGCTGTTTGCCCTTGACTGCACCCGTGAGCAATGCCACCCTCACAGGATGGTCGTTCAGATAGCCCGTGAGCGAGGCATAATGCTGTTCGGCCAGAATTTCGGTGGGGGCCATGATGCAGGCCTGAAAGTTGTTGTCGGTGGCCAGCAGGCAGCACAGCAGTGCTACCATGGTCTTGCCGCTCCCTACATCGCCCTGCAGCAGGCGGTTCATTTGTCGCCCCGTGGCAAGGTCGGCTCTGATTTCGCGTATCACGCGCTTCTGGGCTCCGGTCAGCTCGAAGGGCATGCTGTGGTGGTAGAAGTCGAGGAAGTGGTTGCCTACACGCAGGAAGGGGAATCCTTGGGTGTTCTGGCGGCGGGACTGGCTGTAACGCAGGATGTCGAGTTGCAGGAAGAAGAGTTCTTCAAACTTGAAACGGCGCGTGGCATCGGGCAAATCGGTTGCCTGGCCAGGATGGTGCAGGGTGTGTAATGCCTGCATGAAGGGCTGCAGGTTATAGCGGGTGCGCAGGTATTCGGGCAGCGGGTCGGACAGCGGATGGCCCTGGACCATTTCGAAGGCGCGCTGCACCAGTTCGGCCAGCGTGTGGGATGTGACCCCCTGCTTCTTCATGCGTTCACTGGTGTGGTAGTGTGGCTGCATGGTGAGCGGCTGGTCGCTGGCCGCATCGGCATCTTCGAGCTCGGGATGGGCTATGTTCAGGCGTCCGTTGAACCAGGCAGGCTTGCCCAGCAGGAGGTAGGTGTGGTTGTAGAGCAGGCGTTTGTCCCACATGCGCAGGCTGTTGAACCACACGAGCTCGACCATACCTGTTCCATCCGTAAACAGGGCCGTGAGCCGTTCGCGCCGACCACTTCCCTCCACATTCTTGGCCACCACCTGCCCTTTGAGCAGCACATAAGGCATACCCTCCACCAGATTGCTGATGGAGTGTATCACACTGCGGTCAATGTATTTGTAGGGAAAATGGTAGAGCAAGTCGCGCAGTGTGAAGATGTTCAGCTCTTCACCCAGCAACTTGGCCCGCAAGGGGCCTACGCTCTTGACATACTTGATGTCGGTTTGCAGGATGGGGTCCATGGTCGGTGTCGACAGGGTTCAGGCCCGCCGGTTCAGAATTTCAGATTGGCCACTATGTTGCCCGGCATACCTTCGTAGCACATGCTGCGAATCACATTGTCGACATTGGCGGGTTCCTTCACCAGACGTTTGGCGATGGCACTGGCAAAAAGGTGTGTGGCGGCCGGTCCGCAGCCAGTAATGATATTGTCGTGTTCGACCACATAGGCATTGCTGTGGTAAATGGCACCTTCCAGATAGTGCTGCATGCCAGGGTAGATGGTGGCATGCTTGCCCTTGAGAATGCCCGCAGCGGCCAGAGCCATGGGGGCGGCACAGATGGCTGCGATAATGGAACCCTGGATGTACTGCTGTTGCAGGGCAAGCCGCAGCACCGTGTTGGCGGTTATGGTTTCGGCTCCCTTCAGGCCGCCGGGCAACACCAGCGCATCGCAGAAGTCCAGATGGTTCTTACGGAAGAGGCTGTCGGCCTTGACTACTGCGCCGTGTGCGCTGGTTACAACGCGCTTGCCGGTAATGCTTAAAGACTGCACCTGCAAACCACAGCGGCGCAGGATGTCGGCTGTGCCGAGAGCTTCAATGTCTTCAAAACCGTCGGCTAAGATCAGATAAATCATATGTTATAATAATAATGTGTGGTACGTTATGTAGAGAAGTTGATGGCTGAAGCTTTCTTGGTTTAGCCCGCCGAGCGGATGATTGCTGCACGCTACGGCAACCTGATGAGCTTTAAGCTTTAAGCTCTAAACTCTAGACTTTAAACTCTAAACTTTAAACTCTAAACTGTAAACTCCTCTAATCGACTCTCAACTTCTTTTATTCCAGACACTTGAGATAGAGGGCAATGGTTTGCTTCAGGCCCAGATAGAGAGCGTCGCTGATGAGTGCATGTCCGATGCTCACCTCATCAGTCCAGGGGATGCAACGGTGATAATAGGCCAGATTGTCGAGGCTCAGGTCGTGGCCGGCATTCAGCCCCAGTCCCCATTCGCGGCAATAGCGCGCTGTTTCGATAAAGGGGGCAATGGCCTTGGCGCGGTCAGCGGCATAGCCTGAGGCATAAGGCTCGGTGTACAGTTCGACACGGTCGGCTCCGGCCTTGAGGGCATATTCAGCCATTTCGGGCTCGGGAGCGATGAAGAGGCTGGTGCGAATGCCAGCTTCGTTGAAGCGTCCGACCGTTTGTTGCAGGAAGTCGAGATGGCTGCGGGTGTCCCAGCCGGCATTCGAAGTGAGTTGTCCGGGCTTGTCGGGCACCAGTGTGACTTGGGCTGGCCGTACAGAGAGTACCAGGTCGCAAAATTCGGGTGAGGGATAGCCCTCGATATTGAACTCTGTGGTCAGTCGGGGCTTCAGGGCAAGCACGTCGGAGCGACGTATGTGCCGCTCGTCGGGTCGAGGATGTACGGTAATGCCTTGTGCGCCGTATCGTTCGCAGTCTAAGGCTACCTGCAGGACATCGGGGTTGTTGCCTCCCCGCGCATTGCGCAAAGTGGCCACTTTGTTGATGTTTACGCTTAATTTTGTCATAAATCTCCGCTGTTATCCCACAAAAATAGGTACATTTGCGGGCTTTCGTTTAGTTTACGGCGGGCAAATGTACAACTTTGTACGTTTTTTGAAGAC
>CALZRA010000152.1 GCA_945828345.1 uncultured Bacteroidales bacterium
ATGCCGCCTGCGTCTGCTTCTTGGCAGACCTTCGGGGCGTGCCTTGAACGCTTGTTGACCGCCTGCGTCTGCTTGTTGGCAAACCTTCAGGGCGTGCCTTGAACGCTTGTATGCCGCCTGCGTCTGCTTCTTGGCAGACCTTCGGGGCGTGCCTTGAACGCTTGTTTGCCACTGGTGATTTCTTGCGAAACAATATGTAATTCGCCTCACATAAAAATGGGCTGCACCCTTGGAATCGGTTGGGGTGCAGCCCATTACTTTTTGGTTTATAAAGGCTTGTGGGTGAGTCGGGTGACTACCCGTTTGGCCTGTTGTTATTTCTTGGCGCAGCAAGAGGCACCCTTGCAGCAGTTCTTGCACACTTCAGCCCATGCCTTGGCAGCAGCCTTGTCGTATGCCTTCTGAGCCTTGGCCTTGCCCTTGGCATCAGCCTTCTTCACGTTCTCGTAGAGAGTCCACAGGTTGTACTTGGTGGTAGCGTCCTTCTGGGCGGCGGTGAATGCTCTGGCCTTGTTCTCAACAGCGGCTTCGTCAGCTTCGGGAGCATAGGCGTGCTTGTAACCCTTCACCTTGTCCCAGTTGCCACGGGTAAAGTCGGGGAATGCTACGCTGGCGCAGTTGTTGTCCATCGAGAGGCTACCCAGTTCGGCCAGACAGCACCATTCGGCGAGGTCGTAAACGTCCATGTCGAGGGGCAGACCGTTCTGCAGACAGTAGACCATACGGGCATCCATCATGTAGTCCATACCGCCGTGACCCATTTCGCGGCCCAGTTCGCCATACTTCTTGATGATGGGGCTTTCGTACTTCTTCATCAGTGCCTGATATTCTGCATCGGGCAGGAAGCCGTGGCTGCTCAGGTTGTCCACCTGGGGCTGTACGCCGCTGGCAGTGAGCTGGCTCTTGTCGAGTGCGATGGCTTCAGAGGGATACTTCGTGGCATAGCCCTTCGTACCGGTGAGCTTGAACAGACGGTTGTAGGGCTGGGGGTTCATCACGTTGTGCTGGATTTCAACTACCTTGCCGTCGGCCGTGCGCATGAGGGTCGTGGTGTGGTCACCGTTGCGGAACTCCTTGCAGGCCTTGCCGGTCTTCTTCTCCACGTAGTTCTTGCCGTGAACAGACTTGGTGTCCATAGCTACGAGGGTAGTGAAGCGGTCGCCACGGTGAATGTTCAGACACTGTGCCACAGGGCCAAGGCCGTGGGTGGCGTAAACGTCACCGCGGTTCTCCATGTTGTACTTCATGCGCCAGCCGAGCTTGTCGGGGTCGTTGGCGGGGTTCTTCCAGTAGTAGTCCCAGAAGTCGTCGAGGTTGTGGATATAGGCACCTTCTGCGCGGAGCACTTCGCCGAACACACCAGCCTGAGTCATGGCCAGAGCGTTGAGTTCGTAGTAGTCGTAGCAGCAGTTTTCGAGAATCATGCAGTGCTTGCGGGTCTTTTCAGACAGGTTGATGAGGTCCCAGCACTGTTCGAGGTTCATGGCCGAAGGCACTTCGATGGCGGTGTGCTTGCCATTTTCGAGGGCGCACTTGGCTACGGGGAAGTGGTGGTCCCAGTCGGTGGCAACGTATACGAGGTCGATGTCGTTGCGCTTGCAGAGTTCTACATAGCCGTTTTCGCCCGAGTAGATGGCTGCGGGGGGCAGGCCGACCTTCTTCAGATAGCCCTGGCAGGCTTCGGCACGGGCAGCTTCATAGTCGCAGAGGGCTACGATCTGTACGCCGGGAATGTGGCAGAAGCGGTTTACTGCACCGGGTCCGCGCATACCGAGGCCCACGAAGGCCACGCGCACGTTCTGAATCTTGGGAGCGGTGAGGTTGATGACATCCTGCTGTCCGGCGGGGCGGGTGGGAGTGTCAACCACGATGGTACCCTTGTCCCAGTGCCACTTGGTGGAGGGAGACAGAGACTGTGCTTGGGCTGTCTGCGTGCCCAGCGTGAGGGCGAAGGCACAGGCCAAGGCAAATAACTTGTTCAGTTTCATAGAGAATTAGATTTGGTGAATAAATTAGTAAAGTATCATTTCAAACCTTCGCCCCTCCCCCGGTGTTTCAGTGGGGGAGGGGAAAGGAAGGTGTGTGCATGTTACATGGTAGCAATGTGTTCGAAGGCAGCCTGCACGAAGGGATCGTCGGGGTTGATGCCCTTGGCGATTTCAGCATACTTCGTGGCGTCAGCCTTGCTCGGCGTGTCGATGGCTACGTAGTAGAAGAAGAGGTAACGGCAAGCCTCGAAGCGGGCACTCTTGGCCTTGGCTTCCACCTCGGGGGCACTGCTCTCTTCGATTACCTTCTGGTAGTAGTCGCGCACGATGTCCATGGGGGTCTGCGAGTCGGTGTTGTTCAGGCGGGCCAGCTGCTGGTAGGCCAGTACGATGGGCAGGCGGTTTTCGCTTCCCGACTCGATGACAGCCTTGAATGCCTCGTCAGCCTTGGCGAAGAACTCAGCCTTCTTTTCGGGCGTATTGTCCTGCTGCTGGTAGGCGGCCAGGTACTTGGTGCCGAGCAGGTAGCGGTCGGACACATCGGCCTTGTCACCCAGCAGTTCGAGATACTTCTGGAACACGGCGATGCCTTCTTCAGCCTGCTTGTTGCGCACGTAGAGGTTAGAGATTTCGTAGTAGTAGGAGCCGCGCTTGTTGACGTTCTCCTCCTTCTTCTTGTCTTCGGTCAGTGCGGGGAACTTGGCTTCGAGGTCGGCCACAGCGAGCTGGAAGTAGTTGATGGCTTCGGCGTAGTTGCGCTGTTCTTTGGCTAACTGTGCGGCAAAGTCGTAGTCCATGTAGAAGTATACCGAGTCGGCAAACTGCTTGTTCTTGATGTAGCCGGCGGCCTCTTCGGCTGCTGCTACAGCTCCGTCGTAGTCCATGGACAGCTCAATCTTCTTGAACTTGGCGAAGAAGTCCATACGCGGAATCAGGATGTCGTTGGGTGCCATGGGCTTGAGCACGGAGGCGACTTCAATCATCTTGTCGAGGTTGGTGTCGTCCTGTGCCGACATGGAGAAGAGGGCCTGCAGGTAGCTTTCGCACGAGCCGATGTCTAACTTGTCGGCCTCTTTCGGTGCGGCGTCATAGTATGCGCCGTAGTACTTCACGGCTTCCTTGTAGTTGTCGAGCTTGTAGTAGATGTCGCCCAGATTGCGGTCGGCATCGGTGTAGGACGGGTCGATTTCCTTGATCTTGTTCAGTGCGTCGATGGCCACGTGCGGGTTTACGTTCTTGTAGACGAATGCGTTGCGCTTCAGGGCGGGCACGTTGGTGGGGTCGATGGCGAGCACTTCGTCGAACTTCTGTCCGGCGTCACCCCAACGCTGGGCCTTCATGAAGACCTCGCCTGAGAACATCAGGCCGGGGATATAGGTGGGGTCGGCCTCATAGACAGCTTTGGCACACTGGCTGGCAGCGGGGTAGTTGTCGTGTTCCAGGAAGTAGGTGCCTACAGCCACCAGGTCCTCCTTGTTCTTCTTGATTTTTTTGGAGAGCTGCATGAACACCTTGTTGGCCTTTTCGGGGTCGTCCATGTTGAGCGTTACGATTTGTTCGGCCATGGCCTGCCATTCAGGGTTCAGGGGCGGGCATTCATAGCTTCTTTGGGCTTGCATGCTGCTCAGTCCCAGCGTGAGCATGGCTGAAAGGGCAGCTGCGCGAAAAATGTTCTTTTTCATATTGCTGTGGTTGTGTTGTTTGCTGTGTGGATAGCAGTTTCGCCGTTTGTGGGCGGCCAAAGGGCTGCACCCTGTCAAAAACCTTGCAAATATAGCAATAATTCAAATGAAGTTGCCAAACTGTACTTATTTTTTGGTCTGTCGGCTTCCAAAAGCGTTTTTGGGTGCGCTGTGTCAGGCTGTAGGGCACGAAGCCGTAGGCTGGTGCGGACGGGTTGGCTTGTGTGAGGTCAGTTTACGCTTACGTCCTTAATCTGTACCGGGGTAATGGGTAGCAGCTGAGAGTTGTTGCAGATGATGGTCTGGCCCTTCTGGCCTTTGGCAAAATAGTAGAAGCTGCGCACAAAGCTCTTGCTGCGCGGGTCGGTGTGGATGATGTAGACACTGCGCAGCAGGGGGTAGTCGCCTGTGGCAATGTAGTACTGGAAGGGGCGCACGTATTTGGAGAACTCGTCGGCTGTGCGGCTGATGCGCATCACCTTGACATCGAGTTTGGAGAAGTCGGTCAGCGGTGCCTGGCTGTTGCCTTTCAGCCAGTTGGTGCCCACCACGCCGATCAGCTGTGGATCGCTCTTCACCATGTCGATGACGGCCAGGTTGGTGCCGCCCTCTGAGGCATAGACATTGCCCTTCAGGTCCTGACCCTGGCAGAGGGAGTCTTTCATGAAGCGCACAGTGCTCGACCCTGAGTGGTCGAACACGACTTTGATTTCTCCTTTTTGGCTGTGGTATTTCAGTTGTTCCCAGCGGGTGATGCGTCCGCTCACAATCCCCTTTACCTCATCGAGCGAGAGTAGCGAGTCAGGATTTTCCTTGTTGACAATCAGCGCTATGGCGTCGGTGGCAATGAGCGAATAGTTCACGCCCAGATGGTGGCCCTCCACTACCGTGCGCTCGTTCTCGCTGAGCGGACGGGTGGAGATGCAGCAGCGCAGGCTGTCGCTGACTAAAAGGCGCAGGGCGGAATCTTCACTGACAAACATCGGCTTCATGTTGGCTTCGGGGTTGGCCATGCCGAAGGTGTCAGAGAGGTCCTGCATAATGGGTTGGAGGGTTTCGTCGGCGGCAAACTTCACATCGTCGTCTTGCAACCAGTTGGAACCGCCGTTCGATGAGTTACCGCAGGAGTAGGTCAGCATCAGGCTGCTGATTCCCAGCAGGGCCTGTAGAATGTGTTTCGTGTTCATGTTTTTGTCGGTTTTATGCAGCCTGTAGTTCGTGGGTGTGGTTGTGCCGCAGCAGGCTTTGTCGGCAAAATTATAAATAAATACTGCTTGGCCCTTCATTGTGTGTAAAAATTTTCTCTTCTGTGCGCCGGGTGTACAGACGGGTGTACAGACTTGTCTGTTCAGGTCTGTTCGTTCTCCTTGCTTGGAAGGTATGATTCTACATGCCGAGTTGTTTCATCTAAGTGCCGAGTTGTTTCGCCGAACTGCCGAGTTGTTTCTTTCTGTGTCTACGTTTTATTTATAAGCGTTCAAGGTATGTCCCGAAGAAAAGCACCGAAACGTCTCGGATAATGATGCGTTCAAGGCATGTCCCGAAGGAAAACACCGAAACGTCTCGGATAATGATGCGTTCAAGGAACGTCACGAGAACAAGCGTTCAAGGCGCGCCCCGGAGGGGCAAAAGCGCATAGCCCAGGGCAGCGCCCTGGGCTATGCGCTTTTGCCCCTTCTTTAAGTTTGCAGTTGTTCAGCGAGCCGTCAGGCGAGCTGATAAA
>CALZRA010000153.1 GCA_945828345.1 uncultured Bacteroidales bacterium
TCATTAACAAAATTCGCTTGCTCAAAACCATAGGAAGCGGGGCGTGCCTTGAACGTATGTAATCTTTTATCGATAACTTGCGAAACTCGTTTGTTTTTTCATCTTCCGGTTCGTGAAACTATTCGACTGATAACACTTTATCCTCTCGATTTTTGTAAATGCACCGGGATTTCGGCTTGAGCCTAAGAAAAGGCAGGCCTTTGCCTGCCCTCCCAGTGAAAAGTCACTGTTTGAACGGATGTTTGTCCGCTCAAACAGTGACCTTATAAACTATAAACTATAAACTTCGAACTACAAACTTCGAACTTTCGTTCTTAGTTCGGGAACTGCGGACGCGGCTGGATCACCGTCTGGACATTCGAGATGTCCTCTACCATGCCCTCGGGCATCGTCTTGATTTCGCCGTTGTCCACGAGTGCCTGCATGTCGGCCTTGAATTCCTCATACATTTCGGGAGTGATGATCATCCACTTGTCGCCATAGTCACCGATGCGCATGGCAATCTGGCGGAAGAAGCCCCAGCGTTCGAAGTAGGGCAGGAGGTTGTAGCCCGTGATGCGCGACACCTTGCGCACCCAGTTCATCATGAAGGGAGCCGAGTTCTGATACCAGTGGTTGTTCTCGACGAGATATTCGTTGGCAATCCAGCAGCTCGTGGGGTACGCATTCTTGAACTGCGTGTACTTGCCGTTCTTGTTGTTGTTCATGGCCGAGGCGAGCAGCTCATACTTGTCTGCGCCGCCCTGCTTTTCAACCTGCGAACCATTCTCGAAGTCGTTCTGGCGCAAGCTCTCGTACCAGTCCTTGGCGATGTCGGGCACACCGTTCTGCACGAAGTAGTCATACACGAACAGGAAGGGACAGAGCGTTTCGCCCACACCCACCTCGTGGATAGAGACCGCCTTGGCGGGGTTCGTCTTGTACTGTGTGATGGTCGAGTCCTTCATGGTCAGGGCGAAGTCGCGCAGCGACCTGCTCTTCAGCTCGCTGGCGTGCGTGTAGGCCAGGTGGCGCATGTGGCTCTTCAGCGAAGGCGTTTTGTTGTCGTAGCTGGCGTAGACCGTCGAGTAGTCATGGTCTACGAAGATGCGGCGCGCATTGGCATACTGGCTGCCGGGCTTGGCGGTGCCGTCGTTTGAGCCGGTCATGCGGTTGTTCGAGTAGCCCATGCGCATGATATTGTAGTAGGAGTTCATGTTGTTGCTCACTTCGCCCAGGCCCGACCAGCAGAAGTAGGGCAGCATCTGGTGCTGGTGTCCCCATTCGTGGGAGAGGCCCCAGATCACGTCTTCGTCGTTCATCACCAGCGTCTTGCAGTTCAGCACGCGCGGTTCCTGGTCCACGTGGAAGGACACGCCGAGTCCGCCCTGGAACATATAGTAAGTGAAGTTCACATAAGCGCCCGTGCGGTTGTCGGGGCGGCGGTTATACTTGCCCAGACCCAGCACGTCGTGCTCCCAGATAGCGATGGAGTCCATCACGTGGATAAACTGGCGGTAGCCCAGCGAGCCGTCGATGGCCAGACAGTTGCCGTAGAGGCCCTTGGAGGGCACGGAGGGGAAGTCGTCGCGCACGCCGCGGCTAGTCCAGATGGAATGGACGGCGCTGCCCACCACGTCGATACACACGTTGGGCGCTGTGGCACACATGGCGTGCATCTCCTCGTTCGTATGGTCCAGACTCAGGTAGCCGTTCACTTCACCGTCGATGAAGTGTACCTTGATGTCGGGTTGCAATTCGGGGTTCACGTCGGAGTAATAGCAGATGTAGGCCAGGCCGTCGTAGGCAAACGGGTAGTCGATGAGGTTGAAGCCGTTGCGCAGCGTGTAGCTGAACTGCTGCGGGTTGCCGCCGTCAAAGTTGCCGCTGCACTTGCCCTCATACCAGGCAATGACGTGCATTGGCACCGAGGTGCCTTCGGGCAGTCCGCTCACGGCGACAGCCTGCTTGCCCTTGCGTATGTTGATACCCGTAACGCCCTGGTTCTGGTCGTAGAGCTTGCCCGGGGCGTTCATCTCTTCCGAGAAGGCCTGCGGTGAGGTGCGGCACTTGTAGGTGGCCACGCGGAAGTTCATGTCGTAGGTCTTGTCGTAGAGCTTCTGGGCCAGATGGGCCACATATTCGTCGTCGATGTTGTTGATGTCGGCCTGGGTCACGCCGTCGCGCAGCGTTGTCAGCGCGTCGTCGGCAAAGATGCCGAAGAGGCCCTTCTGCATGTCGACAAAGAACTGCATCTCGGCGCAGGAGGCATACGGGCCGCCGCCGCCGTCGGTGTAGCCCGTGAGCACCTTGAACTGCACGGCCACGGGGTTCTTCAGTCCGTTCTTGAAGTCCACGCGGTGCGTGCCGGAGTTGAAGCCGAAGTCGACCGTCTGGTTCAGCACGAAGTCGGCGTCGCCTTCACACTTGGTGTAGATTTCCACCTTGCCGAAGTTGCCGTTCCTGCCGCCCGTCTGGCGGGTCACGTATTTCACGTAGTCAATCAGCTCCACGTCCTTGAAGTTGTAGGTCAGGATAGCGGGGTTGTCCTCGCCGATCTTGTCCGACCACTTGCTGTGGTAGATGGTCGAGAGGTCGCCGTCGATCGACTTGGAAGCGTCGCTGCCGGCATCCTGGTGGGTGTTGTCGGTAGCCGAGGCCACCTTCACCTGTATGTCCTGCGTCATGTCGCGGGCACCCTCGTAGCGGGTCTGGGTGATGGTGAGCGTTTCGCTGAGCCCCTTCTCGGCGTTGCCGAACACCACTTGGCCCACGCGGCTCTGCACGTCGTCGTTCATGTCGAGGTGGATGTACACGGTGCCGTTGTCGGCCTTGCGCACGGTTATCCACTCGGTGTCGGTCGTGGCCGTGAAGTCCACGTTGGCCGTAATATCATAGCACAAGGTGCGTTCGCGGTAGCTCACCGTCTGCTTGTGCGGTGCCACGATGACGGGGTAGGCATCGTCGGCCAATTTCACCTGTGCGTCAGCGGGCTGGCAGTTCAACATGGCTGCCAATGCCAAAGCACTGAAACTGATGTATTTTGTTATTTTCATTTCGAGAAGTAGTTTTGATGTGTATGCCTGAAAGCGGAGCGTCTGTAGATTTCGGGCTCGTGCCGGGAGGCAGTGTTCAGAAGCTGCCCGGACAACTACAGTTCACTTGTCTGGTTGGTTGGGGAGAACAGTCCGTAAGTCTGCGTTCCCAACGGCCTTGGACGCTTTTAGGCTGGATAGTTCAGGCTTTTCTTATAATGCCACTTTCTTTCCGTTTACGACATAGACGCCGGCAGGCAGGTTGAGCTGCGTGCCGCCTTCGCCCGCCTGGCCTTGCCATTGCAGCGAGCCGTCGGCACGGTACACGCGTACGGCCTGTCCCTTGCCCGTAATCACGAGCCGGCGGTTCTGTACGGCCACGTTCAGGGCGTCGCCGCCAGCCGTGGCCGTCTCGATGGCCGTGGCCTCCTTGCCCACTCTGAAGTGTGTGGTGGTGTATTTCAGGTCAGGGTAGTTGGAGCTGGTGATTTCAATGTATACCTCATCGTGCGGCTTCAGGAAGCTGTAGTTGCCGTAGAGCGACACGGCGGTAGGCGTGTAGTAGTCGCCTTCCTTGTTCGATGACGAAGCCTTCGAGAGCTGGGCGTATTCCGTTTCGCCGTTGTTCTTGCCGAAGAAGTTGAAGGTGATGGTGTTGCGCTGGTTGTCGGCGTCAAACGACCAGTCGGTGAGGTCCACGAAGTAAGCCTCGTCGTTGCGGTCGCTGTAGGAGGGGCAGAGCGGTGCATAATACATGCCGTCGGCCGCCTTCTTGAACTTCGAGGAGATGTTGATTTCCTCCGTCTGGGGCAGGTAGCTGAAGAGCTCGGGCTTGTAGTCGGCTGTGGGCAGCGAACTGAAGGTCAGGCTGTTTCCGCCGCACGAGTAGGCGTAGAGTTTGGTCTTGGCGGGGATGGCCAGCTGGGTCAGCGCATTGTTCTCGACAGCGAGATAGTTCAGGGCCGGGCTGAGCGAGAGGTCCATCTTGGCGATTTTGTTGCCCGGTGCGATGAGTTGGCGCAGTTCGGGCAGTCCGTTGGCGGCGTTCACCGTGAAGGCGGTGATAGCGTTGTCGGCACACATCAGCGCGGAGAGCGAGCTGATGTTGGTGAGGTTCATCGTCTTGATTTTGTTGCCGCTGCACTTCAGCACGTCGAGCTGGTTGTTGGCGGCCGTGAGCGACAGGGTGGTCACGGCGTTGTCGGCAATGTTGAGGTATTGCAGCTGTTCACAGGGGAGGGAGAAGGAGGTGCCCGTCAGCGAGTTCGACTTCAGCAGGTTACCGGCCACGTTGAGCGTTTCGAGCTCGGGGTTGTTCGGCTCCGTGACGTTGATTTTGGCCAGTTCGTTGCCGGCGCAGTTCAGGTCGGTGAGCTTGCTGCACGCCGAGAGGTCGAGCTGAGTGAGCTGGTTGTTCTGGCAGTAGAGCGAGTAGAGGTTAGCCAGGCCCGACACGTCGATGTCGGTCAGCGCGTTGTCGGCACAGATAATGGTTTTGATCGGCGACTGCGAAGTGATGGTGATGGTTTCGCCCTTCACCTGTCCCTCGATGACCAGATAGGCATCGGCGGTCGGCTCATAGGTCTGCGCGTTGCCGTCGCCCCAGTCCACCACTGCGCCGTGCTTGAGCTGGTTGAGCGTCACGGTCACGGTTTCACCCTGTGCCTTGGCCGTAGTGAATTTCACCACGTCCTGCGCCATGACAGCTCCGGGAGCTGCAAGGGCAGCCAAGAACAGGCTGGCAAGTAGTTGTTTCTTTTTCATAGATAGGATATTAAAGTTTTGTTCGGCCAATAGTCCATGGCTGCGTGTGGACACACTACACCATGTCGTGGCAAAAGTAGGGCATTATTTTGTTCCTGCAAACGTTTGCCTCACTTTTTTGTTTTCTTTAGCCTTTTTGTGGAGTTGGGACGCATGTCGAATGGCCATGTTTAAAAAGGGAGCGCAATGTGTGTTAGAACGCGCATGTGAGTTTTAGAACACGGATGTGTGTTTTAGAACGCGAATGTTTTTAGAACGCGAATGTCCGTGAATGGTCCGCGAATTGTCCGTGAATGTTTTTGTGAACGAGAATGGAAGCCAATAATTATTTTCGAAAATTTGCGGGTAATAAATATTTTCGAAAATTTGCGGGTAATTCTCGGACATTCGCGTTCAAAAAAAGAAACGAGAATTGTCCGTGAATGTTTTGTGAACGCTAATTTTCGTGCAAGTGAGAGCAGAGCCAAGCTTGCTTGAGCTTTGCCGAGCGCAGCCGAAAATCTCAAAGAATTTTCGTGCAAGTGAGAGCAGAGCCAAGCTTGCTTGAGCTTTGCCGAGCGCAG
>CALZRA010000154.1 GCA_945828345.1 uncultured Bacteroidales bacterium
TCCTCCACTTACAAAATGTCATCTCTAAAAATCCAGCATCCAGCTCGGCCTAATTCATAGAACACCCCTTAATTAAAAAAATGTCATGTTTGCCTTGCAAGTTCAAATGCAATTCGTACCTTTGCTTCGCATTTTTCGGCCAAAGCCACACGCCAGAATGCTTCAACCAATAAAAGAAGACCATGGAGACGTTTTATCATTCGCACGCCTATCTGCTGGAACACTTCAATGCTCCGGTACGCCGCTCACTGATGGACACCATAGACTGGAGCTATCGTATGATTGGCATCAAAGGCCCCCGTGGCGTGGGACGTACTTCCTTCCTCCTGCAGTATGCCAAAGAGAATTTTGACGTACAGCTTCGGCAGTGCCTCTACATCAACCTCAACAGCTTCTACTTCCAGGCCCACGGCATTGTAGACTTTGCCGGCCGCTTCGTGGAAGAAGGCGGTCAGGTGCTGCTCATAGACCAAGCCTTCAAGTTGCCCGACTGGCGCGAGCAACTGGTTGAATGTTATCACAAATATCCCTACCTGCGCATCGTGTATACCACCAGCTCGGTGAACACAGGCGACCAGGAGGACGACAGCGAGCTGTCGTCCCTCAGCCGCACCTACGTGCTCCACGGCTTCTCGTTCCGCGAGTACATCAACCTCGAGACCCACGAGAACTTCGGCGCGTACACTTTCGACCAGCTGCTGAACAACCACGAACAGATTCTGCGCACCATTCTGCCCAAGGTACATCCCTGGCACTACTTCCAGGACTATCTGCAACACGGCTACTACCCGTTCTTCTTAGAGAACCACAACTTTACCGAAGCCCTGCTCAAGGCCATGAACAACATGATCGAAGTGGACCTGCTGCTGAACAAGCAGATTGAGCTGAAATACCTGTCACGCATCAAGAAGCTGCTCTACCTGCTGGCCATCGGCGACCCCTCAGCCCCCAATGTGAGCAAGCTGGCACAGGAGATTGGCACCTCGCGCGCTACGGTGATGAACTACCTGAAGTATCTGGAAGAGACCCGCCTCATCAACATGGTACATCGCGAAGGCGAAACCTTCCCCAAGAAGCCCGCCGCCATCTACCTGCACGATGCCAACCTCATGTATGCCGTGTACGACCAGAGCATGACCGAGCAGA
The DNA here is from genome assembly GCA_945828345.1 of uncultured Bacteroidales bacterium. Classification (GTDB taxonomy): domain Bacteria; phylum Bacteroidota; class Bacteroidia; order Bacteroidales; family Bacteroidaceae; genus Alloprevotella. The sequence goes on from CALZRA010000154.1 coordinate 1,147, forward strand.
ACATCATGGAGACCTACTTCGTGAACTGTCTGTGGCGTCACCACACGGTGAACAAGGGGCACCGCAGCGGCATGTTCCGCATCAACAACGCCACCAACATCTGCGTGTGTGACAAGTCTCGCCGCGTACGCACCACAGCCGACACTGTCTATGTGAAGTATAACACCGACGTGGGCCGCGACAACGAAATACCCCTATGGCTGTTCGGCTTCCTCTATTAAGCCGAAGGCCCACCCACTAATTAGCCCGCCGTATGGGGGCTAATTAGATTTTTATTTTCCAGAAGCGCAACACCCTCCAAGGCTGCTCTTCACAGTTTCTTAGGCAAGGAGAGCTTCCTTGAAAAGGACCATACATACAAAACAACAATCCATTTTACATATCATTATGGCAAACAAGAAATTCATCACTTGTGACGGCAACCAAGCTGCTGCGCACATTGCGTACATGTTCTCAGAAGTTGCTGCCATTTATCCCATTACGCCGAGTTCGCCTATGGCCGAACACGTTGACGAATGGTCGGCCCAAGGCCGTATCAACCTTTTCGGCGACACGGTGAACGTACAGGAAATGCAGAGCGAAGGCGGTGCTGCCGGTGCCGTTCACGGCTCCCTTCAGGCAGGTGCCCTTACCACAACCTTCACGGCATCGCAGGGCTTGCTGCTGATGATTCCCAATATGTACAAGATTGCAGGCGAACTGCTTCCCTGCGTGTTCCACGTTTCAGCCCGTACCCTGGCCAGCCACTCGCTGTGTATCTTTGGTGACCACCAGGATGTGATGGCCTGCCGCCAGACTGGCTTTGCCATGCTCTGCGAAGGCTCCGTACAGGAAGTCATGGACCTCTCCGCCGTAGCCCATTTGGCTACCCTCGAAAGCCGCGTGCCCTTCATCAACTTCTTCGACGGTTTCCGTACCTCTCACGAATACCAGAAGATTGAAGTGATGGACCAGGAGGACATCCGTCCGCTTGTGCCCATGGACAAGGTCAGCGAGTTCCGCAACCGTGCCCTCACCCCTGAGCATCCCGTTGCCCGCGGTATGGCCGAAAACCCCGAAACCTTCTTCGCACACCGCGAGGTATGCAACTCCTATTATGAAGCCGTGCCCGCCATCGTTGAGAAGTACATGGCAGAAATCTCCAAGATTACCGGCCGCGAATACAAGCTGTTCAGCTACTACGGTGCCGACGATGCCGACCGCGTCATCATCTGCATGGGTTCTGTAACGGAGGCAGCCCGCGAAGCCATTGACTACCTCAACGCACAGGGCCAGAAGGTGGGTATGATCAGTGTTCACCTCTACCGTCCCTTCTCTGTGAAGCACCTGCTCGCAGCAGTTCCCAAGACCTGCAAGAAGATTGCCGTGCTTGACCGCACCAAGGAACCCGGTGCCAGCGGCGAGCCCCTCTACCTCGATGTAAAGGATGCCTTCTACAACGAAGCCGAGCGTCCCGTCATCGTAGGCGGCCGCTATGGTCTCGGCTCGTGTGACACGACACCCACGATGATCATCTCCGTCTATGACAACCTGGCCCTGCCCGAACCCAAGGACCACTTCACTGTGGGCATCGTTGACGATGTAACCTTCACTTCACTGCCCCTCGAAGCCGAGAAGGCACTGGGCGGCGAAGGCATCTTCGAAGCCAAGTTCTACGGTCTGGGCGCAGACGGTACGGTGGGTGCCAACAAGAACTCCGTGAAGATTATCGGCGACAACACCGACAAGTACTGCCAGGCCTACTTCTCTTACGACTCGAAGAAGTCGGGCGGCTTTACCTGCTCACACCTGCGCTTCGGTGACACACCCATCCGTTCGACCTACCAGATCAAGACTCCGAACTTCGTGGCTTGCCACGTACAGGCTTACCTGCACATGTATGACGTGCTGCGCGGCTTGCGCGACAACGGCACCTTCCTGCTCAACACCATCTGGGAAGGCGACGAACTCGCTGCCAACCTGCCCAATAACGCCAAGCGTTACTTTGCGGAACACAACATCACCGTATACTACATCAACGCCACCAAGATTGCTCAGGAAATCGGCCTTGGCAACCGCACGAACACCATTCTGCAGTCAGCCTTCTTCCGCATCACCGAAGTAATCCCCGTTGAGCTCGCTGTAGAGCAGATGAAGAAGTTCATCGTGAAGAGCTACGGCAAGAAGGGCCAGGACGTAGTCGACAAGAACTACCAGGCCGTAGACCGCGGTGGTGAATACCAGCAGTTAGCCGTTGACCCCGCCTGGGCCAACCTGCCTGCTGACGAAAAGATAGAACGCGACGAACCCGCTTACATCTCCGATCTCGTACGTCCCATCAACGCCCAGAACGGCGACCTGCTGCCCGTCAGCGCCTACAAGGTGTCGGAAGACGGTACTTGGCAGCAAGGTACAGCCGCCTACGAGAAGCGCGGTGTGGCAGCCTTCGTACCCGTATGGCACAAGGAGAACTGTATCCAGTGTAACAAGTGTGACTTCGTATGTCCTCACGCTGCCATCCGTCCCTTCGTGCTGACCGATGAAGAGCTCAAGGGCTTCGGCGGTGAAAGCATCGAAATGAAGGCTCCCGCTGCCATGAAGGGCATGCACTTCGTTCAGCAGGTTGACGTGCTCGACTGTCTGGGTTGCGGCAACTGCGCTGACGTATGTCCGGGTCTGAAGGGCAACAAGGCACTCGAAATGGTGCCCCTCGAAGGCCAGATGCCCGAAGCTGCCAACTGGGACTACTGCGTGAAGAACGTAAGTTCCAAGCAGCACTTGGTAGACGTGAAGCTCAACCCGAAGAACTCACAGTTCGCCACCCCGCTCTTTGAGTTCAGCGGCGCATGCTCCGGCTGCGGCGAAACGCCCTACGTGAAGCTCGTCAGCCAGCTTTTCGGCGACCGCCAGATGATTGCCAACGCCACCGGTTGCTCGTCGATTTACTCCGGCTCTATCCCCTCCACTCCCTACACGACCAACGAAAAGGGCCAGGGTCCGGCTTGGGCCAACTCCCTGTTCGAGGACTTCTGCGAGTTCGGCCTGGGTATGGTCATGGCCAACAAGAAGATGCGCAAGCGCATCCAGAGCCTGCTGGAACAGATGATTGCCAGCGACCATGCTGGCGAGGAATACAAGGAAGCCGCCAAGGAATGGATTGCAGCCCAGAACGACTCAGAAGCCAGCCGCGCTGCTGCCCTGAAGCTCGAACCGCTGATCAAGGAAAGCGCAGCCAAGGGTTGCCCTGTCTGCAAGCAGCTTGAAGAGCTGAGCCACTTCCTGACCAAGCGCAGCCAGTGGATTATCGGTGGTGACGGTGCTTCTTACGACATCGGCTACGGCGGTCTCGACCATGTGCTGGCCAGCGGTGAGGACGTAAACATCCTGGTGCTCGACACCGAAGTATACTCCAACACCGGCGGTCAGGCATCGAAGGCAACCCCTGTAGGTGCTATCGCCCAGTTTGCTGCTGCCGGCAAGCGCGTCACGAAGAAGGATCTCGGACTTATGCAGGCTACCTATGGCTACGTTTATGTAGCACAGGTTGCCATGGGTGCCGACCAGGCCCAGTGTCTCAAGGCTATCCGTGAAGCCGAAGCCTACCACGGACCTTCGCTCATCATCGCCTACGCTCCCTGTATCAACCACGGTCTGAAGATCAAGGGCGGCATGGGTCGCAGCCAGGCAGAAGAAGCCCGCGCCGTTGCTTGCGGCTACTGGCACCTGTGGCGCTACAACCCCGCACTCGAAGCCGAAGGCAAGAATCCTTTTACGCTCGACAGCAAGGAGCCGAATTGGGATTTGTTCCAAGACTATCTTGACCACGAAGTGCGCTTCCTCTCGCTCAAGAAGGCTCTGCCTGAACAGGCTCAGGAACTCTTCGACGAGACGAAGAAGGCTGCCCAGCGCCGCTACGCATCTTATGTGCGCAAGACCAAGGAAGACTGGAGCCTCTAATCTCCCTTATTCATCACCCCCATTTACGGGCGCATCCTCACTGGGATGCGCCCGTTTTTTTCTTCAGAACGAGGGAGGGCTGCAGTTACTGGCATTGGCCCTGCGGCTGAACCGCAGGGAACGGTGTAACCATCCGAAATTAGCCGCCTTGCCAGGAATCAGCAGGATGCTGACCTTTG
>CALZRA010000155.1 GCA_945828345.1 uncultured Bacteroidales bacterium
ATGAAGTATATATTACTTTGCCGATGAAGTATATCTTCTTTGGGAGACCACTTTTCAGCGTGATGTTGTGCAGCCCAAACAGCAGCCCCGTTCGGTGGCCAGTCATACGAAAAATACCCAATCACACTTATGCAAAAGAACTTAGTCATTGTCGAGTCTCCGGCCAAAGCGAAAACGATCGAAAAGTTTTTGGGCGCGGACTTCAAGGTGATGTCCAGCTACGGACACATCCGTGACCTGAAGAAGAAGAACTTTGGCGTAGACCTCGACACGTTCAAGCCGCAATACGAAATACCGGCCGACAAGAAGCATGTGGTGAGCGAACTGCGTGCCCAGGCCAAAAAGTCGGAGGCGGTGTGGCTGGCATCCGATGAGGACCGCGAAGGAGAGGCCATATCGTGGCACTTGGCCGAGGTGCTGGGGCTTGACCCCAAGCTGACCCGCCGCATTGTGTTTCACGAAATCACCAAGCCAGCCATCATGGCTGCCATCGAACATCCGCGGCACATCGACCTTAATCTGGTCGATGCCCAGCAGGCCCGCCGCGTGCTCGACCGACTGGTAGGTTTCAAGCTCTCGCCCGTGTTGTGGCGCAGGGTCAGGCCCAATCTTTCGGCCGGACGCGTACAGAGCGTGGCCGTGCGCCTTATCGTGGAGCGTGAGCGCGAGATAGAGCACTTCGAGCCCGAAGCCTCCTATCGTGTGACGGCGGTGTTCGATGTGCCCGAAGGCGGCAGCACAGTGCCCTTGAAGGCAGAGCTGAACAAGCGTTTCGCCGCCGAAGCAGAGGCCCGCAGCTTCCTGCAGCATTGCCGTCAGGCCGAGTTCTGCATCGACAGTGTGGCCACCCGTCCGACCAAGCGCACGCCGGCACCTCCCTTCACCACCAGTACGCTCCAGCAGGAGGCGGCCCGCAAGTTGGGCTTCCCCGTCGCACTCACCATGCGCGTGGCCCAAAGCCTCTATGAGTCGGGACTGATCACCTACATGCGTACCGACTCGATGAACCTCTCCGACCTCTGCCTGAACAGCTGCAAGCCCGTGATAACCGAACTGATGGGCGAGAGCTACCACCAGCGGCGCAAGTACCACACCCATTCGAAGGGCGCACAAGAGGCACACGAGGCCATCCGCCCCACCGACATGGGCCGCCAGCACATCAGTGGCACGACACAGGAGCAGCGCCTCTATGAGCTGATATGGAAGCGGACGCTGGCCTGCCAGATGGCCGATGCACAGTTGGAGCGCACTACGGTGAATATCGCCGTGAGCGGACGCGAAGAGTGCTTTCAGGCTACGGGCGAGGTGGTGCGCTTCGACGGTTTCCTGCGAGTGTACCGCGAAAGCCGGGGCGACGATGAGACCGCCCAGGGCAATACGGCCGACAGCTCGCTCCTGCCGCCGCTTGCCGAAGGACAGCTCCTTCAGCGTGCCGAACTCGTGGCGCAGCAGCGGTTCACGCAGCCGCCGGCACGCTACACCGAGGCATCGCTCGTACACAAACTCGAAGAATTGGGCATAGGCCGTCCGTCTACCTACGCCCCCACCATATCGACCATCCAGCAGCGCGAATACGTGGAGCGCGGCGAGCACGACGGCGTTCAGCGCAGTTTTGTGCAGATTGCCCTTCGCGGCGACGAACTGCTCGACGAGGAGCGGAGCGAGAGCGTGGGCGGCAACCGCGGCAAGCTCGTGCCCACCGACACGGGCCTCGTGGTGAACGACTTCCTGATGGAATGCTTCCCCGAAATCATGGACTACCACTTCACGGCCAACGTGGAGAAGGAGTTCGACGAGGTGGCCGAGGGCAAGAAGGACTGGACGCAGATGCTCAGCGACTTCTACCGCGACTTCGAGCCCCAGGTAGAGCGCACCCTGAACCAGAAGCTCGAACGCCGTGTGGGCGAACGTGAGCTGGGCGTTGACCCGAAGTCGGGCCGTCCCGTGAGCGTCAAGATAGGCCGTTTCGGTCCGGTGGTGCAGATAGGCCTGCCCACTGACAGCGAAAAGCCGCTCTTTGCCAACCTCGCCTCAGGCCAGCGTATCGAGACGCTGACCTTGGAGGAGGCACTCGAACTGTTCAAGCTCCCCCGCACGTTGGGCGAGTTTGAAGGCCAGGCTGTCAAGGCCAACACCGGCCGCTTCGGCCCCTACGTGCAGCTCGGCAAGCTCTTCGTTTCCATCCCGAAGGGCGAAGACCCGCTCGACATCACCCTCGACCGCGCCGTGGAACTGATCCGCGAAAAGCGTGAGGCCGAAGAGCGCAGCCACCTCAAGCAGTTCGCCGAAGACCCCAAACTCGAAATTCGCGCCGGACGCTGGGGACCCTACATCGCTTACGACGGCAAGAACTACAAGATACCCAAGAAGGATGCCGACCGCGCTGCCGAACTGACCTTGCAGGAATGCATGCAGCTCATTGAGGCCGAACAAAAGAAGTCGGCCAAGCCCCGGCGGGCCTCTTCGCGCAGCTAAGCTGTACGGGCCTTCCAACTCTCACCATTCATTATCCCATGCAGAGCATCACCCTGATAGGCTACATGTGTGTGGGCAAGACCACGATAGGCAAGGCGCTGGCCAAGGAGCTGGGCCTTGTGTTCTACGACCTCGACTGGTATATCGAGGAACGCTTCCACACCAAGGTGGCCAAGATATTTGCCGAAGAGGGCGAGGCGCGCTTCCGCGACCTGGAGCGCCGCATGCTCCACGAGGTAGCCGAGTTTGAGAACATCGTGCTGTCGTGTGGCGGCGGCACGCCCTGTCATTTCGACAACATGGACTACCTCAACACCGTGTCACAAACCTGCTATCTCCAGGCATCGCCCGAAACCATTCTGCAGCACCTCAGCATGAGCCGCGGCGAACGACCGCTGCTGAGGGGGAAGACACCCGATGAGCTGCGCACCTTTGTCACGGCGCAGCTTGCCGAACGGCGGCCCTTCTACGAAAAAGCACGTCATACCATCGGGGTCGACGTGCTCGACTCTTTCGACAAGATTCACCTTGTCACCGACCAAATCAAGCAAACTCTCAGTCTCTAACACCCACATCATCACAACGTTGCCCATGCGTAAATGGAGAATTGAAGATTCCGAGGAACTCTACAACATTAAAGGTTGGGGAGTCAACTACTTTGGTATAAACGAAAAAGGCCACGTATACGTGTCGCCCCGCAAGGACTCCGTGCGCGTTGACCTCAAGGAAGTCGTTGACGAACTCAACTCGCGCGACATTACAGCTCCCGTGCTTCTGCGCTTCCCCGACATACTCGACAACAGGATTGAAAAGACCTCCGACTGCTTCGCACGCGCAGCCGAAGAATACGACTACAAGGCCGAACACTTCATCATCTATCCCATCAAGGTCAACCAAATGCGTCCTGTGGTGGAGGAAATCATCAGCCACGGCAAGAAGTACAACCTGGGTCTGGAGGCCGGTTCGAAGCCTGAGCTTCACGCCGTGCTGGCCACCAACATGGACTCCGACAGTCTCATCATCTGTAACGGCCACAAGGACCAGAACTTCATCGAGCTCGCCCTGCTCGGCCAGAAGATGGGCAAGCGCGTGTTTCTCGTGGTCGAAAAGCTGCCTGAGCTCTACACCATCGCACAGACAGCCGAGAAGCTGGGCGTGCGCCCCAATCTGGGCATACGCATCAAGCTGGCGGCCTCAGGCACCGGCAAGTGGCAGGAGAGCGGCGGCGATGCCTCAAAGTTCGGACTCAACTCCTCCGAGCTGCTCGATGCGCTCAAGATGCTCGACGAAATGGGCATGCACGACTGCCTCAAGCTCATCCACTTCCACATCGGTTCGCAGATTACCAAGATACGCCGCATCTCAACCGCCCTGCGCGAGGCGGCCCAGTTCTACGTACAGCTCCACGCCCTGGGCTTCAACATCGAGTTTGTCGACTGCGGCGGCGGTCTGGGCGTGGACTACGACGGAACCCGTTCGAGCAACTCCGAGAGTTCCGTGAACTATTCCATCCAGGAGTATGTCAACGACTGCGTCTACACCTTTGTCGATGCCGCCAACAAGAACGGCATTCCGCATCCCAACCTCATCACCGAGGGCGGACGCTCGCTCACGGCACACCACTCCGTGCTCATTGTCGACGTGATGGAAAGTGTCAGCATGCCCCACATGGACGAAGAGTTCCAGCCCACTGAGCAGGACCACCAGCTCGTGCACGACCTCACCGAAATCTGGGACAAGCTCTCCACCCGCTCCATGCTCGAAGACTGGCACGATGCACAGGACATCCGCGATGAGGCCCTCGACCTCTTCCGCCACGGCATCATCGACCTCAAGACGCGCGCGCAGATTGAGAGCCTGTATTGGAGCATTTCGCACGAAATCAGCGAACTCGTACACCACCAGAAGCACGTGCCCGACGAGCTGCGCAAGCTCGACAAGATGATGTCCGACAAGTACTTCTGCAACTTCTCCCTCTTCCAGTCGCTGCCCGACTCCTGGGGCATCGACCAGCTCTTCCCCATCATGCCCATTGAGCGTTTGGACGAGAAGCCCACCCGCTCGGCCACCATTCAGGACATCACCTGCGACTCAGACGGCAAGATTTCGGCCTATGTCAACTACAACCAGCAGACGTCCTACCTGCCCCTGCATCCCATCCGCGAGGGCGAGCACTACTATATCGGCGTGTTCTTGGTGGGGGCCTACCAGGAGATTCTGGGCAACATGCACAACCTCTTCGGCGACACCAATGCCGTACACGTGACGGTCGATGCCGACGGCTACAGCATAGACAAGACCATCGACGGCGAGACTGTGGCCGACGTGCTGGAGTATGTGCAGTACGACCCCAAGCGTCTGGTGCGCCGCCTCGAAACGTGGGTGAGCAAGGCTGTGAAGGAAAACCGCATCACCGTCGAAGAGGGCAAGGAGTTCATCTCCAATTACCGTTCCGGCCTCTACGGCTACACCTATCTGGAGTAGCTGCCGCTGGGAGCGCAAGCAGTACTCGGATTGCAGGGAGAACGCTCCTGCGTCAGACTTGAAACTATGGGAGTATATATCAACAGAGGCAACAGTGAGTTCAGGGACATTGTCGCTCACGAGTATGTCGACAAGACATCGCTGATACCATTGGTCAATGCCACGCTCAACTCCGAGTCACGCTACAGCTGCGTGACCCGTTGCCGCCGCTTCGGCAAGTCGATGGCGGCCAAGATGCTGTGTGCCTACTACGACA
>CALZRA010000156.1 GCA_945828345.1 uncultured Bacteroidales bacterium
GAGGTAATGGTGCAAGTGCAATGCCCATATATCATTTATTTGTAGAACAGGCAAAGAAACTCAATCCTCGATTCCTTTCAATGATTATTCCTGCAAGATGGTATAGTGGAGGCAAAGGTTTAGATGAATTTCGAGAAAAGATGCTTAATGATAGACATATTCGACATATAACAGATTATGCAGATTCAAGAGACTGTTTTTCCAATGTTGATATTGCAGGAGGTATTTGTTATTTTCTATGGGACAGGGGATATGAGGGAAAATGTAAGTTCCGATCCGTTAAAGGAGATACTGCTCATGTATATGAACGAAGGCTAAACGAGTATGAAATATTTATTAGGGATTATGAGGCTTTAGAAATCATAAAGAAGGTTCAAGCTCATAACGAAGCATCTTTAAAAGATGTCGTTTACAGTCGTAATCCTTATGGTTTTTCAAGTAAGGCAAAAGTTTATGAAGCAAAGCAGGATGGATATATATCAATTATGACGTCAAAGGGAGATTTCTTTGTTCCTTTGACGGATGTAAAATATAACATAGATACTGTTGATAAGTGGAAGGTTGTCATGTCAAAAGCCAGTGCTGAACACGCAGGGCAAGTGGATAAAGAAGGAAGACGCAAAATTATATCAAGAATAGAAAACCTTCCCCCTTACTCCATCTGCTCTGAATCATATTTACTGTTAAATGTCTTTGCAACAAAGACAGAAGCAGAAAACATGATAGGTTATCTACAGACACGATTTTTTCGCTACCTCTTATCCACAATTCTCTTAACGCAAAACATCTCTAAGGATAAATTTCAATTCGTCCCTCTCCAGGACTTCTCTCATCCATGGACAGACGAGATGCTCTACAAGAAATACGGTTTGGACGAGCAGGAGATAGCCTTTATAGAATCGATGATTCGTCCAATGGAATAAGTTCAACCCTTGTTCGCAGGGGTTGCAGAGGCTTGTGCGAACAAGGGTTGTGGCAGAGCGTTCTTTGAACAGTTGCACCCTATCATGAAATTTTTAGGAATGGAAAGGTACAACTTTCAGCCAAACAGCCGCGCTCTAAGGGTCCCAATCGACAAATTCATACCAAAAATGTAGATTTCGAACGAGGGCTTGATGCCGAGAACGTAGTTTATAAGCCATACCATCTTATAAAAAAGCAGAAAATCCCTATGTCAGCAATAGATTTACTCCGACACCCAGTGGCCGAACGCCCCGTGATATATGCCTATTCCGACACGCGCTTTCCCGGGATGCTCAAAGTGGGCTTTACGGCCCGTGCGGTAGAGGTGCGCATGAAAGAGCACTACCCGACGCTTGTGCCCGGCCAGTCCTGGAAGGTGGAACTCGTCCGCACGGCCATGCGACAGGACGGAACAGTATTTACCGACAAGGCCGTACACCGTGTGCTCCGTCATGCCCACATAGCCAATCCCGAAGGCGAGTGGTTCAACTGTGGCACCGAACAGGTGGAACAGGCCATCGAGGCAGTGCGCAACCATGAAACGACCCTGCTCACTCGTACTTTGGACTTTCAGATGAGGCCCGAGCAGCAGGTTGCCGTCGACAAGACAGCAGCCTATTTTCAGTCGTTTGCAGCCGACCCCGTCAACAGGGGAAAGACCGCCCATTTCCTTTGGAACGCCAAGATGCGCTTCGGCAAGACTTTCACGGCCTATCAGCTCGCCCTGCGCATGGACTGGCGGCATGTACTTGTGCTTACCTTCAAGCCGGCTGTAAAGACGGCATGGAAGGAAGACCTCCTCACCCACAAGGACTTTGAAGGCTGGACCTTTGTGGAGAAACAGGACAACCGGGAGTTCAACACCGTCGCTCCCGACAGCCGTTTCGTGTGCTTCGCCTCCTTTCAGGACGTGCTCGGAACGAATGGTGCGGGCGGTATCAAGGCTACCAACGAGTGGATTCAGCAGGTACATTGGGACTGCATCATACTCGACGAATACCACTTTGGGGCTTGGGGCAAACATGCCAAGGAGTATTACAACAAGCAGGACCTGGCTGCCCGCATCGCCGAAGAAACACAGCGCATCTATGCTGAAGATGCCGGTTCGAAACGCGAAATGGAAGCCCGAGAGGTGTTCGACGAAGGTCTCATGCCGCTCGAAACGAGGCATTACCTCTACCTCTCTGGCACTCCCTTCCGCGCTATTGCCAGCGGGGAGTTCATCGAAGAGCAGATTTTCAACTGGACGTATTCCGACGAGCAGCAGGCCAAGCAGCAGTGGGACGACTCCCAAGGGCCGAACCCTTACCTGTCATTGCCTCAGATGGTGATGATGACTTACAGGTTGCCCGACAAGATTCGGGAGATAGCCGAACAGGGGGAGTTCTGCGAGTTCGACCTCAATACGTTCTTCAGTGCAGCCGACGATGTGTTTGTCCACGAGGAGTATGTCCAGAAGTGGGTTGACCTGATACATGGGGCCTATGCCGAACAGGTAGTGAGCGACCTGAAGCTGGCCGGTGAAAAGCCGCCCATGCCTTACTCCGATGCCCGCCTGCTCGACTACCTGCGCCACACCTATTGGTTCCTCCCTTCGGTAGCAGCGTGCAGGGCCATGCGGCGGTTGTTGCTGAAACCCGTCAACCGAAAGTTCTTCGGACGCTATGAGATTATTGTGGCTGCGGGACAGGAAGCGGGTATGGGAGCCGATGCCGTACATCCGGTCTATGCCGGCATGGGTAATCCGCAGGAGAACTACACCATTACGCTGTCCTGCGGCAAACTCTCCACGGGTGTCACCGTAAAGCCTTGGACGGGCATCTTCATGCTGCGCAACGCCTCCTCACCCGAAACTTACTTTCAGGCAGCATTCCGTGTGCAGTCGCCGTGGACCATGCGTGACGAATGGGGTAGGGAAGTGGTGCTCAAGCCGCTGTGTTATGTGTTCGACTTCGCACCGAACAGGGCCTTGCGGCAGGTAGCGGAATATAGTTGCCGGCTGAGCGTTGACGAACACAACCCGGAACAGAAAGTGAATGAGTTCATCCGCTATCTGCCCATCCTGGCTTATGACGGTTCGAGCATGAAGCAGATTGATGCGGCGGGCATACTTGATATGGCCATGTCGGGCACTACGGCTACCTTGTTGGCCCGGCGTTGGGAGAGTGCCCTGCTGGTCAATGTGGACAACGGCACACTGGCCCGGCTCATGGCGAGCACCGAAGCTATGCAGGCGCTGATGAACATCGAAGGATTCCGCGCACTCAACAAGGACATCGAGACCATTATTAACAAGTCGGAGGCTGTGAAGAAAACGAAGAAGGAACGGGGCGACCAACTGACGGCCAAGGAAAAGAAGGAACTCTCGGCCGAAGAAAAGGAGTACAAGTCGAAGCGCAAGGAAATCCAGCAGAAGCTCATCAAGTTTGCCACGCGCATCCCTGTCTTCATGTACCTTACGGACTATCGCGAATATACGCTCTACGATGTCATCCACCAGCTGGAGCCGGACCTATTCCGCAAGGTAACAGGCTTGACCTTGCCGGACTTCGACTTGCTTGTGTCGCTCGGTGTGTTTAACCGTGAATTGATGAACGATGCGGTCTACAAGTTCAAGCGTTATGAAGACGCTTCGTTGGTCTATACGGGCATCGACACTCATGAAGACGAGAATGTGGGCGGATATGATACGGTCTTGTCGGCCCAGACATACCGTGGGATAAACTGAGTTCCTTGGTGTGAACGCAAATGTGTGTTCTTCTTTTTGATTTATTTCAATTCACGGACAATTCCCGGTAATTCGCGTTCCTTTTTTTAGAACGCAAATGTCCGCGAATTATCCGTGAATGCTCGTGAATTTCTTGAACGTGAATGTCCGTGAATTATCCGTGAATTTTCGTGCAAGTGAGTGCAAAGCCAAATTTATTTGAGTTTTGCCGAGCGCAGCCGAAAATCCAAAGAATGCTCGTAATTTATTTGTTGAGCGCAAATGTATATGAATTGTCCGTGCAGAAATAGTTTCAGGAAGTTGTATGATTGGGCAACTTTTTCTTACTTTGCACCATGAAACGGAAGATAGTAACATACGGCGGATATTTTGAGGCATTCATGAGCACCTTGAAGGAAAAGGAGCAGGAGAAAATCCAGTATGGACTACTCTTGCTTAAAACTCAGGACAGACTTCCCGCAAAATTTGTCAAACTTATGCGGGATGGTTTGTATGAATTGCGCACTGAATATGAGGGAAATATTTTTCGAGTGTTTTTTATCTTCGATGAAGGTAAAATCGTTGTCTTGTTCAATGGTTTTCAGAAGAAAAGTCAGAAGACACCGCCCAATGAAATTGAGAAAGCGTTAAAGATAAAGGAGGCATATTATGCAGACAAACAATCATCAAATCGTTGACTATGACCTGGTTCTTGACCAGAAGTTCGGTGAAGAGGGTACTCCCGAGCGTATCAAGGCAGAAGAAGCTGCTCTATCTTTCTATTCAGGTCAAATACTGCTCAACGCACGCAAAGAAGCAAAGGTGACTCAGACTGAGTTGGCAAGACGTATTAACTCTACCAAATCCTATATATCAAAGGTGGAGAACGGAGTTATTGTGCCGAGTGTTGGCGCATTCTATCGTATCGTCAATGCACTTGGAATGAGAGTGGAGGTAGTGAAGCCTATTTGTTAGGTATACTCAGCTGACCCTCCCTGATTTAGGCAAATGCTCGTAAATGTGTGAATGCAGGCGTTCAAGGCACGCCCCTTCTTTAAGTGCCTTGAACGTTTGTAATCTTTCATCGATAACTTGCGACACTCGAATTATTTATTTCAATTCACGGACAATTCCCGGTAATTCGCGTTCTTCTTTTTTTTGAACGTAAATGTCCGCGAATTGTCCGTGAATTTTCGTGCAAGTGAGAGCAAAGCCAAATTTATTAGAGTTATGCCGAACGCAGCCGAAAATCCGAAGATTGCTCGTAAATCAATTCGCGTTCTTTTTGCGGGGCGGCCAGCCAGTCCTGTGAGGGACACAAAAAAAGGTGTGTCGGAAGAACACACCTTGATATTCGGGTGGGCGCTGACGGATTCGAACCGCCGACCCTCTGCTTGTAAGGCAGACGCTCTGAACCAGCTGAGCTAAGCGCCCGATGTGCATGGGGTAATGAAAGTGGGCGCTGACGGATTCGAACCGCCGACCCTCTGCTTGTAAGGCAGACGCTC
>CALZRA010000157.1 GCA_945828345.1 uncultured Bacteroidales bacterium
ATCTCTAAAAATCCAGCATCCAGCTCGGCCTAATTTATAGAACACCCCTTAAAAGAGTCTCCAGCGCGACTTCTTGGGTGGGGGCTGCTGGGTGAATTGCCGCCGGTAATACTCTTCGAAGGTGAGGTTTTCGGTGATGACCTGATAGATGACTCCCCAATCGGGCACGCCGCCCAGGTTGCGGTCATCGATGAACAGCTGTACCTTCAGCTTGCGGCTGTAATTCGGGTTGTCGGCCGCTTCAGTTCCTACTTCGTCGGCATTTTTGTTCACGGCATAGAAGACAATGCCGCGTTCCTTGCACCACTCCACGGCTTCTTCGAGCAGTTTGCCTTCGCGCACACTCCACAACACCAGCAGATGTCCGTCTTTCAGCAGCTGGCGCAAGGTGGCGGTGGCAAAAGGACGTTCTTTGCCAATCTTCGGATAGGCATGTTCGACGATGGTTCCGTCAAAGTCTACTGCAATAATCATGGTGTTGTTGGTTTTGGGTGTGAGCTTGTCAGGCTTGTAAGTCTCGGCGTGCTATTGCTTGCCCCCGTCGGCCAGCTTGAGCAGGAATTGGCCGTATTGGTTCTTGGCCATGGGCTGTGCCAGTTCCCTGAGCTTTTCGGCAGTAATCCAGTGGTTCTTCAGTGCGATGCCTTCCAGACAGCCCACCTTCAGCCCGGTGCGTTTCTCGATGACCTCGATGAAGGTGGAAGCTTCGCTCAGGCTGTCGTGGGTGCCGGTGTCCAGCCAGGCAAAACCGATGCCCAGTGTCTGTACCATGAGCTGCTTGGCGTCCAGGAAGTGCTGGTTGACCGTGGTGATTTCGAGTTCGCCGCGTGCCGAGGGTTTGATGCCCTTGGCAATCTGTACCACCTGGTTGGGATAGAAGTAGAGTCCCACCACCGCATAGTTAGACTTCGGTACAGCCGGTTTTTCCTCGATGCTGACAGCTTCGCCCTGTTCGTTAAATTCAACCACGCCGTAACGCTCGGGGTCGTTCACACGGTAGCCGAAGACAGTGGCCTTGCCTTCCTCCTCGGCCGTGCGAACCGCTTCGCGCAGGATGTGTCCGAAGTTGCTGCCGTGGAAGATGTTGTCGCCGAGCACCAGACACACGCTGTCGTTGCCAATAAACTCTTCGCCTATGATGAATGCCTGTGCCAGACCGTCGGGCGAGGGCTGTTCGGCATACTCGAAGTGTACGCCGAAATCATCGCCGTTTCCCAGCAACCGTTTGAAGCCAGGCAGGTCCTGAGGCGTAGATATGATGAGAATCTCCCTGATTCCGGCCAGCATGAGCACAGAAATAGGGTAGTAAACCATGGGTTTGTCGAAGATAGGTATGAGTTGTTTGCTGATGCCTTTGGTGATAGGGTAAAGTCGGGTGCCGCTACCGCCGGCCAATACGATTCCTTTCATGACTGATTGTTTGATTACCTTGCAAAGGTAGTGCAAGGGTTGATATAAGCAAAAGAAAATCAGGAAAAACGCTTTTGCTGGTTTGACTTGGGATTTAACTTGGGGGTTAAGAGTGTCCTGTCCGTCCGATCGCACTGGCGTCCGAATGGACAGGACACTCCATATATATATTATAGGAATAAGCCGGCGGCTCGCCCATGCGCCAGCCTTCACATCGCCCTGGGGCTGTCATGCTGCAAATACGCTTTCAGCTTGGCCGACAACTTGCGTGCCCCTTGCAGGCTCAGGTGGTCGGCATCGTAGAAGTCATCGGCCATAAAAGTGCTGTCGGCGCGCCAGTCCAGATAGCGCACCGTGGGGTGGTTATTGAAGAAGGAGAGAAGACGCTTTCGGGTGTCGGCCTCTTGCAGCGAATCGATGGCTTCACGGTAGGAGGGACGCAGCGGGGTGGAAAGCAACAGCAGGCGGATGCCGCGTGCTTGGCAGAACTGTGCCATGTGCTCCAGGTGTGCCACCCCTTCGGCCGCTGCGCCAAAGTCCGTGTAGCGGTTGCGTCGTGCCGCTTCTGCTCCATTATCCCAGTGAGCCGGTCGTCGCTCGGTGCGGTATTCCAGTCCCTGGCCGTAGTCGCTCCACTGCATTCGGGGCTTTTCCCACAGGCTTTTCAACTTTTCGCAGAAGGGCTTGAAGGCCGTACATTCCCAGTTGTACACACTGAGCGGGCTATGCAGGTCGCAGTCCATATAGAGACGGTAGCGGTTGGCCAGATACCATTCGGAGGAATTCTCCAGTTCCTCATAGAGCGAGAAGTCGGAGATGGGCACGATGGCGGTGTGCAGGCGGTCGAAGGGGTAATGGTGCAGCAGGTAGTCGTCGTACTTCAGCGTTTGTGACACCTGGGCCGCCGAGAAGGCGTGTGCGCCGAGCACCTCGGGACAGAGGCCGTAGTAGGTGTGTGAGCTGCCAAGCACCAGTATCTCCACTTCGCGGCTGTGCCGGCTCAGGTAGGCGTGCTTGTACTTGGAGGGGTTGGGCAGGGAGCGCACGTACAGCTCGGCAGCGGCCAGGGGCAGCAGCAGGAGCAGCACGAACAGCGGGATGCGCCAGGGTGCGGGCAGCGTGTATGGTGGCTTGTGCATGAGCGGGAGTCAGAATTGGAAATAAATGAAGTCGGCCTGTTCGCCGCCTCCATAGCAGGTGGCAAAGATCAGTGTGTAATAGACGGCCCAGCGCACGGCACGGTAGCGCAGGCAGCCTGTACCTTTAAAGTCAAGCCCGTGCTGGCGGTGGCGCATCACCCATTCGACCGACAGGACAAACAGTACGGGATAGAGGGTCGAGAAGCCGCCGTAGGGTGTGTGTAGCCGGAGGTCGGTGACCATGCGTTGCAGGCGGTCGAAGGCAGCGGCCAGACTCTCGGAACGGAAAAATACCCAGCCTACGCACACCAGCACAAAAGTCGTGCCCATTTGCCACACCTCCTGCCACGAGGGAAACCATCGGCCGGAGTCGGATGGCGGAGCGGTTGCTGTGTGCCGGTTGTTCCGCTTGCCGATGAGGGGCAGGAAACAGCAGGCGTGAAACAGTCCCCACACCACAAAAGTCCATGCGGCTCCGTGCCAGAGGCCGCTCAGCGTGAACACGATGAAGGTGTTGAGCGCCTGGCGCGTGCGGCTGCAGCGCGACCCGCCCAGAGGAATGTATACGTACTCCTTGAACCATTGCATGAGCGAGATGTGCCAACGCCGCCAAAATTCGGCGATGTTGCGCGAGAAGTAGGGCACGTTGAAATTGCGGGTGAGCCGTATGCCAAACAGGCGGGCCGTGCCGACAGCGATGTCAGAATATCCCGAAAAGTCGCCGTAAATCTGCATGGCAAACAGCACGGTAGCCATCAGCAGGTCAGTGCCGTCACTCTGCGGATTGCCGTATACGGCCTGTACGATGGGGGCGCAGCGGTCGGCCAGCAGCATTTTCTTGGCATAGCCCCATAGCATCTGGCGCAGTCCGTTCACCCAGTCGCCGTAGGTGGCATGGCGCGGAGCCTGCATCTGTGGCAGCAGGTGTGATGCTTTTTCGATGGGACCTGCCACTAACTGCGGGAAGAAGCCTACAAAGGCGGCGTAGGCCACTGCGTCCCGACACGCTGGCAGCCGGCGCCGGTAAACGTCGGCCACGTAGCTCAGTGTCTGGAAGGTGTAGAAGCTGATGCCTACCGGCAAAATAATCTGCCACACGGGTAGAGCTGGTGCAAGGCCAAAATGTCCCAGCAGCGTGTTGACGTTGTCGGCAAAGAAACCGTAATATTTAAACAGGCCCAATATGCCTAAGCAGAGCACGATGCAGGCCACGAGGGCGGCTTTCGCCCGGCGGCGATGGCTGTGCCAGGCATCAATGGCCAAGCCTCCTGCATAGCCCACACAGGTCATGCCTATAATCAGTCCCAGAAAGCGCACGTCCCACCAGGCATAGAACACATAGCTGGCCACCACTAACAGCACGTTTTGCAGGGCCGTCCGTCTGGCAGTGAGCCGGTACAGCAGCAGGACGCAGGGCAGGAACAGCAGGAAATCGTAGGAGTTGAACAGCACGGGGTACTAACGATTAAGGGGTGTTCTATAAATTAGGCCGAGCTGGATGCTGGATTTTTAGAGATGACATTTTGTAAGTGGAGGAAGGAGCATAGCGGGCTATGCGACTGACGAGAGTTGCAAAATGTCGCTCTAAAAAACAGCAGACAGCCGGAATAAATGAATTGACATATAGGGTATTCTTTAAAACCTAATTTATAGAACACCCCTTAAAAAAAGCCGGAGCTACGCGGGGTAGTTCCGGCTTGTAAAAGTCCTTGTCAGATGAATGCAGATTATGCTTCAGCAGGGGCTTCGGCTTCGGCGGGAGCTTCAGCTTCGGCAGCAGCGGCAGCGGCTTCGGCTTCAGCCTTGGCAGCGGCAGCGGCAGCCTTCTTTTCAGCCACCTTCTCGGCAATCTTTTCGTTGACTTTCTTTTCTGCTTCCAGACGAGCGTCAGCGGCAGCCTTCTTGTCGGCAGCCTTCTTGTCGGCAGCATGGTTGGCCTTGGCGGCCTTTTCCTGCTTCCAGGCTTCAAACTTGGCCTGTGCAGCAGCTTCATCAAATGCGCCCTTGCGCACACCGCCATTCAGGTGCTTCATCAGCATCACGCCTTCGCGCGACAGGATGTTGCGTACGGTGTCAGTGGGCTGTGCGCCGTTCTCTAACCAGTAGAGTGCGCGTTCAAACTTCAAATCTACTGTGGCAGGATTGGTGTTGGGGTTGTAGGTGCCAAGCTTCTCAGTAAATTTACCATCACGTGGTGCTCTTGCGTCGGCGATAACGATGCTGTAGAAAGCGTAACCCTTACGGCCATGACGCTGCAATCTGATTTTAGTTGCCATTTGTTTGTTTGATTTTTAAGAGGTTTGAATGATGCCGCTATCTCGTAACGGCGGTGCAAAAGTACAGCTTTTAATCGGAATGCGTGCACAAGAGGCCGAAAAAATATGATTTTCCTGGCCTGTCTGTTGTGCTGGGAGCTATGAGACGGGGTGTAAAAGCTGAAGAGTTGAAAAGTTGAAGAGTTTATAATGTCGCAATGAGGCGCAGTCTTCACCCGCTCAGCGACTATCCTTATAAGGGCTCAAGCCGAAATCCCGGTGCATGATTTTGGGATAAATGTGTGAATGCAAGCGTTCAATGCACGCCCCGAAGGGGCAACGAGCGCATAGCCCAGGGCATCGCCC
>CALZRA010000158.1 GCA_945828345.1 uncultured Bacteroidales bacterium
AATGCGCCCAAGAGAGTACACATGATAGAAGCTAACGTCCTACTAATCATATAAAATAATTTTAAATACCTACTTAACCCCCAACCCCATCCCTCGACATGCTCATATCCTCCACCCTACTGCTACTCACAGCCGCCCTCAGCTCCGACACCCTTCAGGTACAGTCGGCGCAGCTGGAAGGCCCCTACCCCATAGCCCTGCCTTATGCCACTGACTCTCTGAACATGCAGGGCAAGGCGTTCGACATCCAGGAAGTCTTCAAGCAGAACAAGTCGCTTGTCAGCAAGTCACGCGTTCGGCAGGGAAACTTCACCCAGACCGTACGACACGGCGACGCCCTCTCATGCAGTGCCGACAGTTCGGCAGCATGGCGCACCCTGCGCTTCACGGTCGAAACGCCCCGCTTCGTCCAGTGTAGTGTCGACATCAGCCATCTCAACAGCTACAAGCTCTTTGTCGACGGCAATGCCTGTGACGACAGGCAGCTCAAGCTCGCGCCGGGCCGTGCTGAACTGACCCTGCAAGTGCTCACCCAGAAGACTGACCGCGATACCTTCTCGGTCCGGCTTATCGGTGAGGACCTGAAGCAGGTGCGTGTCAATCCCGAAGGCAAGCGCCCCTACACCATGGCCGACATGCTCCAGGGTGACCACTACCGCAGCGTGGCCCTGTCGCCTACAGGCAAGTATTTGGTCACGACAAGCTACTACCTCAAGCCCGACGGTACGGCACAGTACGAAACCGTGCTCAGCGAAACGGCTACCGAACGCGAGCTCATGCACCGCAATGAATATGTGTGGCTCAACTGGCTGAAGGGTTCGAAGGACGTGCTCTACTACACGCGTCCCAGCGGTACGGGCACCGAACTCGTGGTCTACACGCCTGCCGACGGTCGCGAACGGGTCTTGGCCGACAACCTGCCCAGCGGCTCATTCAGCGTGTCACCCCGTGAGGACTATCTCATCTTTTCCCAAACCGATGAGGGCAAGCCAGCCAGCGGTGCGCTCAAACGCCTGCAGGACCCCGATGACCGTATGCCCGGATGGCGCAACCGCAATGCCCTGTGGCGTTACGACCTGCAGACCGGCATGATGAAGCGGCTCACCTTCGGAGCTGCCGGATGCTGGCTTACCGACATCTCGGCCGACGGCAAGTACCTGCTGCTTCAAAGCAGCCGCTTCGATGCCCACCGTGCCCCCTTCAACCGCACTTCCGTATTGCGCATGGATGCTTATACGGGTCAGGTCGACACCCTGCTGAACGACACCATCTTTATCTCCGACACCCGCTTCTCGCCCGACGGCCGGCAGATTCTGGTCAAAGCCTCGCCCGCAGCATTCGATGGGCTGGGCAGCGAGGTGAAGCCCGGACAGCAGCCGCAGGCTTTTGACAACCGGCTGTATCTCTACGACATTGCCTCCCGACAGACTACTGCCCTGCTCAGGAATTTTGCCCCCTCGGTGGCATCCTATGAGTGGTCAGCAGCTGACAACAAGGTTTACTTCAGTGCCGATGACCGTGCCTACCATGGTCTCTTCTCGCTCGACATGCGCACCCATAAGGTAGTGCGCTACGAGTTGCCCGTCAGCTACGTACAGGGCTACAGCATTGCCACGGCCATGCGTAATCCACGTGCCGTATTTTTTGGCCAAACCGCTGAGCGTGCCCGCGAAATGTTCATGTGCAACCTGACAGAGAAGGCCAAGCCGGCCACTACGCTGACAGGCAAGATCCGTTTCGACGAACTCTACAAGGATGTGGCCATAGGCACCTGCCACGAATGGCAGTTCAAGGCCACGCGTGGCGACTCCATCGATGGTTTCTACCTGCTTCCCCCCGATTTCAATCCCGAACAGACCTATCCGCTCATTGTCTACTACTACGGCGGCTGTACGCCCACTACGCAGTGTCTCGAATTTCAATATCCCCTTCAGGTACTTGCTGGACAGGGTTATGTCGTATATGCCGTCAATCCCAGCGGAACGATTGGCTACGGACAGGAATTTGCTGCGCGTCATGTCAACACCTGGGGCAAGGAGTCAGGCGACGACATCATCGAAGGCACCCGCAAGTTCTGTCAGGAACATCCCTTTGTCGATGCCACGCGCATTGGCTGCATGGGAGCCTCCTACGGTGGTTTCATGACACAGTATCTGCAAACTCAGACCGACCTCTTTGCTACAGCCATTTCCCATGCAGGTATTAGCAACATCGCCAGCTATTGGGGCGGAGGCTACTGGGGCTATTCCTATGGCGAATGCGCCCAGTATGGCAGCTATCCCTGGAACAATCCTGATCTCTACGTCAAGCAGTCTCCGCTGTTCAATGCCGACAAGATTCACACGCCTATGCTTCTGTTGCACGGCACGGCCGACACCAATGTGCCGACCAACGAAAGCCAGCAACTCTTCAATGCACTGAAGATTCTGGGCCGCGAAGTATGCTATATCCAGATTGACGGCGAAAACCATGTCATCACCAACTACAACAAACGTCTGGCCTGGCAAAATGCCATCTTCGCCTGGTTTGCCAAATACCTCAAGGGCGATGATGCTTGGTGGAAGAGTCTGGATCTTTAGTTTGTCCAACTTTCACAGACAATGAAAGTTCCCCCTTATGCCCAAACGCTCATATTCTTTCTCTAACAAGAAAACATGATACAGTCAATGACCGGCTACGGCAAAGCCGAAGCCCTTTGGGGCGACAAAAAGATACACGCCGAAATCAAGTCACTCAACAGTAAAAGCCTGGACCTCAATACGCGTATTGCACCCGTATACCGCGAAAAGGAAATGGAAATCCGTGCGCTCATCGCCCAACGTCTTGAGCGCGGAAAGGTTGACTTCAACCTTTGGATCGAAAAGAACGAGTCGCCCGCGTCTGTCACCATCAATGCCGAAGTGGTGGCCAACTATGTGGCACAGATCCAACACATCAGTACAGAGAAGAACATACCCCTTCCCGAAAACCTCTGGGAACTCGTGCTCCGCTTGCCTGACTGCACACAAGTTCCGGCCACTGAAACCCTCGATGAAGGCGAATGGCAGGCCGTACACACCGCTGTGCTCCAGGCCATCGACCAGCTGGTTGAATTCCGCCAGCAGGAGGGTGCCGCCCTCTACCAGAAGTTCAATGAGAAGATTGACAATATCGAGGCCCTGCTGGCACAAATCGAACCCTTCGAACAATCGCGTGTAGAGAAAATCCGAAACCGTCTGGTTGAACGGTTGGCTGAACTTCGCGGCATCGACTACGACAAGAACCGGCTGGAGCAGGAGCTGATCTTCTACATCGAAAAGCTCGACATCAGCGAAGAGAAACAGCGCCTCACCAACCACCTCAACTACTTCCGCGAAACCATGAACCAACGCCATGGCCAGGGCAAGAAGCTCGGATTCATCGCTCAGGAAATGGGGCGCGAAATCAACACCACTGGTTCGAAGAGCAACCAGGCTGAAATGCAGAACATCGTGGTCAAGATGAAGGATGAGCTGGAACAAATCAAAGAGCAGGTGTTGAATGTCATGTAGCCTTTTGGTTGAAAATTTATAGTTGGAGGTTTTAGTTGAAAGTTGAAAGTTTAAAGCTTATAAAGATTGTCACTGAGCGGCTGATGACTGCGCTTCATAGTGACTTTATAAGCTTTAAACTATAAACTTTCAACTAAAACCTCCCCCCCCCAATTCCCTAATCCATGAAAGTACTGATATTTTCCGCTCCCAGCGGCAGCGGCAAGAGCACGCTTATCAACCACCTGATGCAGCAGGGCCTCAATCTCCACTTTTCCATTTCTGCTACCAGCCGGCCGCCGCGCGGCACCGAGCAGAACGGAGTGGAATACTTCTTTCTGACACCCGATGAGTTCAGGGCACATATAGCCGCTGGCGACTTTCTGGAGTATCAGGAAGTCTACGAAAACCGCTTCTATGGCACCCTGCAACAACAGGTTGACAACCAGCTTGCACAGGGCCAGCACGTTGTGTGCGATGTAGATGTGCTCGGTGCGCTCAACATCAAACGGCATTATGGAGCGCGTGCCCTCAGCCTCTTCATCCAGCCCCCTTCCATTGAGACATTGCGTCAGCGCCTGGAACAGCGCGGCACCGATGCGCCCGAAGTGATTGAACAGCGCATAGCCCGTGCGGCGTTCGAACTTTCCTATGCCCCGCAGTTCGACAAGGTCATTGTCAACGACCGGCTCGAAACCGCCTGCCGCGAGGTGCTTCAAGCGGTGAAAGACTTCCTTGAGTCATGAGTCCCCGCCGACACATCATGCTCTTTGGCGGGTCGTTCAACCCCATCCACTGCGGCCACATTGCCTTGGCGCGCCAGGTTCTGAGAGAGAATCTGGCCGACGAAGTGTGGCTCATGGTGTCGCCGCAGAATCCGCTCAAACCGCAAGACGGGTTGCTCGACGAACGGCTGCGGTATGAGATAGCCTGCAAGGCCCTACAAGGCGAAAGCGGTATCATCGCCTCCGACTTCGAGTTTGCACTGCCCCGCCCTTCCTACACCTGGAACACCCTCTGCGCATTGGGCCACACCTGGCCTGACTCTGATTTTTCCCTGCTCATCGGTGCCGACAACTGGACACACTTTGACCGTTGGGCACACACAGAACGCATACTCTCCCACCACCGTCTGTATGTCTATCCCCGTCCCGGTTATCCTCTGGATGCCCCTCTGCCCCCAGGTGTCAGCTACATAGACGCACCTCTTCTGCCCTACTCTTCGACCGAAGTGCGCCGGCGCATCCATTCCGGACTCGACATCAGGCATTGGGTACCCGACTCCATTTTGCAAGATGTAATCACCCACTACCGGCGCGCCTGACCCCGCCACTCGTCTTCCCTCACTCTCCCAACTTGTTGCACGACAGCGCAAAGCTCCCATAATCACAGCCTCTCCGCTTCCTTTTCTGAGAAGATATACTGCATCGGCCCAAGAAGATATCTCCATCGGCCATAGAAGATATCTCCATCGGCCATAGAAGATATCTTCTTGGAGCGATGCAGTATATCTTCTTTTGAAAGTTGATATCATGAGCTATGCCGAACGCAGCCAATTTTATGAAAAGTAAGTGATTATGGAATGAAGCGAAGCCTCAAATAACAAAAGCCGGGGGATAGGAAGCGACGGTGCACTGGGAGGGCGTGGCAA
>CALZRA010000159.1 GCA_945828345.1 uncultured Bacteroidales bacterium
TATGCCCGTCAAAACGGTGGCAACGCGTATTTTGTTGTAATTTTGCGGGCGTTATGCAGAAAGAAGAAAACTATTTGTATGCTCCTGCCGTGCTCGACTTCGTGAGGGTTAGCACGGAATACTGCAAATGTCTGGAGCAGTGCCAGGGTATGCAGCGCGCCGAGTTCTGCCGCGTGATGCGCGGACTGCTGCCTATGATTTATCTGAAAATGACACTGATCGGGACAGTGCCCGAAGCAGCAGGGTGGAACGAGCAGCAACTCACCGAGGAGGACTATGACTTTGTGCGCACGGCTGTGGCACAGGTGATGGGCGAACACGATGACTTCCTGGACGTGTTTGTCGAAGACTTCAAGTTCTCCGAACAGCCGGTACTCTGCACGGTCAGCGAGAATCTGGCCGACGTATACCAGTCACTGCGCGAACTGGCGGCCACCTTCAGCGAGGGCTACGAAGAAGCCATGCAGGTATCACTCTATGAGACGGTGGAAGAATTCAAGCTGCAGTGGGGACAGAAGTTGCTCAATGCCTTGCGCGCCATTCACGATGTGGACATGCAGCAGGCTGCCGACTAATCCAGCAAACCGACAAGCTCACATTCCATGCGCGATTTATACATCAAAATAGACAAGGACATCATTCCCCAGCTGCCACGCTATGCCTTTGATGGCCGCATTGTGGTGGTTCAGAGCGAAGAAGAGGCCAACCGGGCCGTAAGGGCACTGCGGACTGCACCGATGATTGGTATTGACACCGAAACGAGACCTGCCTTCAAGCGCGGCGAAATGCACAAGGTGGCCCTGCTCCAAATAGCTACCGAGGAAATCTGTTTCCTGTTCCGCCTGAACCAGATGGGGCTGCCCGCGGCGTTGGTCGAGCTGCTTTCAGACAAGAACGTGCTGAAGCTGGGCCTGTCATTGCATGACGACTTCATGATGCTTCGCCGTCGGAACAGCCAGTTACAGCCTGCGGGCTTCATCGACTTGCAGGACTATGTGAAGGAAATGGGCATTGGAGACCTCAGCCTGCAAAAGCTCTATGCCAATGTGTTTGGCAAACGCATATCCAAATCAGCACGTTTGAGCAACTGGGAGGCCGATGTGCTGACCGATGCCCAGAAAGTGTATGCCGCCACCGATGCAGTGACCTGTATACACCTCTATAAAGAACTGAAAACATTGAAGGAAAGCGGTGAATACCGATTGGTGTAGCACCTCCGTTATCCCTTAAAATCTGCACTATCATGCACACATTCATTTTGCGCCGGGGCAAGGAAGAAAGCCTCAAGCGGTTTCATCCCTGGGTTTTCTCGGGAGCCATTGACCATAGTGACGGAACGCCTGAAGAGGGCGAACTCGTTCGCGTGGTTTCGCATAAAGGCGAGTTTTTGGGTTATGGCCATTGCCAGATAGGTTCGATAGCGGTGCGTATGCTCACCTTCCGGGATGAGCCTGTCGACCGCAAGTTCTGGCAACGCCGGCTGTCGGAGGCTTTCCGCCTGCGCCGGGCTTTGCACCTCACGGGACGTACAGACAACGACATCTACCGCTTGGTGCATGGTGAGGGCGACCGCCTGCCCGGCTTGGTCATCGATGTGTATGGTCGTACGGCGGTATTGCAGGCCCATTCGGTGGGTATGCACGTGTGTCGTGAAGCACTGGCCGATGCCCTGATAGAGGCCTCCGAAGGCCTGATTGACAATGTGTACTACAAGTCAGAGACCACCTTGCCCTATAAGGCCGACTTGCATCAGGAAAACGGTTTCCTGCGTGGAAACGATGAGGGAAACATTGCAACCGAGAACGGGTTGCGCTTCCATATAGACTGGTTGCGCGGACAGAAGACGGGCTTTTTTGTAGACCAGCGTGAAAACCGCGCCTTGCTGGAACACTATGCACAGGGACGCTGTGTGCTGAACATGTTTTGCTACACAGGCGGCTTCAGTGTCTATGCCATGCGCGGCGGGGCACAGCTGGTTCATTCGGTCGACTCGTCGGCCAAAGCCATAGAGCTGACGCGTGCCAATGCCGAACTGAACTTTCCCGGAGACAGTCGCCACGAGGCCTATGCAGCCGATGCTTTCAAGTTCCTGGAAGAGGCCGGTTCCAACTACGACCTCATTGTGCTCGATCCGCCGGCTTTCGCCAAACATCGCGATGCCTTGCGCAATGCCTTGAAAGGCTATACCCGGCTCAACGCCATGGCCTTCCGTAAAATCAAGCCGGGCGGCATACTCTTCACCTTCAGCTGTTCGCAGGCAGTAAACAAGGACCAGTTCCGCCTGGCCGTCTTCACTGCAGCAGCCCAAAGCGGACGCCACGTCCGCATTCTCCACCAGCTCCACCAGCCTGCCGACCACCCCATCAACATCTATCACCCCGAAGGCGAATACCTTAAGGGTCTGGTGCTTGAAGTGGAGTAGGGCGTGGAGTGAGACAGATGATGGGCAGCAGGGCCGTATAACTGACATTCGGCCTCTAAGTATAGCTTATAAGAAGGGCGTATCTACAGAGAGCTTCTGTAGGTACGCCCTTCTTGTCGCATTGCGTGAGAAGCACCACTGAGAAAAGCAGCTATGCATTCATGCTTCTTGTAGGTCTGTTAGACAGTGGACTGTTATTATTGTGACGCATAAGTTTCATCCCGTGTGGTTTGGTCGTGTATTTGGGCTTCTATACCAAAAATGCCGATAACACCGTGACTCTTTCTATGCTGTGCTGTCAGTCTGGTAGATTGATTTTTCTTTATCATTCCTTAGCTGTCTGAATGGTTTTCTCGATGTATTCTTCATTTGCTCTGCTGGATTCACCCATAAAGTCTGGAATGCGGACAGGCATTCCACCCTGCTTGGCCGATTGCTGGGTAAGCTCAGCCAGACATGACCATTCGGCGGCATCGTATACATCCATGTCGAGCGGCAATCCTGCCCGCAGGCAGTGGATAAGCCGCGCATCCATGGCAAAGTTCATTTCGTTCGGCACTCCCAGTTCGTGGCCTTTCTTCCAGAGCAGGGCTGCGGGCGAGGTGGAGAACTGGTTCAGGTAATTCAGGGCAGCTTCTCCCGTCAGGGCTTCACTGCCTTCCAGTTGCACGGTGGTAAGCGGGTATTTCTGTACAAAGCCCAAGGTGCCGCACACGG
Organism: uncultured Bacteroidales bacterium; assembly: GCA_945828345.1. Taxonomy (GTDB): domain Bacteria; phylum Bacteroidota; class Bacteroidia; order Bacteroidales; family Bacteroidaceae; genus Alloprevotella. The sequence goes on from CALZRA010000159.1 coordinate 3,140, forward strand.
TTTGCATCCGGCTGTAGGGGCGCGGTGTAGTCACGTCGAGCTGTAACATGAGTGTCACACCCTTCCGGGTGCGCAGCAGAGCCGTGTTGACCCGGCCTTTGGGAGGCAGCCCAGGCATAGCCACACCTTCAGCCGTGACCGAAACGAGCCATTCCAGGCAGTCGTTGCGGTGCAGTCCGAGCAGTTGGGCCATCGGACCCATACCATGGGTAGGGTAGGGATTGCCGCCGTGCAGCGCACACGAGCGTTCCATCCAGTTCTGCCGAGTATCGGTAATGCCCCCTGTGTGATGGCGTGAGGGTACGGTAAGGTTGTGTATGTAAGCCCCTTCAAGGTGGGTTATCTGTCCCAGCAGTCCCCTGCGATGCATTTCGAGGGTCTGTAGGGCGACCAGGTCATAGCAACAGTTCTCGGTCATGAAGCAGTGTCGCTGTGTGGCTTCAGCCGTACGGACCAGCTGCCAGCATTCGTCGATGGTGGTGGCGGCAGGCACTTCGACAGCCACATGCTTGCCATACTCCATGGCCGCCACGGCTATAGGTGTGTGCGAACGCCATTCGGTGCAGATGTACACCAAATCGATTTCAGGCTGTTGGCAGGCTTCTTTCCAGGCATCCTTGCCTGCAAAGGTGCGGGCTTTGGGCCGTCCTGTGCGTTGCAGCACCTCTTGTGCCAGCTGCAGGCGGTCATCGTTCAGGTCGGCCAGACACACTATTTCCGCTCCTTCGATGTCGGCATAGCGTTCGAGCGTCTTCATGCCGCGTTGTCCAAGTCCGACAAGGGCAATGCGTACGAGAGGAATAGGCGGGCAGGCCAGTTGGAAGGCGGTGGGCATGGTAATGGATAGTAGAGGTCAGTTGTTGGGTATTCAGTTTCAAGGTTTCCAGGTCTGCTGTCATGCGGTAGAAAATCTTTCGGCGCAGGCAGCAAGAGGTCAACTTTTCAACTCGTGAGTTACTTCGGTCCGAATCAGACCTGTTTCGGGGCATCCATGTAAGGGAATGGCAGTATAAGAAAACAGAAAAGTGGAGGCATCGGTGACGACGCATCCACTTTTTCACTGGGTGTTACCTTACCCTTTTTGATAATTATCGTTTGTCCAAGGATTCGCAGCGGTATTACTTGCGAGTCTTGGCGTAGCGGCTCATGAACTTGTCCACGCGGCCGGCGGTATCGACGAGCTTCGACTTGCCAGTGTAGAAGGGGTGCGAGGAGCTTGAGATTTCAAGCTTTACAACGGGGTAAGTTTCGCCTTCGAATTCAACCGTGTCAGTGGTCTTGCAGGTTGAACGAGAGAGGAACATATCGCCGTTGCTCATGTCCTTGAACACTACGGGGCGATAATTTTCAGGATGAATACCTTGTTTCATTGTTTTGCTATAGCTTTTTGGGTTATCAAATCAGTTTTGGTAACAACAAAGTGTAATGGTCTGAATCGGCTGCAAAAGTACGCTTTTATTTTTATCGGGGCAAGCCAGCTGTCATAAAAAATCGTTTCCCGTCCCACTTTTCCTGATTTCAACATGGTATGGGGATTTGGGGACAGTAGTGTAGAAGTCGGGTAAGCTGTCAGACTCTTTTTCAGTAGTAGATAACTGACACTGGAGTGTAAGTACTACTGGCCATGAAGTACAACTCCTTCTGGCATGGCAGTACTACTCCTTCGACCGCCATCGCTCATCTTCGAAATGATAGATATACTTCAAGTGCGATAGGAGATATCTTCTATGGCTGTAGGAGATATCTTCTATGGCCGAAGAAGATATACTTCATTATTGAGCCCACTTTTCTTTGATGCACGGACACCAAGTTGCATGGACGGAGACGTGAACATGTCCAGTTGAGGATTGGGATCGGTTTTCTTGAACATCGGACTATCGCTTGATTTTAGATGTAAGGGTACAAAAGAATACCCAAATAACATTATTCAAGTTTCGCAAGTAGTTGCAGATAGTTAACGAGCGTTCAAGGCACGCCC
>CALZRA010000160.1 GCA_945828345.1 uncultured Bacteroidales bacterium
CTTCGGCAAAGAGAAATAACACACGTTTTTGGCTCAAATCATTGCGGTTTGAGCCTTTATTTTCAGATTTTTCTTTAACTAGTTTTAGAGTTGCACCCTCGGCGACCTGTTTCCGGGCTTCGCCGAGTCGTTTTTTATGCTGTTTTTTGTTGTTTTGCAATCGAATGGTTGCGAAGATTGGCTGCACCTCGGCATAAGAACACGTTCTTCTGTTCTCGGTTTGCACAATCTTTGTAGTCGTAAATCCATAAAATAAGCAAAGTAATGAAAAGAATAGAAATCGTACTGTTTTTTTTCTTTATTTCTTTCTCCGTTATTGCGCAGAAAGTTCCTGTGAACTTTGGAGGTACCATTGTTGACGCATTCACGCGTCAGGCTATTAACGGTGAGGTGCAATGTTCGTTGCTCCGACCCGACAGTACCGTGATGATGACCACTAAAAGCTATGAACATACGGATCAGGGAAACGGTGTAATTCGCACGTGTTTCGACTTTGAGGTTCCGGAGCAGGCGGGGACCGGTCATTTTCTCGTGAAACTGGAAGCCAAGGGATATGAAACCGTATATAAGGCCGCTAAATTAGTATGGAAATCTAAACCGATAGAAATCTATCTTTGGGACATACCTATGCGACGCTCTTCGCAGAAGATGTTTGACAAGCAGTTGAACGAGGCTGTCGTTACAGCCACCAAGGTGAAGTTCTACACGAAGGGCGACACGCTGGTTTACAACGCCGATGCGTTCCAATTGCAGGAAGGCTCAATGCTCGACGCACTTGTGGCGCAACTGCCAGGCGCGGAACTGAAGCCCGACGGGCGTATCATGGTGAACGGGAAGTTTGTGGAGAGCCTGCTGCTCAACGGGCGCGACTTCTTCAAGGGCGACAACACCGTGCTGCTCGACAACCTGCCCGCCTATATGGTGCATCAAGTGAAAGTGTATACAGAAGAAAGCGAGACAAGTAAGTTGCTGGGCCGCAAGGTGGACGATGGCCGCTTTGTTATGGACGTGAAACTGAAAAGGCAGTACGCCATCGGCTGGTTGGTTAATGCAGAAGCGGGTTATGGTACGGAGAACCGTTACTTGGGCCGCTTCTTTGCCATGCGCTACACGCCGCAGTCGCGCCTCTCCCTCTTTGGCAACCTCAACAATGTGAACGACCGCCGCAAGCCCGACGGCAACGGCGGATGGGGTGACTTCGACGTGTCAGGCGGACTGACCTCTACGAAGCGCGGTGGCTTGGACTATTCCGTGTTCGACAAGCGCGACCGCTTCCAGTTGTCTGGCAACGCGGACGTAACCTACACCGATAATGAGAACGCATGGGGCGGTAGCTCCACCAACTTCATCCCCGGTGGCGATGTCTACAATGTGACTTCCAGTTGCACGAATAGCAGCAACCTCTCCATTAGTACGCAGCACGACCTGAAGTTCAACTTCCTGCAGAAGCATCACGCGTTCAGTTTGTCTCCAAGTTTCAACTACCAGAAGAGCGACTACAACTACAACTTCTTGAACGGAACGTTCGGCATAAATCCAGTCGGCGACTATGCCGCTGTGCTCGACAGCCTCTTCTCACCCGATTGGACCACCACTATACGCCACCTCATCCGTCGCAACGGCGAGCAGGCCGTGGGCAACAGTCGAACAACAAACGGCAATATGTCCTTCTGGAGTTTCTTCAAGATTCCCTATTCGCAGGATGGCATATCGGTGGACGGCAGCCTGTCCTGCAACGACAAACGGCAGGATGGCTTCAACCATTTCCTCTACAACCACTACGAGAACGGCAATTTGCAAACCGATTGGCGCAACCGCTACAACAAGTCACCCCAGCGCAACTTCGGGGCACAGGTGCGGACAAAGTACTTCTGGCATTGGAACCAAGAGATTATGCTCAACCCCAGTTATACATTTAATTACAAATACGAGTCGGGCGACCGCATGCATTACCGCCTCGACGTGCTCGATGAAAGCGCGGACATGCCGCTGGGTTGGCTTCCCTCCGAGGCCGCCACGCTGTTACAGGCTCTCGACTCGGACAACAGCTACGAGGGACTGTTGCATCGCTATCGCTACGACCTGACGCTCGACTGGCAGTGGCAGCATTACAGCAAGACACCGCAGGGCCGTCGCACAGCAGGTTGGAATGTGCAGATCCGCCCGTCCGTTGTGCTGGAGGACAACCGCTTTCGGTTCACGGACTTTGTCGGGCAGAAGAACGAGCAGCAGATTCACAAGACCTACGTACTGCCACAAGCCCGTCTCAGCCTGAAGCGCAACACCCGGGAGTTCCGCCACGAACTGAACTTTGCGGCCACCCTCAACAGCAGCTCACCCTCCATGACCAACTTGGTCAACAAGACCTTCGCCGCCGACCCGCTGAACGTGACACTGGGCAACCCCGACCTGAAGCAACGCACCGACATCGACCTCTCGTTCAACTACAAGTCCGACCATTGGCTAAGGCACAAGGAGCAACAACTCTACGGCAATGCAGGATGGCACTGCGCCACCAATGCCATCTCCGTCAGCTACATCTACGACAAACAGACTGGTGTTACCACCAGCCGCCCCGTGAATGTGGACGGGAACTGGAACGCCTGGCTCAATGTGGGCTATGTCACTCCGCTGGACAAGCCTCATCGCCTGACGCTTACCACCAAGACGGCGGTCAACTATTACCATCTCGTTGACTTCTCCGGCAGCAATCCCACAGCCACGCCCCTGCGCAACACCACGCAGACCGCCGTGCTCAGCGAGGAGCTTCGCTTGAACTATCGCCACCGGAAAGTGAATGTGGGCGTGAAGGGCAACGCGGCCTGGAACCACGCCAACGCCAACCGCAACGACTTTGTGAACGCCAACACCTGGAACATACACTATGGGGCCAATGCCGTCGTCGACCTGCCGTGGGCATTCCAGCTCTCCACCGAGCTGACCATGTTCACCCGTCGGGGCTACGAATCGTCCACCATGAACCGGGACGATATAGTTTGGAACGCGCGACTTTCGAAGAGCTTCCTGAAGAACCGGCTTAATCTGATGCTTGATGCCTGGGACATTCTGGGCAACCTGTCCAACGTCAATGCCGGCATCGACAGCCGAAGCCGCTGGGAATACTACACAAACGTCATCCCGCGCTACGTTATGCTGCGCCTTGTCTATCGTTTTGATAAGCAACCTAAAAAACATAAAAAATGAACAATGCCATAGATATACGCTTCAAGAGAAATAGATAACTGTTAAGGTTGTACCAATATAAAACAGCATCTACCTCCCCAAAACTTCTTTGCTATTGCGACAACGAAGTTTTACGTTTGCGAAGAAAAGAGCTATACGCAAAGAACAATCTCCACTATATATAAAAGCCGCCCGACTACTCGGGCGGCTTTTCCTTAATACCCAAACGGGCTTTTATGTCGTCAAACGTGGCATAGGCATAAATTCCGATGCCGAAGAAGCTACCGGCGTAGATGAAGCACTGGGCTACATACCAGAGGACGGTATCATCTATGCGGCCCTCCTTGGAAGTCAAGAAGCTAAGGTAGGCCAGCACAATGCCCGAAATAAGCACGATGAAGGCCGAAACCATGGCCGCGGCGGTGTAACGCTTGCTTTTCATAGGCTTTAAAATAATGCGGCATTACGTCTCGCATGAAACATAATGCCGCTTTAAACATCATGAAAGACTGCCACTTACGGCATGGCGCGCCTTGTATTGTTGCGATTCCGCTGAAACATCCTGACCTTGTTATACATTGGCTAACGCTGGGAAGCGTACTTACGGACGAGGGGGTGTTTATTCGTGTTCGCTGACAATGATGATTGTTATTTTACGAAAAGTAGAAGCGTTGAGGCCCGTGCGGCCTGCTATTCGGAAAGCAGGTCTGCTTCGGATTGTCGGTCTCCTGAGCAGGGGCGGCTTTGGGGAGATCTATCCTTCCGAGTTCATGCGCCACCTTGAAGCGCAAAAGCAGGGGGTAGCCACTCGGCGGCTACCCCCTGCTTGTTGGGGCGGGACGGAAGGAGGCTTGCTCCTTATGATAGATGCGTCTCTTCTTATAAGGTGAGCGTCTCTTCTTATAAGGTGAGCGTCTCTTCTTATAAGGTGAGCGTTTCTTCCTCAGCGTCAGTCTCCGTGTGGCGTCGTGCGGCGGGAGTCAGGTCGAAAGCCTCGGTTTGGTAATGCTGGCCAAAGCTCAGGTCGATGCCGGCATCCAGCAGCTGCCGGGCCAGTGCCGCCCCGCCCCTGAAGCCGTGTACCGTCCAGTTGGTCGAGGGGCGCAGCAGCTTCTTGAGTCGCAGCAGTTGGTCGTATGCCTTCACCACGTGAAGGGTCACGGGCAGATTCAGCCGTTCCGCCAGCTCGATCTGGGCGCAGAAGACTTCCGTTTGCCGTTCGCGGCACGCACCACGCAGCCAGTCGAGCCCGCATTCTCCCACGCGCACCACCTGCGGGTGTCGCAGCAGCCGGGGCAGTGCGCGGAGCATCCGCTCCGTGCGCTCGGCATCGTCCGTCCACCACGGATGGATGCCGGCCGAATAGCAGCCGCCGGGCACAGGGCGGAACCGTTCGGGGTGTTCCGTCCATTCGGCGGGCAGGTTGACAATACCTTCGCCCGGAGGCAGGGAGAGCCGGTGCGTGTGGAAGTCGAAGTGGGACATACGGGGTCGGAGTCGGGCGTGAGCGGGGCGTTACGGGCGCGGCGTTCGCCTTTCTTATCTGATGATGCGTCGGAGGCAGCGGCCGTTCTGTTCGAAGAGGTACACACCGGCCGGCAGGGCAGGCACGCAAGCTTCGCTTTCAGCCTCCAGCAGCTTCACACCTTGCAGGTTGTAAACGCTGACTCTGCCCGAGGCGGTGGCGGTGACCGTGCCGATGCCTTCTGGCTCGATTCGTTCGAGGCGCACGTTGTCGACGGCGATGTGTCCGTCCATGTTGCCGCTGTAGTACCATCTGAACT
>CALZRA010000161.1 GCA_945828345.1 uncultured Bacteroidales bacterium
AAGAAGGTTTATTGTTGATTATCAGCGAGTTTCTGCCTTTTTAAGGCTCGACTATCTATAGCTCTCTATGATTTTCGATAATCTTCTATAGATTTCTATAGCTCTCTATGTTTTTCGATAGTTCCGCCGACAATAAATCGCGAAAACCCTTGTGTCATAGCCAGAAAAGCCCCATCTTTGCTGCGTCCTTTCCTTGAAAATCCGCAGTGCCGTTGCGGATTTTCAATGAAAATCCTCAGTAGCGTTGCGGCTTTTCCTTGAAAATCCGCAGTAGGAACAACGAAAAACAGAAGGCTATGATAGAACGCAAGTTGCAGATAATAACAAAAAAAATCCGCAATCTGTCACATCGACAGGTTGCGGATTTGCTTATTTCGTGAAGCGTGAGGTGAGGTCGCTGAGCGAGCCGTCGGCCTCCACGCGGTAGAAGCGCTGGTTCGTGTGGGGCGAGTCGAGCGCGCCCAGACGCGCTACGTAGGGGCCGAGCTTCAGGTAGTTCAGGGCCTGGGCCAGTGTCGCGGGATCGGGCTGCCAGGTGCGGCCGCTGTACCAGCCGGTGTGCAGTCGGTCACCGTAGTGCCGGCGCACCTCGCTGAGCAGGTCGATAACGGCTTGCGGGTCGTTGTCGCCCCCCATCAGCGCCACGCAGGTGATGCTGCCGTCGTAGGAGTCGATGAGCGCGCGCAGCCGTGTGGCGGTCAGCTCCTCGCCCAGGTCACCCTGCAGGTAGGCACTGTGGCAGCCCGGACAGCCGTTGGGGCATAGGCTCAGGTTGACGGCCAGTGTCACCTCGTCGGGGAACTCCTGGAACACGATGTCGTAGGTGGTGTATTTGAGCATGGCGGGTTGGGGTGGGGTGGAGCGGTCAGGGAAGGGGTCAGGCTTCGAAGGGCACCCGCTGGTAGTAGCGGCGGGAGGCCTCCTTCTGGCGGTCGATCGAGAAGTTCGACACGCGCTTCAGGTAGCCGATGATGCGCGTCAGGTAGTCCACGTTGCGCGAGTGGCAGTGGGGACACTCCTTGAGGTGCTGCTTCGTGATGTGGCCGCAGTCGTTACACAGCGTGTTGGGTATGTTGAAGGTGAAGTAGTTGCAGCCCTCCTTGGCGGCTACGCGCAGCAGCTGCCGGTACTGCGGAGCCGAGAGATGTTCGTCGAGGTTCATGTGGAGGGCCGAGCCGCCGGTGAGATGTTCGATGTAGCGGCGGCCGTGGAGGCGGAACTTCTCGATGATGTCGGTGTGGGTGTCCTCTACCACGTAGAAATAGGAGTTGTAGCACTCGCGCGGCACGAAGTAGCCGTCCTCACGGTCCCAGCGGGCGTGTTTCACACCCACGTTCTCGGCCGGAATCATCTCGCAGTTGAACATCACGTCCTTGCTGCGGTACTGGCGGTTCAGCCGCTCGATGAGGCCCAGGATTTCGCCCACGAAGTGCTCGTACTCGGCGTTGTCGCTGATAGTGATGCCCAAGCTTTCGGCAGCTTCGACCATGCCGTTCACGCCGATGGTCAGGTACTGCCGCTTGAGGTTCACGTAGCCGGCATCGAAGAGGGGCAGCATGCCCTTGTTCATCATCTCCTTCAGGTTCTCGTTGTAGGCCAACTGCACCTTGTGCATCAGGTCGACGACCTCGTCGAGGAACTCCACATAGGAGCGTCCCTCGCGGGTAGCCTGTTGGACGCAGCGGTTGAGGTTGACCGTCAGCACGGACTTCGAGCCGGTGCTCACGCCACCCGCTCCGAGGGTGTAGCTGAAGCCGTTGTCCTGTATCTCGTTGCGCAGGCGGCAGCAGGAGGCCAGTGAGTCAGCGTTGTCGCTCATGTAGGTGAAGAAGCTATGGCCTTCGGCATACATCTGGGCCGTGAAGTCGCCATACTCCTTGTCGCGCACGTCGCCGTTTTCCGAGAGCAGCGCCATTGTTTCGACGGGGAAGGTGAGCACGGCCTTGGTGCGCTCCTGGTTGAACCAGCGCATGAAGCGGCGCTGCAGCCAGTCGAGGGCGGGCCAGTTGGGGCGTGAGCCGTCGGGGAAGCGGAACTCGCCGAAGATGCTTTCGAAGTAGAACTTGTCGTAGTAGGAAATGTTCCAGAACACGCTCTGGAAGTTGCGCGCCCCGGTGGGCTGGTTGATGGAGTAGACAATCTGCTCGAAGCAGTCGGTGATCACCTTGTCGATGGAGCGTTGGCGCAGCGAGAGGTCGACCACGCGGTCGGGGTGGAGGTAGTAGTCCTCGCCGTATTCCAGCTCGATGAAGTGGCTCATGTACATCAGGAACTCGGGGGTGGCGCAGGCACCCGAAAGCATGGACGACACGATGAAGACCATGTTGACGAAGCCGCCGCAAAACGACTTGAGGTTGCTCGGTGCGGTCGAGTTGCCGCCGATGTCCTTGGTGCCGTTCAGCAGCCAGGGGTACATGGTGATGCTGGCACAGTAGTTGGCCAGCGAGGTCTCGTCGTTCTTGTAGATATAGTGGTTCTTGAGCAGATACATGTAGCGGTCCGACAGCTCCTTGCCATACATCTGCTTGATGCGGTCGGTCAGCAGGCGGCGGTTGAGGCGTATGAAGCCCTGCTTGGGCAGCTCGCCAATGAGCGTGGCGATGTTCTTGTTCTCGACATTGGCGTTGGCATCGTACTTCGATCCGGTGGCGGGGTTGGCCGAGTTGCAGTAGTTGATGAGAAAGCGGAGCTTGTCGGCTGTTTCGCGGTCGGTCTCGTGCTGCTTGCGGTAGAGCATGAAAGCCTTGGCCACCTGAAAGTGCTGTTCGGCCATCAGGGCTACCTCCACCTGGTTCTGTATGTCCTCCACGCTCATGCCGTTGCAGAAGCGCAGCCGCTGCATGATGCGGTTCAGCCCCTCGGCGTCGATGGCCTTGTTCTGCGAGCGGAACGCCTTGAGTAGGGCGGTCTTTATTTTTTCAACGGAGAACGACTCGTTGGAGCCGTCGCGCTTGGTGATGAAGAAATTGTCGGTACACATATCTGAATCTTGTTTGTTTTCGGGGCAGAACGCAGCTTGTGGCGACAGTCGGTGCGCCAGGCGAAATGGAACTTTTTGGAAAACTTTCCGAGCGTGATGTAAACTAAAGTTTTCCGTTTTGGAAAACTTTGTTCCCTTTCGGACTTCCCTTTCGGCGGCGGTCCGTGTCGTGACGGAGGGCTGCCGTAAGTTCTGGATAACTGTGCGTTAGGTGATTGATTATTGCTGGTTTTCATAGTATTACGTTTCTGTTGCGGTGTCCCTTCCTTCTTTGAGGAAGTCGCCCGCAGCGAGGGTAGAAACCAGCGGCGCGTGAGCGCGAATCGGAAAACTGCGGGCAAAGATAGAGCCAAAAAGTTTTCCGAAAAAGTAAATAGGCTGATTATTTTGCCGAAAACTTTTAGGCAAATTAGAGTGTTGTTTAAGGCAAGCCGCGCCTGTGGCCTGAAACACAAAGCAAAAGCCGCGGGCCTGCGCTTTTCGGTGGTCTGAAGGCGGCCCGCGCCCTCCAGGATGTCGACCCCTTGCTGACCGGCGGCGGCCCACGATGACCACGGCGCGCCGGCTGCGGCCGGTCGCTCCCGAAGGTCTCCGGGAGGCAGTCTGTGGCCTCTTCGGGGCATTCGGCGGCCCGACAAAGCCTCCTGAGCCCCTGACAGTCCAAAGAAAAATCGCTTTTTCTTTTGCCCACCATTCGCCTTGCACTACCTTTGCACCCACATTAAAGGTATTAGTTTGTATATGCAAGACATCCGTAACATAGCCATCATTGCCCACGTCGACCACGGCAAGACCACGCTCGTCGACAAGATGCTGCTGGCGGGCAATCTGTTCAGAAAAAACCAGAACGCCGGAGAACTCATCCTCGACAATAACGACCTCGAACGCGAAAGGGGAATCACCATCCTGTCGAAGAACGTGTCGATACGATACAAGGACACCAAAATCAACATCATCGACACTCCGGGACACTCCGACTTCGGCGGAGAGGTCGAACGCGTGCTGAACATGGCCGACGGCTGCATCTTGCTGGTCGATGCCTTCGAAGGGCCTATGCCCCAAACCCGCTTCGTGCTCCAAAAGGCCCTGCAGATTGGTCTCAAGCCTATCGTCGTGGTCAACAAGGTAGACAAGCCCAACTGCCGCCCCGAAGAGGTCTACGAAATGGTGTTCGACCTCATGTGTGACCTGGATGCCACCGAGGACCAGCTCGACTTCCCCGTCGTGTACGGCTCGGCCAAAAACGGATGGATGGGCCCCGACTACAACCAGCCCACCGACTCTATCGACTATCTGCTCGACAAAATCATTGAGGTCATTCCCGCACCCCAGCAGTTGGAGGGAACGCCCCAGATGCTCATCACCTCGCTCGACTACTCCAACTACACGGGACGCATCGCCGTGGGACGCGTGCACCGAGGCACTGTCGCCGAAGGCATGAGGTGCGTCATCGCTCACCGCGACGGCACCATGGAGAAAACCCAAATCAAGGAGGTACACACCTTCGAGGGCATGGGACGGCAAAAGACGCAGGCTGTCGGCTCGGGCGACATCTGTGCGGTGGTGGGCCTCGAAAAGTTCGAAATCGGCGACACTATCTGCGACTTCGAGAACCCCGAACCGCTGCCCACCATAGCCATCGACGAGCCGACCATGTCGATGCTCTTCGCTATCAACGACTCGCCCTTCTTCGGCAAGGAGGGCAAATTCTGTACCTCGCGCCACATCAACGACCGGTTGGAGAAGGAACTGGAGAAGGACCTTGCCCTGCGCGTGGAGCGCACCGACACGGGCGACAGCTGGGTGGTGAGCGGACGCGGCGTGCTGCACCTCTCCATCCTCATCGAGACCATGCGCCGCGAAGGCTACGAACTGCAGGTCGGGCAGCCGCAGGTCATCTACAAGGATATCGACGGACAGAAGTGTGAGCCCATTGAGGAACTCACTATCAACGTGCCCGAAGAGTTCGCCTCGAAAATGATCG
>CALZRA010000162.1 GCA_945828345.1 uncultured Bacteroidales bacterium
GCGGCCCATTTGTATATGTGGGCGGTTGTGCATACTGTTGTTTGGGAAGTCAACAAATATCTGCCCCAACACTCGCTGTAAATGAAAATGTGTGTACATTTGCATCGAAAACGCTTCAACCATGCTCCGCTATCTCCTATATATATATATGCCTCTGTGCTTGGCTTTCGGGCTGTCTTCGTGCGTTTCAGACGAAAAGACGGACTACGGCCCTTCGCTGGCTGTAGGCGAACAGTTGCCCGCTTTCCGTGTGTGGCTAAGCGATGGCAGCGAAGTGAGTGACCAATCGCTGCGCGGCAAGCCTGGCGTCATTGTGTTCTTCACCACTACCTGTCCTGACTGCCAACGGGCCATGCCGGGCATTGAGGAGGTTTACAGAGCGTGGAAAACGCAGGCGCAGTTTGTGTGTATAGGACGTGAAGAGACCGCCGGCAAAGTGTCTGCCTACTGGCAGGAACAGGGCTACACGATACCTTGGTCGGCGCAGGAAGGCCGCACGGTCTATGAACTGTTTGCCAGTCGCTACGTGCCCCGTGTGTTTGTGTTCGATGCGCAAGGCACGGTGCGGGCCAGCTTTGTGGAAGAAGTTGACACGGTGCAGCTGCAACAGGCATTGCGCAGCTGCATGAAGTAACAGAATGGAAGTACAAGAAATCTGATACCTGAAAAATGAATCATTTAGCATTGAAGTCGCGCTTGGTAGCGATGAACTTTCTGGAGTTTGCCGTGTGGGGAGCTTACCTCACCTCGATGGGTACCTATTTGGCCACCCATGGTCTGGGCACGCACATCGGCTGGTTTTATGCCGTGCAGGGACTGGTCTCGCTGTTTATGCCTGGATTGGTGGGCATTGTGGCTGACCGTTGGATTCCCGGTGAACGTCTGTTGGGCCTTTGCCATGCACTGGCCGGCAGCTTCATGATGGCCGCTGCCTGGTATGCCCTGCAAGCCGGTACTGCGGTGCAGATGGCTCCGCTCTTCTCGCTCTACACCCTGAGTGTGGCTTTCTATATGCCGACCATTGCGCTGAGCAACTCGGTGGCCTTTAGTGGTCTGACACGTTCGGGACTGGACACGGTGAAGGACTTTCCGCCTATCCGCGTGTTTGGCACCATCGGCTTCATCTGTACCATGTTGGCCGTGAACTTTCTGGGTTGGCAGGCGTCACCCTGGCAGCTCATGTTCTCGGGCGCACTGAGCTGGGCACTGGCCTTGTATGCGCCTACCTTGCCGGCCTGTCCTGTCGGTTCGGCACAGGGCGAAAAGCGTTCGCTGGCTTCGGCCTTGGGGCTGGATGCCTTCGCCCTGTTCAGGCAGCGGCGCATGGCGGTGTTCTTCCTCTTCTCGATGTTGCTGGGCGTGAGCCTGCAAATCACCAATGGCTATGCCAATCCCTTCATTTCCAGCTTCAAGGACATTCCGGCCTACGCCGACACCTTCGGTGCCAACAATGCGAATGCACTGATAGCCCTGTCACAGACCAGCGAGACCTGCTGCATCCTGCTCATACCTTTCTTCCTGAAGCGTTATGGCATCAAGCGGGTCATGATGATAGCCATGCTGGGCTGGGTACTGCGCTTCGGCCTCTTCGGTCTGGGCGACCCCGGCAGCGGTGTGTGGATGTTCGTGCTGTCGATGATTGTCTACGGCGTGGCCTTCGACTTCTTCAACATTTCGGGTGCGCTGTTTGTCGACCAGAACACGCAGCCCGCTGTGCGCAGCAGTGCGCAGGGTCTCTTTATGATCATGACCAACGGCCTGGGTGCTTCGTTGGGCACGCTGGCCGCCCAGCAGGTGGTGAACCATTACGTATACAATGTGCCTCAGACCATGCAGATTGATGGCTGGCGCACCTCGTGGTTCATCTTTGCCGGCTATTCGCTCGTGGTGCTGGTGCTCTTTGCACTGGTGTTCCGCGAAGGCAAGAAGAATTAGTTCCGCTTGAATGATTACCCCATAGAAATATCAATCCCTTAACCCTTCCTACTACTACGACAAATGGAAAAAATTATCACTGACGCAAATTTTGCAGAGTTGGAGGCAGCAGGTCTGCCCATTGTACTTGACTTCTCGGCCACCTGGTGCGGCCCCTGCAAGAAGATAGCTCCCTTCATTGCCGAGCTGGCCGACGAGTATGAAGGCCGCGTGCTGGTGGGCAAATGCGATGTGGACGATAACGACGAGCTGACCAGCCGCTTCGGCATACGCAACGTGCCGACCGTGCTCTTCATCAAGGACGGCCAAGTGGTCGACAAGCACGTGGGTGCCGCTCCCAAGAGCGAACTGGCTAGTAAGGTAGAGGCTCTGCTGAAGTAAAACCACAGTCTCCACAAAACGTTATGTCACTCGATGATGAACTGTTGCAGGATGCCGAACACGATGCGGCAACCGTGCAATACGTAAGGACGCACTTGCCCCAGGAGTTGCAGGAGGTGTTCAGTGATGAACTGCTCTATTATTTCCTCGACCTCCTGGTAGAATACTTGGTCGAAAGCGGTCTGCTCGAAGCTGAGGGCGATGCTGACGGCTACGTGGAGATTGACCAGGAAGCCATCTCAGACCACCTGGCCAAGAAGGCTGCCCGCGAAAAGATGGGCGACTTCAGTGCCGAGGACTTGTGCTTCGTGGTGCAGGCCATGCTTGACTTTGAAATGGGCGAGGACGAGTAACGGTGCGTTGCTTGTCGGGTCCGGACAACAATAGAAGAACACGGATTGTCAGGAATCAGACACGTCGGTTACGTGTGGATGATGACTGACAATCCGTGTTCTTTTTCTGCTGGGAGAGCAGGCATCCTGCCTGCTGTTGACAAGCCGGCTCCCCCAGTGTGGTGTATCAGTTGTTTTCGCCGTAAAGCTTCAGCTTCAATTCCTTCACGCGGTCATCGTGAATGTAGTCCTCATAGTTCATGAGCTTGTCGATTGTGCCGTTGGGTGTCAGCTCAATGATACGATTGGCCACCGTATTGATGAACTCATGGTCGTGGCTGGCGAAGAGGATGTTGCCCTTGAAGAGCTTGAGGTTGTTGTTGAATGCCTGGATGCTCTCCATGTCGAGGTGGTTGGTGGGCGTGTCCAGGATCAGGCAGTTGGCATTGCGCAGCTGCATGCGGGCAATCATGCAGCGCATCTTCTCGCCGCCGGAGAGCACGTTGACCTTCTTCAGGATGTCTTCGTCCTTGAAGAGCATACGTCCCAGGAATGCCTTGAAGTATACGTCGTTGCCCTCGCCATACTGGCTGAGCCAGTCGAGCATGTTGTAGTCGGTGTTGAAGAAGCTGGTGTTGTCGAGCGGCAGGTAGGCAGTCGTGATGGTCACGCCCCACTTGAAGGTGCCCGCAGCCGGCTTGGCGTTGCCGTTGATGATTTCGAACAGAGCGGTCATGGCACGCGGGTCGTGGCTCAGGAACACAATCTTCTCGTCCTTTTCGACCGTAAAGTTCAGGTGGTCAAACAGCACCGTGCCGTCGTCAGTCACTGCCTTCAGGTCCTTCACTTCAAGAATCTGGTTGCCCGGCTCACGGTCCATCTGGAAGATGATGCCCGGATACTTGCGGGTAGAGGGCTTGATTTCCTCCACGTTGAGCTTTTCGAGCATCTTCTTGCGGCTGGTGGTCTGGCGGCTCTTGGCCACATTGGCCGAGAAGCGGCGTATGAACTCTTCCAGTTCCTTCTTCTTCTCCTCAGCCTTCTGCTTCTGGTTCTGTGCCTGGCGCAGGGCGAGCTGCGAGGACTCGTACCAGAAGGAGTAGTTGCCCGAGAAGAGCGTTACCTTGCCAAAGTCAATGTCGACGGTGTGGGTGCAGACCTGGTCCAGGAAGTGGCGGTCGTGGCTGACAACCAGCACGGTGTGCTCAAAGTTGCCGAGATATTCTTCGAGCCATTCCACCGTTTCGAGGTCGAGGTCATTGGTAGGTTCATCGAGCAGCAGGTTGTCGGGTTCGCCGAACAGTGCCTGAGCCAGCATCACACGCACTTTCTCCTTACCGCTCAGCTCTCCCATCAGTTTGCCGTGCAGCTTTTCCTTGATGCCCAAGCCGCTCAGCAGTGTGGCGGCATCGTTTTCGGCGGTGTAGCCGCCCATTTGTGCAAACTTGTCCTCCAGTTCGGCCACCTTGATGCCGTCTTCATCGGTGAAGTCGGTCTTGGAATAGAGTGCGGTGCGCTCCTGCATGACCTGCCACATGGTGGAGTGGCCCATCAGCACGGTGTCGAGCACCGTAAATTCGTCATACTTGAAGTGGTCCTGGCTCAGCACCGAGAGGCGTTCACCGGGTCCCATTTCGACTGTACCCTTGTTGGGTTCCAGTTCGCCCGATATGGCTTTCAGCAGGGTAGACTTTCCGGCACCGTTGGCACCAATGATGCCGTAGATGTTGCCGCTGTTGAACTTGAGGTTTACGTCCTGATAGAGTATGCGCTTGCCAAACTGAATGGCCAGGTTCGATAGCGTGATCATGTCGTTGTGTTATGCGGTTGTTTGTTTCTTTCGTTAGTGGGAAGTGAAGTGAATACCTGCGAAACTTGAATCATTTTACAATTCAATCATAGTCTGCAAGCCCGGCGTTATCGGCTTGCTGTGGGGCAGCGGGTCCGATTGTCAGCTTGTACAGACTATGATTGATTGCACACAGGGAAGAGTCTTTATTTCAAGTTTCGCAAGTGTTCACTTGTAGCTGACAAGCGTTTAAGGAGCGGGCTGAAGGCCCAGCAAGCGTATAGCCCAGGGCAACGCCCTGGGTAGATTAGCCGCCGCTATTGCGCCCTGCAAGGGCAAAAGCATTGGTACAAAACGAATGTATTCTAACGCTTTTGCCCCTTCAGGGCGCACTTCATCGCTTCATCATACCCAGGGCGATGCCC
>CALZRA010000163.1 GCA_945828345.1 uncultured Bacteroidales bacterium
CTCTGCACTCACTTGCACAATCTTTGCCCCTCCGGGGCGTGCCTTGAACGCTTGTTGCCCAATCTGTAGGATAATCATCCCGGTTCTCATATAAAAGATGCACCGCATAGCACGCACAATTCGCGAAAACCTTTACTTTTGTACGCCTAACCTTATCTCTATAAAATATCTGACATGCCTTCCCAACGTTTAGCCTCCTTAGACATCCTGCGCGGATTCGACCTCTTCCTGCTTGTATTCCTTCAACCCGTGCTCTGGGCCGTACTGACCCAATGCGGTACGCCGCAGGCGCAGGCCGTGCTGTATCATTTCGACCATGAAGTGTGGGAGGGCTTCCGCTTCTGGGACTTGGTCATGCCCCTATTTCTCTTCATGAGCGGCACCTCCATGCCCTTTGCTTTGGCGCGCTTTCTGCGCGGTGAAGCACCCAAGCGGCAGGCCGTGCGCAAGGTCTTGCGCCGTTTTGTCATCCTCTTCCTGCTCGGCATGGTGGTTCAGGGCAACCTGTTGTCGTTGCAGGTCGATAGCCTGCAATTCTATACCAATACGCTGCAGGCCATTGCCACGGGCTATCTCATAGCCTCCCTCCTGCTGCTCTATCTGGGCTGGCGCGGCCAGTGCATCGCCATGGTCCTGCTGTTGGCGGCCTACACCGTCCCCATGATGGTGTGTGGCGATTATACGGTAGAAGGCAACTTGGCCTGCCGCATCGATGCTGCCATACTGGGGCATTATCGTGGCGACCCCACTTATGCCTGGCTGCTGCCCAGCTTCAACTTCGGTGTCACGGTGCTGCTCGGTGCTTTTGCCGGACAAATTATCCGTCTGGACCGTCAGGGAGCCACTGTGCGTACGGCCTTGCGGCTGTTGGCAGTGGGCCTCGCCTTGGTGGTAAGCGGTTGGCTGTGGTCGTTTGACATGCCCGTCATCAAGCGCATCTGGTCCTCCAGCATGACCCTGCTTTCGGGCGGCTACTGCTTCCTGCTCATGGCCTTGTTCTATTATGTGGTAGACGTGTGCCGTCTGCACCGTCCTTTCGATTGGCTGAAGGTCTACGGCATGAACTCCATTGCCGCCTATATGTTGGGCGAGGTCGTCAACTTCCGTTCAGTGGTCGATTCGCTCACCTACGGTTTGCAGCAATGGTTAGGCGACTATTATGCCGCCTGGCTTACTTTCGGCAACTTCCTCTTGCTCTTCGGCATTCTTGTGCTCATGTGGCGCGCCCGCTTGTTTGTGAAGATATAGTTTCGGGGGATGGAAGCCTCTTGTTTCCACCCTGCTTGAGGTCAAACTTAGAGGGCGGGTAAAGGTCCGCGCTACCTATCATAACCGTTTTATATGCATGATCCGTTCTATAATAAAAGCGAGGAGAACTATTTCACGATAGGGCATTTGCCGCATCTGAGCCAAGAGCAAAAGGTGTATGCCGTGACGTTTCGCCTTTGCGATTCGCTGCCCAAGCATGTGACAGAGACATATCGGAAGGAAAGCACCCGGCTGTATGGCGACGGGGCAGGCTGTCAGGAAGAACGGGATCGTTTCATGCATACAAAAATGATGGCATATATGGACCAAGGATATGGCGCTTGTTGGCTCAGGAATCCGGCGGTGAGACAAGTTGTGGAAAAGGCATTGGAATATGTCAACGACAGGATGGCTCTTGTGCATGCTTATGTCATCATGCCCAACCATGTGCATGTGGTGTTGGAAACCAACGAAGGAATGGAAATCCAGCGTGTGATGCATTCTTTGAAGAGCTACACGGCCTTGCAGATAAACCGGCTCTTGCACCGTACAGGAAGTGTGTGGCAACGGGAGTATCATGACTGCATCATACGCAACATGGGTCACTATGAAAACGCCATAAACTATATTGTTGAGAACCCCCGCTATTGCAAAGAGGGTGAATACTCACTAAAGGTTTTTGTAGGGCAGGGAAGTAGTCAATAGTCTGCTATGTATTAGGCGGGCCTTTGCCACGCCCTCCCAGTCACCTTCGCTTCAAATAGGCTTGATAACAGGCGGAGTGGAGGCGACGGTGCACTGGGAGGGCGTGGCTTCCAGCCCGCCCTGATGACAAGATTATTTACACTAGGAGGGCATGGCCAAGGCCCGCCCTGATGACAAGATTATTTACACTAGGAGGGCATGGCCAAGGCCCGCCTGATGACAAGATTATTTACACCGGGAGGGCGTGGCAAAGGCCCGCCTGATGTCGACCTGATTGAGCCGATAATGCACAAAGAGAGCGGGCAAAAGCCCGCTCTCTTTATTATTCAACGTCTCACCGAATATCAAGCTCGTCGAGCACATAGCGTGCACCGCCGAACTTGTCGATCACGAAGAGGACAAAGCGGATGTCCACGTTGATGCAGCGTTGCAGTTCGGGGTTGAACTTCAGGTCACTGCTCAGACTCTCGATATTGCCGTCGAAGGCCAGGCCAATCAGCTCACCCTTCGCATTCAGCACACCCGAACCCGAGTTGCCGCCAGTGATGTCATTGTTCGAGAGGAAGCAGGTCGGCAGCTTGCCGTCTTCGCGGGCATAGCGTCCGAAGTCCTTGGCCTCATACAGTTCGCGCATCCGTTCGTTGATGAAGTAGTCACTCTCCGTGCTGCTCTCCTTCTCAAACATGCCGTCCAGCACCGTGCGCCAGTCATACTGCACCGCATCGCGCGGCTTCAGGTCACACACATGGCCATAAGTCATGCGCAGCGTGAAGTTGGCATCCGGCGCTTTCGTCCAGTTGTACATTTCACAGAGGCCGCGCACGTAGATCTTGTCCAGCTCGGCACGCTGCATCGTGTAGGCCCGCAAGGGAGCCGAGAGCTCCAGGGCAAACTGCTCGTAGGCCTTCGTCCATTGGTAGAGCGGGTCGTTCAGCAGCGTTTCGGCCTGGCCCGAGGCCAAGGCTTTGGCCAACCGTGTGCTGTCGGCAAACACCGACTGCGTGTACACCCTGTTCAGCTCGGCTTTCCAGTCCTTGCCTTCAGCGGCAAAGGCCGGTACGAGCGAAGTCTTGTGACCCTTCAGGTAGTAGGGGATGAGCAGCTCCATCTTCTGGCGGTCGATGTCGAGGTTGAGCGGCTGGAATACCCCCTTATACTTGTTAAAGAAATCCCGGATGACCTGCCGGGCAGCTTTGATGTCCTTCTCCTTTCCGCTTTTCAGGGCTTCGGCGTAGCCGTCCACCAGTGAAGGGGCCACACCGAGGCTCATGTTGTCGAAGGTGGCGACGGCGAGCATGCGGTCGTGGAGCGTGTCCTTGTAGGCCGTGCAGAGCCTCTCGATGCGGTCAATCACATCGGCATATTCCGCCTTGCCACTTTGGCGGGCAAATTCGCGGAAGCGTTTCTCCTCTTCCTTCTTCAGTTCCACCAGCCCGGTCTTCTCCACGGCCTCGTTCATGCCGCCGAAGTTCTTCACCATGTTGCCCCAGCTGGCATATTCGTCCTCCAGCAGCAGGCGGAGCTCGTCGCTCTGGTCCATCAGCTCCTTGTAGAACTTCAGCAGCGGATTGCCGGCCAGCACGATCGGTGCGTTGGTGGCTTCGCAGCGCAGGGCGACCTCAGCAGCCGTCAGGTAGCGGCTCGTGGTGCCGGGGAAACCCATGATCATGGTGTAGTCCCCCTTCTTCGGCCCTTGGAGCGAAATGGGCAGGAACTTCTTTACCCGGAGCGGCACGTTCTGCTCGCTGTAGGGCGCAGGGTCACCGTTCTTGTCGGCATAGATGCGGAACATGGCAAAGTCTGCATTGTGGCGCGGCCATACCCAGTTGTCCGTATTGCCGCCGAACTGGCCTACATTGTAGGGAGGATTGGCTACCAAGCGGAGGTCCTGGAAGGTCTGTTCGTAGAACATGTAGAAGCTGTTAGCTCCGAAGAAGGGCACGATGCGCACCTTCACCCCCTTCTTTTTCTTCAGGTCGCTCTTCTTCAGCAGTTTCTCGGCCAACGGTTGCAGGAAGCCCTGGCTTTGTGCGGTATATACGTCAGCCCCTTGCTCCTTGGCTTCGGCGTTCACCTGTTCCGTCACGTCCACGATGCGGAGCACGAAGGTAAACGTCAGGTCCGGTGTGCGGAGTTCTTCGGCACGGCTGTGGGCGAAGTAGCCGTCCTTCATGTAGTCGTGGCCGATGCCACTCATTTCGTGCACATAGCTGAAGCCGCAGTGGTGGTTGGTCAGCACCAGTCCGTCGGGGCTGACCACCTCGCCGGTACATCCGCCGCCGAAGATGCCGATGCACTCGCGCAGGCTGGGAGAGGTTTCACTGTAAAGTGCTTCGGGGGGCAAAGCCAGCCCGGCTTTGCGCAGCGAGTCGGCCAGATGTTGCTGCTCCATGAGTTTCAGCAGCCACATGCCTTCATCGGCTCGTGCGCCGGTCAGGCCCAGGGTCAGGGCCAGACAAAAAGCAAATAACTTTTTCATGTCAGTGGTTGATTGTAGTATGATTCGAATGGGCGCAAATGTACGAAGTAAAACCGATGCAGCGAATCTTTCCGTCTCTTTTGTGTGCTGACAATCAGCTTCCAGCGCAACAGGGACCCGCTTACCTGTCGGTTCTGACCGACAAATATTCAGAAATCTGTCGGTTGTAATCGACAAATTTGGCGGAATCTGTCGGTTCTGACCGACAAATATGCGTGGTCTCCTATAGCCTTTTATAGTAAACTATGTAACCATCCGAAATTAGCCGCCTTGCCAGGAATCAGCAGGATGCTGACCTTT
>CALZRA010000164.1 GCA_945828345.1 uncultured Bacteroidales bacterium
CTTTGTGTATCGGGCCGAAACTTTCTGACGGCTTCCAGCCCAGTTTGACAGGCAACCGGCCTCGTGTGTGCCGACAAGGCATAACGCGACCAGCCCGGCAGCATGGATGTATGCTGCCGGGCTGGTTGTCTATACGGACTCAGCCGCCTCACTTCATGCCCGCCTTTTGCAGGACTTCGCGCACATGGTCGGGCAGGTCTTCGCTATAGCCGACGATACACTCCAGCTCGTTCCCCTCTTTGTCGAAAATGCGGTACTCGGGTATGCCATTCGCCGCGGCACCACGGCGGTTCCATTCCGCATCGCTGAGGCGGTAGTGCAAGCCGCTATGCTTCTCGACGGTCTCCACCCAAGTGCGGTAGGGGCTCGTCCCGTTGGTCACATAGATGAACGCCACATCGTCGCGCCCGGCGAGTTCCTGCTTCAGGGGCTGCATGGCCTTCATGCCCATGCGGCACGGCCCGCACCACGTGGCCCAGAAGTCTATCACCAGGAATTTTCCCTTGTGCTGCTCCACGATGGCTTGCAGGGCAGTCTGGCCTTCGCGCAGTTCGGGCAGGGTCTGCATGCTCTCCTTCATCCCGCCATCGACCTTGGCCAACAGTGCGCGGAGCTGCTCGTTAGCGGTGCGCACCCCGCCGGCATAGAGCGGCGGCAGCGCATCGAGTTGGCCGGACGTGAGACAATGCAGTTCACTCAGCTGCTTCTGGGCATCGGCTACGGCCTGCCGCTGACAGGCCCACTCATAGACTGCGCCCTCATGGACCCCGTTGTGCTTCAGGTAGGCATACCAGTCCGAGGCTATGGGGTAGATGTAGAGGCTGCCCAAATCGTCCCGGAAGAGCGAGAGTTCTCCAAAATGGGGGTCGGGCAAGGTGTCAGCCGCTGCGTAGTCGCGGTCATAGAGCGCGTCGGCATCAAGGGCATGGCTGGTGCCTTTGGCGAGGTACGAGACGAACTGGCGCGTGCGTCCCATGGCGTTCACATAGCAGTCCTCGGCATAGAAATTGAGAAACTCCCGCTGCTGGGGCAGCAGTGTCTGGTCGGCGGCTATCTCCTTGCGCCATTCTTGCAACAGGGCGTAGTGGCTGGCACGCATTTTCCCCACCGTCAGTGCCGTGCTGTCCTGTGCGCGTTGCTGCCGCAGACGGTCCACAAAGCTATTTTTCTTTATGCGCCCGATCCACTGGGTCATGGCTTCGCTCATGGCTGCCGTTACGCCCTGCAGGTGCAGGTAGCACACGCCGGCTGCCGAGTTCTGCGCGTGCCGGCTCAGGGCGTTGACATCGAGATAGGCGTGCAGGTCGGTGCCGGGGGCGAGTACGGGCACAAACGACACGCCGCCCAACATCATGGCCTGACAGGTGAAAGGCTCGCAGGCATCAAAGGTGTAGGTGGCCGTGCGATGGTCGGCCGATACCTCTATCGTGCAGCTGTCGCGGTAGCCCATCTTGTCGGCACCCCAGTGAAAGAAACTCAGACTGCCGGCATCAAAAAGTTCGGGCAGTCCCTCCCCCAGCAGATGCAGGTGGAGGCGTGCCTTGCCCCAATGGGGCGTGAAGGGCGGCAGTGTGGTGCGGTCGGCTGTTACGGCTGTGGCAGGCAGGACGGAGGCATAGGGCTTGCCGTCAAGGCGTATGCCGAACACATCCCAGGCACCCACCTTTTTCTTTACATCGAGCGTGTCGGAAAAACCCTCCGTGAAATCGAGGCTGCGCGTGCCCTTGGGAAGGGCTGGGAACGAGAGCACGAGGCTGTCGAGCAATTGCATGGGTTCGTTGCTCGCCACGGTATAATAGGAATGGTCGAACTCCAACTGCTGCACACCCACCACGCTGCCCTGCGGCGTGCGGGTGAAGAGCCGGCCACTGCCCACAGGCAGCCACTCGCCTTTGTCAGTAACCAAGGCGCAGGTCTTGGCCAACGAATAGCCCGAATAATTTTTAATGCGGAAACTGACCAGAGTGCTGTCGCCCACGACCTTCACATCGTGGGGAATGAGGCTGTTGGTGTAGGAGGCGGCAAAGGCGGGACGACTGACGTGCAGCTTTGGCTTTGCATCTTTGCGGCGTTGCGCCGCGCCCGGCAGCAGCATGGCGGCTGCCAGAAGAAGGAAAAGAATACGTTTCATGCGTTTGATGGGGTAAGGGTTGTTCTATAAATTAGGTTTCAAAGAATGCCCTATATGTCAATTCATTTATTCCGGCAGACAGCTCGGCCTAATTTATAGGACACCCCTTGAAAGACAAGCGCAGAAGAGCCGGCCGGACTTTTCTTTGTGTAGTTGGGAATGATTGTTTTGTCGGTTTATTCCTTATGTTCCTTATTATAAGAGGATGTATCGGCCTGATAGACCGAAGTGACGGTGTAGAGGTCCGTACCGTCCACCACCATGGTGCGCTGCACGGGCGGACTGGCCGGAGGGACTGTTTGGGTATACACGACCAGCACCTCGGCATCCACTCCATAGAGCTGTTGGGCATAGAGGCGCGGCACGGCCTTCAGAGCCATGTGGCAGCCCTTCTTGCCAAACGCCCACACCGTGCGGTGTGCTTCGTCAAAGTGTACGGCGGCATGGCGCGCAAAGGTGGCTACATCGCAAGGCGTGTCGTCCACGCGATATTGCACGGCGGCATCCGTCAGGCCGTCTATAGTGACTATACTGCTGTAACCGGCTTCTTCGGGCAACCCGAAGGATTGTGCCAGCTCGGCTATGCTCTCAGTGGTCAGGCGGCGGGAAACGTAGTTTGCCTCGTCTTCGTCTGGATCGCTGTCCGCAGGTTGCGCCACAAGGTCTGCGGTGACAGCCTCGGCCACCTCTGCCTCAACGGTCGGGACAGCGGGCTGAAGCTGCGATGACGCTGCATGGCCCGTTGATGCTGCTACGGACTGTACTGTCCGCTGCACCGCGCGAACTATCTCGGCCGGCTCGGCCATACAGACAGCCAAACCACCTGCTACTGGCAGCAGCAACAGCGCGCGCCAACCTACCGCAGGCCGGCTTTGCAGGGCATAGAGCATACGCAGCCGCCGCTTGATTTGCGAAGCGCGCCACCCGTGTACCGCACAGCGCGCAGGGGGCTGCACCGCCTTGTGCACCAGCAGGGCACTGTATGCATCCTGTTCCACACCGTGGCGCACCACATGGGCATCGGCCTGAAACTCATGTACAGCCTCCAAGTCGGCACGCAGCAGCCACGCCGCCGGACAAAACCACCACAGGCGGGCAGCCACGTCGCACAACAAGCGGTCGAGGGTATGACCCAGACGTATGTGGGCAAGCTCGTGCCGCAGCAACGGGGCGTGCCGTCGATGCTGTGCATCTGCTGTCTGGCTCACGGGGGTGAGCAGGTCACTGCGCAGGTCATCGGGACTGAGCACCACCGTGCGCCCCCAACTGATGGGCGATGCCACTTCGGGGTGGGTGTACACCTGTACATGTCCCACGCGCATCACGCGCTGACTGCGCCGCAACAGCAGGGCATAACGGCCCAGAGAGAGGACATAGTGCACCAGCAGCAAGCCGGCCACCACGGCATAGAGTGCGAACAGGACATGTCCCAGAGTGAATGCTTCCCTTAGCCGCGCCAGCCCTGTCTCGGCATGGGCCGCTTGTAGTCCCTGTACAGAGTGCCCGCCCATATCCTGCGGCACAGCTACCAGCACGCGGCGCACCGTGTGCCCGACCTGCTGCATGTCGGTCAGTACGCCGCCCGAGACAGGCAGCCTGAGGCGGCATGCAGGCAGCACCAAGCTACACAGCACAATGAGCAGCAGCACCGTCCGCGACAGGCCGTGCAAGGTTTCGCGCCGCAACGTAAGTCGGTAGAGCAGATAGAGCACGCTGAGCACCACACTGCTCTGCAAGAGGTAGATTATCATGGGCGTGGGCCAGAAAGGGGATTCATAGTTCAACGCCGCAAATATACAACGGATATTTTAGTCACTGCAAAGAAAAGACGGTTATTTTAGTTGAAACTCTCTGCGACTGGCTCTGCCCTCCCCTTCCCACCGTCGTTTTCATCGGTTTCTGGCGTGGGGAGAGAGAGGAAGTTGAGACTTGAAAAGCTATTCTGCTGATAATCGGAAAAAGGGGATTCAAGCAAATAATAATGACAACAGGGAAAAGGGGCACCTTTTGCGTCTGCTACATCGAGAGCCGAAAAGTTTGCGATTTCTGACGGTTTTAGCACTAAAAACTTTGCGATTTCTGACATTATCAACGTAAAAACCCTCAGACTCACCAGAAATCTGTGTAATTTTGCACACGAAACGTATGAAGTATCACCTTGTAAACCAGAAAACATGTCTCAGAGGATTTTCGAACGAAAAATTTACCAGAAACTCCTTGAATGGAAGGAACAGGACAATGGCAGCACTTTACTACAAACCGTCTCTAAATCCTTGATAAGATAGCGGACATCTTGAAGATTGATATACGAGAATTGCTGAACGGAAGAAACAAACAATAGCGCACAATGGATAAAGGACAAATCATATTATATCAAACGCCCGATGGAGAATCGAAGATAGAGGTCAGATTGGAGAACGACACAGTGTGGCTCTCGGCAGACCAAATGGCGGAACTTTTTCAGAGAAACAAATCTACCATATCCAGACATATAAAGAATGTGTTGGAGGATGGGGAACTGGATTCAGAAGAGGTCGTTGCGTTTTTTGCAACAACCACTCAACACGGAGCTA
>CALZRA010000165.1 GCA_945828345.1 uncultured Bacteroidales bacterium
AGGGCGATGCCCTGGGCTATGCGCTGATGCCCTTGCAGGGCGTGCCTTGAACGCTCGTCAACTAACGGCAATGACCTGCGAAAGTTGAATTATAGGGGGCCAGCAACATCTCCCCGACCCTACCCCGCCACTTTTACACCACAAACTTCCGAGACCTTTCGGCATATTCGACAAATAATGCCTAACTTAGCCCGCTGATTGCGATGCGCCTTGCGCTTCGCCCCAGCAGGGCACAGGGGACACGTGCACTCAAACGACTGTATGACACTGCCGAAAGCAGATGCGGGACAGACCGGACAGACACCGGATGACTACCCACCGCCCAGACGGCACAACGACCCTGACACGCCTGCATCACTCCCTAACCAGCATATAACAAAAATGATATATCAGCATGAACTACAAATGGCACTACGAGGCTCCCGATGCGGCCACTGCCGCTGCCGAGGCCTCCTTAGCCAGCGAACTGGGCATTCACCCTGCGCTGGCAGGGCTGCTCTGCGAGCGGGGCATCCACACGCCGCAGCAAGCCCGCCACTTCTTCCGGCCTCAGCTGACTGAACTGCACGACCCTTTCCTGATGAACGACATGCAGCTGGCTGTGGACAGGCTCAACCTGGCCATGGGCAGAAAAGAACGCATCATGGTGTATGGCGACTACGACGTGGACGGATGTACGGCCGTAGCACTCGTCTACAAGTTCCTGAGGCAGTACTACTCGAACATTGACTTCTACATTCCCGACCGCTATGACGAGGGCTACGGCATTTCGCGCAAGGGCGTGGAGTACGCTTCGCTCACGGGTGTAGGTCTGATTATCGTGCTCGACTGCGGCATCAAGGCCATCGAGGAGATTGCCTATGCCAAGTCGCTGGGCATCGACTTCATCATCTGCGACCACCATGTACCCGACGAGTCGCTGCCCGAGGCGGTGGCTATCCTGAACCCCAAGCGGCGCGACAACCGCTATCCCTACACGGACCTGTCGGGCTGCGGCGTGGGCTTCAAATTCATGCAGGCTTTCGCCCTGAGCAACGGCATCGAGTTTAACAAGCTCAACCAGCTGCTCGACCTCTGTGCGGTGAGCATCGCCTCGGACATCGTGCCCGTAATGGGCGAGAACCGTATTCTGGCCTACCACGGCCTGCGCTGTATGAACTCGAACCCGAGTATCGGCCTGCAGGCTATCATCGAGGTGTGCGGACTGGCTGACCGGGAGCTGGCGATGAACGATATTATCTTCAAAATCGGGCCACGCATCAATGCCTCGGGACGTATGCAGAACGGACGCGAGGCTGTGGAACTCTTGGTGGAGAAGGACTATGCCGCCGCGCTCGAAAAGGCGGGACGCATCAACCTCTACAATGAGGCGCGCAAGGACCTGGACAAGCAGATGACGGAGGAGGCTATCGAACAGGTGAAGGACCTGCCCGGACTGGAGGACCGCCGCAGCATTGTCATCTACAACGAGGACTGGCACAAGGGGGTAATCGGTATCGTGGCATCGAGGCTTACCGAACAGTATTACCGTCCGGCCGTGGTGTTGACGCGCTCGGAGGGTATGGCAACAGGGTCGGCCCGCTCTGTATCGGGCTTCGACGTGTATAAGGCGGTACAGAGCTGCGAGGACTTGCTCGAAAACTTTGGCGGCCACACGTATGCAGCCGGACTGACACTGCCCGTGGAAAACGTGGAAGAGTTCAGCCGCCGCTTCGAGGAGTATGTGGCCCAGCATATTCTCGACGAACAGACGGAGGCCACCATCGAAATCAAGGCCGAACTGGACTTCAAGGACGTGAGCTTCAGGTTCTACCAACAGCTGCGCCGCTTCGCTCCCTTCGGGCCGGGCAATCCGAAACCGGTGTTCTGCACCAAGAAGGTGTATGACTATGGCACGAGCAAGGTGGTGGGACGCGGACAGGAGCACATCAAGCTCGAACTGGTGGACAACAAGAGCAACAACGTGATGAACGGCATTGCCTTCGGACAGAGTTCACAGGCCCGCTTTATCAAGACGAAACGGGCCTTCGACATTTGCTACACCATCGAAGAGAACTCGCACAAGCGCGGCGAGGTTCAACTGCAAATCGACGACATCCGCCCTTCGGCGGAATGAGGGATTTAAGTTGAAAGTTTATAGTTGAAGAGTTTATAAGGTCGCAATGTAGCGTTGCCGTCAGCCGCTCTGTGAGTATTATTAAAGTAGTTGCAGATAGTTAACGAGCGTTCAAGGCACGCCCCGAAGGGGCAACGAGCGCATAGCCCAGGGCATCGCCCTGGGTAGAACGAGGCGATAAAGCTCGCCCTGCAAGGGCAAAAGCGTATGTTCGCAACGTTTGTCTACTAACGCTTTTTCATAAGATTGGCTGCGCTCGGCATAGCTCAAGCAAGCTTGGCCCTGCTCTCACTTGCACAATCTTTGCCCTTGCAGGGCGCGTCAACGGCGGTCAACCTACCCAGGGCGACGCCCTGGGCTATGTGCTGTTGCCCCTTCGGGGCGTGCCTTGAACGCTTGTTTTTCATACGTGATAGTACCTGCGAAACGTGAATCATACTACAACCTAATCACTCATACTTTATCACTAACACTTAAATCCCCTCCATGCAAGCATTCAGGGACATTCTGCACAAATACTGGGGCTATCCCGACTTTCGGGGCATTCAGGCCGACATCATAGCCAGTGTGGCCCAAGGGCACGACACGCTGGGCCTCATGCCCACGGGCGGAGGCAAGAGCATCACCTTCCAGGTGCCGGCACTGGCTATGGAGGGGCTGTGCTTGGTGGTCACGCCGCTCATTGCGCTCATGAAGGACCAGGTGGACAGCCTCAACCGGCGGGGCATCAAGGCGGCGGCTATCTACTCGGGACAGAGCCGCGAGGAGATAGGACGGCATTTGGACAACGCCGTGTTCGGTGCCTACAAGTTCCTGTATGTGTCGCCCGAACGTCTGGCTACGCCCTTATTTATGAACAAGGTGAGGCGCATGAAGGTGTGTCTGCTCACCGTCGACGAGGCCCACTGCATCTCGCAATGGGGCTACGATTTCCGTCCGCACTACCTGCGCATTGCCGAACTGCGTCCGCTGCTGCCCGGTGTGCCGGTGCTGGCACTGACGGCTACGGCCACGGCTACTGTGGTCGACGACATCTGCCTGCGCTTGGGTTTTACCGACGGAAAGGTGTTCCGCATGAGCTTCGAGCGCACTAACCTGCGCTATGTGGTGCGCCACACCAACGACAAGAACGCGGAGATACTGCACATACTGCGGGCGGTACCGGGTTCGGCCATCATCTACACAAGCAGTCGCAACAAGACCACGGACCTGGCTGCCGAGCTGCGGCAGGAGGGCATCACGGCCCTGAACTACCACGCCGGACTCACCTCGCTCGACAAGGACCTGCGCCAGCAGGCTTGGGTGAAGGGCAGCGTGCGGGTGATGGTGGCTACCAACGCCTTTGGTATGGGCATTGACAAGCCCGACGTGCGCCTCGTCATCCATGCCGATGTACCCGAATCGCCCGAGGCTTACTATCAGGAGGCGGGACGCGCAGGGCGCGACGGCCATACGGCCTATGCCGTGCTGCTCTGTAGCCGGGGCGACGTGCGACTGCTGCACAGCAGGCTCACGCAGGCTTTTCCTGACCGTGCGTACATCCGCAAGGTGTATGAGGACCTCAGCTCGTTCTACCAGATTGCCGAGGGCGAGGCCGAGGGGCGCACTTTCGACTTGCCCCTCGAACGCTTCTGCCGGGTGTTCCACCATTACCCCGTGCTGTTGGTGAATGCACTGCAACTGCTCAGCCGCGCGGGGTATATCCACTTCAGCATCGAGGACGAGCACAGTTCGCGTGTCATCTTTCTGGTGCGGCGCGACGAGCTGTACGACGTGCACTACCTGAGCCGCGAAGAGGACACACTGATCAACGCACTGCTGCGCACCAGCGGCAGTCTGTTCACGGACTATGTGCCCATCGAGGAGGACCGGCTGGGCGAACGCTGCGGGCTGACAGCCGAACAGGTGTACGAAATGCTGTGCCAGCTCACACGCTACCGGCTCATCCATTACATTCCCCACAAGCAGATACCGCAAATCACCTACACCATGCGCAGGGTTGACACGTGCTATGTGGAGATTCCGCGCAGCATCTACGAAGACCGCCAGGAAGTATACCGCCAGCGGGTGGAGGCGATGGTGGACTATTTTCAGCAGACTTCGTTGTGCCGCAGCCGATACCTGTTGCAGTACTTCGGCGATGATGCGCCTGACTGCGGGCACTGTGATGTCTGTCTGTCGCGCCACACCGACGACTCTGCCGAGGAGGAACAGGAGGATGCTTGCTGCCAGTGGATGCTCCAACTGCTGGGCGACGGCGCGCCGCACCGCATTGATGAACTGAATCAGGCCCCTTTTCCCCGAAAGTGCATAGAAAAATCCCTCGACTATCTGATAGAAAACGAGCAGATTGGTCTGAGGGACATGTTTGTTTCCTTGGTGGGGAGGGAGTAGGAGGTGATTAGGGATTAAGTATTAGGGATTAGTGGTTAAGTGTTAGGGATTAGGTGTTAGGGATTAGGTAATAGTATTATTCAAGTTTCGCTGGTACTCACATCGGTTAACAAGCGTTCAAGGCACGCCCCGAAGATTGACAAGCGTTCAAGGCACGCCCCG
>CALZRA010000166.1 GCA_945828345.1 uncultured Bacteroidales bacterium
CTTACTTCAGCGTAGCTTCAGGTGGTGGTACGGGCCGTACGCTGCACCCCGACAATATGGCTGCAGGTCCTGCTTCTTACGGTATGACCGACACCCTGGGCCGTATGCACTCTGACGCCCAGTTCGCAGGTTCAAGCTCCGTGCCCGCCCACGTAGAAATGATGGGCTTCCTCGGCATCGGCAACAACCCCATGGTAGGCTGCTCCGTAGCTTGCGCCGTAAAGGTTGACCTCGCCCTGAACAAGAAGTAAGTTCCTCCCGTGTCCCTTGCGACACACACTTACTTTCAGCATCTAACCAAGTCTCCTGCAAGCTGTGCACTACAGCTTGCAGGAGATTTTTTACTGGGAGGGCGTGGCAAGGGCCCACTCTCATAATATGTGGCGGGCCTATGGTCAAGCCAATTTGAGGCGATGGTGCACTGGGAGGGCGTGGCAAAGGCCCGCCCGTTGTCAAGCCTAATGACAAGCTCGTTGCCAAACCAATTTGAAGCGATGGTGCACTGGGAGGGCGTGGCTTCCAGCCCGCCCGATGACAAGCCTGTTGTAAGCCCGATGACAAGCCTGTTGTCAAGTCTCTTGCCAAACCAATTTGAGGCTATGGTACGCTGGGAAACTGTGCCTTGAACCTTTATTGCCCAAAAAAAAACCGGCCGCGCGAAATCACTTCGAACGGCCGGCAATGAGAAAAAAATACTTCATACTTACAGGGACTTTCACCCTGCAAGTTCCTTGGATGATGGCGGTGAAGCTCCCATGCGGTGAGTCACCGCCATTCATCGTTTTCGTTACGCTTCATGACCTGTGTCCACAGGTTGTGGGCAACGTGTCATGGCGGTCATAATCGCTTCGGGCGCTTTGCCTTCTGTTTCGGCCAAGCGGTGGGAGCGGGCAGGGGAGTTAGTCCCATATACCCTTCTCCTCATTGCCCCAGATGTCCTCTCTCTTGTTCGAGAACATTTCGTTGCCTGCATGGCCTTCGTTCTTATCAAGCACAATGCTCGTAGCGAGCATCCCTTGAAACTGCATGCGAATGGAGCAGGCTGAGGGAGAAATATATGTTTTCTTCATAATGTGTAGGTTTCAGTAGGTTTTACTTTACGAGAACTTTCTTGCCGTTGACGATGTAGAGTCCCTTGGTAGCGCGTTGTACGCGTCGTCCGCTGAGGTCATACACGTCCACCTTGTGCGTCTGTCCTTCCTCAACGCCTTCAATGCGGGTCACATCACCTTCGTAGAAGCGCATACCGGCAGGCTGAACACCGGGAGCAACAGGCAGATAAGCGCGGAAGCCCTGGATGTTCGTGCCATTGTACTGGCGGAAGGCCACTTCGGTTTCAGATTTGTTGTTCTCAGTGTTGTCATCCCAAGCAGCCTGCAAGGTGTAGATAGTGCCTTGGTCAGTCGGAGTAGCGATGGTCTCGAATGAGCCGCGAAGTTCGTTCGTGCCTTCGTCGATGGCAGGTGCGCTGTCTGCAATCTTCAGGAAGCTACATCCGTTGGTATACTGACCACCAATGTATTCAATGACGTAGGACTGGTTGGCCGGGAAGTTATCAGTTACTTGGGTCAAAACGACATAGTTGTCATTGGGGTCAACTTCGGCTATATAGAATTTCAAACGTTCGTCCTTAGCATAGTATGCATCTTGAATAGCCAAATTAGCAGGCGAAGTGAACGTACCAAAGCGATAGGTGCTGCTTACAGGTATGGGCAACCATGTTACCTCCTCAATGGTCCAGTCGCAGTAGTTGGCTGCGTAACTGCCGTTGCGGTTAACCTTAGAGTCTTGGTCATAGAGCCAAGTCCCCATATCGCTTGCATTGGATTGTATGGTGTAGCAACCAGGATGTGTAGGTGATTCTGCAAATTTCACGGAGTTTGCAGCAGCCTTCGTTGCACCGTTACAGTATGTTCTGGTTGTAAAGTATCCAGTTCCATAGTTGAGCAATTTATAACCAGTCGTGCCACCAACCTGGTCGCCTTCGTACAGCATAAACACAGTTCCAGCATAATCGGAGCTACTGTTCATTGCCATGAAATCACTGTCAGTAGTTCCTGTTCCAGTGGGGCAGATATAGTGACTGGAGGCATGTCCCTTGAATCGATAGAGCTTGCCAATCTCGGGGAGATTGATTGAGAAGTTTGCATAGAGTGCTTCCAAAGCAGCAATGGCTTCTGTAATTTGTGACTTGGTCGCAGCATCGTTCGTGAGCAAGCTTTCTGCATTGCTTACGGTGGTTGCAACATCCTCACTGCCAGAGTAAGAGTATTTGCCTAATCCCGTTCCATATAACCGGCCTTTAGCCAATTTTGAATCGAGTTCACTCTTATACAAAGCGCCTTCAATGCTTTCAAAATTGGGGTCTGATTCACCTGTCTTGTCTATATAGAACTTGCAACCATTGTCTACGCTGCCTTCGGTTCGCACACAACTGTTGAGTCCCCATCCTGGAGAGAACGAAAGATATTGATTGGCTCCTTCAAATTTGATGGTATACAAGGCAGTACCAACTTCTTCAAATACAACGTAGGTGCCCAAGTCATCGAATTTGACGGGTGTGCCTTTCAGAAGGAATTTCTGATTCTGTACATTGTAGATGTACTTCTTGCCATCTTGTTCAACAAACACCCATTCCTTATATACGCCTTCATCGGTTAATGCGGGTAGATTAGCGTTTGTAGTTCCTGCCAGATTGGCAATGGTTTCCGAACCCTTCCCATCAACAGTAGAATAAACCAGATAGCCGCGACTGTCTTCAATACACTTAACGGTGAATTTTTCACCGGCCGACAGAGTTGTTCTTTCTCCGGCACTATATGCCGACTGCATAGTAGCATAGGTTTCCTCGTTAGGATTTTCCTCGAACGCAGTACAAGCAGCAGAAATCGTTGCGCCACTGGCTGTATTGAGTGCTCCCATTCGGGTGTCAGAAGCAATGTCGGCTTCTTCCTTGATGGTGGTGTAGACAGGTCCCCATGTGATACGGTTGGCGATAGTTGCTTGAATGTCAGTACTTAAATCACCAGCTTCACAGATCTGATAAATATTTCCGCCGTCAGTCAGATTGGCGTTGCCACCAGTCCAATTGACAATACCATGACAACCACTGGTGTTTGCAGCATTCAATGCACCGACAAAATTGTTGGTTGACATCACCCAAGTGTAGGTAGAGTTTCCTGAAGGTTTAAGGGTAATTCCATTCGAAGGAAACAGGACCAAAGGTATTGCAGCATTATTGGCGTTGGCATTGCCTACAAACTTTCCAGCTTCGATGTTATACATGTAGTAGGTCTCTCCAGACTTGTAAAGAGCGAACTGGAAATTAGGTGTTGACTTGTTAAAGGTCATGCTATGACCGCTGCCATAGGTGGAAGACAGGTTGTTGGGTGCGGCGGTGTGATACAGCAGATAGTGTGAATTGTTTCCGCTGGAACGTCCAGACTTAAAATAATATACCTTGTCGTTGCTCAGGTCATCAAGCGAAGTGATGTAATTGCTGTTCAGACCCGTTACGGTGATAGTTCCGTTGGTGCTGGTCAAGCTGTTGCTGTTGGCAGCAGAACCATATACCCAATAGCGAAGCGTGTAGCTGCCTGCGGCTACACTTGACAATGTAAAGGTAGCGTCGCCATTGCTGCTTCCAGTAGCTGTGCGGGCCGTGTAATCAGAATACACAACCTCGCTTGAAGCATTCAGCAAGTCTACACCCAGAATTTGCAGGGCATGTCCACCACTGGTGTAGTGGAAGGTGAGGGTGACATCGCCTGCAGAACCTGTGCGGGTGACGCCTACGCTTCCTCTGCGGTAGGTCGCATCGGATGCAGAAGGCAATGTCATACCTGCTGTTGTTACTGCATCTGCTGTTACCGATTCCGTCCAAGGAAAGGGCGTACTGGTCCAAGGCTGATGAAAGTCAGCCCATGCCGTACTGCCGAAACTCAGCAGCATGGCGAGAAATAGATAAAGTTTACGCATAAATGTATTGGTTTGATAAGTGAAATAATGAGCCACCAAAAGGGGACAGGCGATGGGGCTGCTTGCGTAGCCTCATCCTATCCTCCTGCAAGCGGACATGGCTTGGGGTATGTCTCTACTTGTCTAAAATTTGGGGCAAAAATACATAACAAACCCTATATTGCCTCATGGGGGGGGTAAAGAATGTTAAATCATTTCAGTTTTGTGTTTTTCCTTTCTCTTTGATAGATGAAGTGCGGCTTTTGGGCGGGTAAATGGGGCTTCGGTTGTGCTTTTCAAGGCCGCCTTTAGGGTGGGAAAGGGCCGCCTTTAGGATTAGAAAAGGCCGCCTTTAGGGTGGGAAAGGGCCGCCTTTAGGTTGAGAAAGGACCGCCTTTAGGATTGTTCGAGCGTTCAAGGCACGCCCTGAAAGGGCATCAGCGCATAGCCCAGGGCAACGCCCTGGGTAGAATGAGGCGATGAAGTGCGCCCTGAAGGGGCAAAAGCGTATGTTTATAATGATTGTATTTGAACGCTTTTGCCCCTTCAGGGCGCATTTGCGGCGGTTAACCTACCCAGGGCGTTGCCCTGGGCTATGCG
>CALZRA010000167.1 GCA_945828345.1 uncultured Bacteroidales bacterium
AAACTGCATCCCAATAGAGCACACATGATAGAAACTAATTTTGAACACCTACTTATCATGTGAAATTTTGTAGGCTGACAAGAAGAGTCGAGCGTTGAAAAGTTTAAAGCTTAATAAATTACTTACTACCAAGCACAGCAATCATCCGCTCAGTGAGCATAATAATATGCCTTTCAACCATAAACTTTCAACTCCTCTCCGAGGCCACTTCCGTGCAAAAATAAATTTTTTGCCGTAAACGCAGGGCATGACACGAGAAAAAAGCATCGGAAAGGTTGTCTTTTACCCCCTTTATGCCCTCAGCCCTTGCAGTTTGGCGTCCAGTTCCACCTCATCGGCCACCAATACCTCACGGGGTTTCGACCCGCGCACAGGCCCTACGATACCGGCCCTTTCGAGCTGGTCCATGAGTCGGCCGGCACGGTTGTAGCCGATGGCGAACTTGCGCTGTATGAGAGAGGTGGAACCTTGCTGGTGTACGACAATGAGGCGTGCGGCCTCGTCAAACATGGGGTCGAGCGACCCTGTGTCAAGGTCTACAGCGGCCCCCTCGTCGCCCTCCTGTTCGGGTTCGGGCAGCTCGAAGGCCGACAGATAGCCCTGCTGCGAAGCCACAAACTCGTTGATTTTCTCCACTTCGGGCGTATCTACAAAGGCACACTGTACTCGCACCGGGGTGTTGCCGGCCAAGAAGAGCATGTCGCCCTTGCCTACCAACTGGTTGGCACCACTCTGGTCCAGAATCGTGCGGCTGTCTATCTGCGACATCACCTTGAAGGCCATGCGCGCAGGGAAGTTCGCCTTGATCGTACCGGTAATGATGTTGGTTGTGGGGCGCTGGGTGGCGATGACCATGTGCATACCTACGGCTCGGGCCAGCTGGGCTATGCGGGCTATGGGGAGTTCCACTTCTTTGCCAGCTGTCATGATGAGGTCACCGAACTCGTCGATAATCACCACGATGTAGGGCATGAACTCATGGCCGTTGGCCGGGTTGAGCTGGCGGGCCTTGAATTTGGCATTATATTCTTTGATGTTGCGCACCTTGGCCTTCTTGAGCAGGTCATAGCGGTGGTCCATGAGCTGACACAGGCTCTTGAGCGTCTGCACCACCTTGGTCACGTCGGTGATGATAGGATCCTCGTTCTCATCGGGTATCTTGGCCAGGAAGTGCCTTTCGATGGGCGCATAAATGGAGAACTCCACCTTCTTGGGGTCTACCATCACGAACTTCAGTTCGGCAGGATGTTTCTTGTAGAGCAGTGAGGTGATGATGGCATTCAAGCCTACCGACTTGCCCTGGCCGGTAGCACCGGCCACAAGCAGGTGGGGCATTTTGGCCAAGTCCACCATGAAGACCTCGTTGGTAATCGTCTTTCCCAGCGCAATGGGCAGGTCGAAGCCCGAGTCCTGGAACTTCTTGGTGTTGATGATGCTCTCCATCGACACGATGTGGGGATTCTTGTTGGGCACCTCGATACCGATAGTTCCCTTGCCGGGGATAGGAGCGATGATGCGGATGCCCAGCGCGGCTAACGACAGGGCTATATCGTCCTCCAGATTGCGTATCTTGTTGATGCGCACACCCGGAGCCGGGGTCACTTCGTAGAGGGTGATGGTCGGTCCGATAGTGGCCTTGATGCTCGAAATCTCCACGCCGAAGTTGCGCAACACGTTGATAATGCGGTCTTTGTTGGCGTTCTGCTCGGCCATGTCGATAGCCGGCCCCTGCTCTTCATAGTGCTTGAGCAGTGACAGCGTCGGGAACTTGTAGAACTCCAAGTCCTTGCGCGGGTCGTAGGGTTCCATTTCTGTCACCTCCTCCACGGTGCGCCCCTGTGCCTTTCCCGCTTCGTCTGTCGGCACGATGTCCAAGCTAATGGAACTTTCCTCATCGACGGGTTCGGCGGCAGGCTCTATCTCTAACGCCACAGGTTCAGCCGACTGCGCTGCTGCGGAGTCGTCCTCTGGGACCGGGTCTTCACTTTCAGCCGACATGTCGGGTGTCAGGTCAATCACTGCGGCACCCGCGGCTTCGGGCTCGTCTTCCTGCTGCGGCTCTACCGTCATTTCACTTCCGGTGTATTCGTCCGTCGGCTTTTCTTCATCCGCTGCGACATCTGCCGGCCGTTCCTTGCGCTTGATGAAGTCCTGCGGGTGCATCAGGCGGCGCACCACCTGCACGGTTTCGCCCGACAGATACATCAGGTAGAACACAGCTGTGGCCAGCACGACAATCCAGGCTCCTGCCGCACCAACCGAGGTGGTCAGGTAGTTCTCGATGTAAGCCCCGTGGCCGCCACCCAGCCTGAAGCTCATTTGGTTCACCACACTTTCGGGCAGCCGGTGGGTAATGAGGCTCAGAAACACCGAGCCCCAAATCATCAGGATAGAGAAATTGAGAAACCACTTCCAGAGCCTCACATGGTAGGCTCCCATAAGCTTCACCCCGACTAACAGCGTAAACAGCGGAATGAACACCGACACGACACCAAAGCAGCCGTCCATGAAGTAAAATGCGAGATAGGCCCCCCACTTGCCGCCAAAGTTGGCCGCCTGTGTGAGATTGCCGCTCTGAACGCCTCCCTGGTCGGCCTGACCTGTAAACAGGTTCGACACGAAGCTCAACAACAGGAACAAGCTTACAGCTAACAGGCACATGCCGACAATGAAGCGGGCATTGTCGGCACGCACACACTCCTTCAGCGCATCGGCGGGATGCAGCTGTGCCAATCGTTTCCACCAGCTCACCTTGGCCGGTGTAGTGCCGGGATTACGGCGTGCCGGCGTGCCGTTTTTCTTCTTTTTCTGTGCTGCCATATTTTTTGATAGGCTTTTTGAGCTCGCTCAGTTCTCTAAGCACTCAACTTTCAACCTGAAACCTGAAACCTGAAACTAATCAGTATAAAACCTCACCAACCGCTCAATGGCCCTCTGGCACACGGGGCAGAACGCCTCACATTCGTTCGTGCGCATCCGGCAGTCAGGGCTGGGACGGTACACCCCCTTGGGCATGTAGCCCGCTCCCTCATATACCCCGATTTGGTCTGCACCGCGACCTTCGGGCGATGTAGGAACCGGAGTACCCGCAGGCAGCATGTCCTGCCACTTGTCGGCAAAGTTGTGCAGCGTGGTGAGGTTCTGCTCCCACGGCTCAATGTGGCTGAAGTAGAAGTCGCCGTACGAGTCGTTGTAGGCATACTCGTCGCCCAGACCGGCAAAGCTGTGTCCGAACTCATGCACCACCACAGGGCGGAACTTCGCGTGGTGGGTCGTGGTCAGCGTATAGGCATTGTAGATGCCGCCGCCGCCATACGTGCCGGTATTGGCCAGAATGATGATGTGTTCATAGGGAATGCCGGCCAGCAGGTTGTGCAAGTCGCGCATACGCAGCGTGGTCAGGTAGCGGTCGGAGTAGAAAGTAGAGAAATGCGACCCCAATGCCGTATGCCTCCACTTGCCTTCAAGCGGAATGCTGACATCGCTGTCGTGCGAAGGGGCGGCCACCGCCACAAAGTTGAAACGGTCAGCCAACCGGCCGAAAGGTTCATGGGCCAGTATGGCATCGACCGTAGCCTGGGCCGCCTCATAGAAGTCATCCGCCTGGGCCGCCGTATATCCCTCGGCCACAATGGCCACATCGATTTTGTCGGCAGGCTCACCGCTGCGGTGCAGGTAGCGGTGGGGCTGGACGGGCAGGTTGTCCAACCGCCTGATCAGGATGTCGTGCGGGTCAACCGTATGCGTATATTCCGCCTCAACCTGCTGGTCCATGCCGAACAGACGCACCGTAATGCGGGCCGAATCAGTGGGCATCGGCAGCAGGAAGCAGTTTTCGAAGGCCCGGCGCACATGACGGGTCTCATCGGTAGTGACCCACTCTTGGAACAGCGTGCTGAACGACTGGCAGTAGAGCACCTGCCCGGTACGGGCATCGCGCAGCGTAATGTCGCCATTGCCCTTCAGGGGCACGCGGTCCATGTTGACGCGCCTTCCCGCCCAGCCTTCAAAGCTGCACAGCTCCGACAGGGCAATCTCCCGGGAGCCGGCATCGCCCGTAAACTGATAGTCAACGCGCAAAGTGCGCTGGAAGTCAAGCACGGTTTGGGCTGACAGAGACAGTCCGCAAAACACAAAAAGCAGGGTATGGAACAGTTTTGTCATTTCTGAATTTTATAGAAAGGGGCTGCAAATGTATACAAAATCCGCGACATTCCGCCCCAACAAGCCCAACAACCTGATTTCCGCACCTGCATAGCGACGGGTAGAGGGCTGCCTGCCGGACCACGTCTGCCACATGGCACACGCCTATCTAATACTTGACTCTCGCATTCGTAACATTCAACTTTCGCAAGTCGTTGCCGTTGGTTGACAAGCGTTCAAGGCAGCCGTGCTTACCCAAAGCACGTGCAAGGTGAGCGCAGCACATCAAGCTCGCTTAAAAGCCTATCACATCACAGATGAAGAAGTATATTTTCTCCGGCCAAGTAAGATATCTTCTCCGGCCAAGTAAGATATCTTCTCCGGCCAAGTAAGATATCTTCTCCGGCCA
>CALZRA010000168.1 GCA_945828345.1 uncultured Bacteroidales bacterium
GTTTGTTTGTCTTCAAGTCAATGAGGACAAAACAGCGGAGGTGATAGTTATAGAAGATAAGATCTATGTAATAATCCTCCTTCTCTGTATGGATGTGTTTTTGTCTGTCAACAAAAGCAAAGCCCTTGCCCAGTTCCATCAAGAAGGAAATGAGGTGGTCGATGATGCTTTGCTCCAGATTACTTTCTGTATAGTCTGTATTGTTCTTGAACCCCAGGAACTCTGCTATAACAGGACTCTTTAGATATTCAAGTCTATCCTGTAGTGGCTGGGTGAGTGCTTTCATCTCGTCACGAATCAGTGCCTTATCCTGAGATTTCAAGAGACGATGATAGTACTGTGACGAGACGTTGCGCTGCAACGTGCGTGTGCTCCACATCTCCCTCGTAGCTTCTCGCTCATACCAAGCACGAGCCTCTGAATTAGGTTCTTGCAGAATAATGCGATAGTGACTCCATGATAATCTGATGGGGGCACAGGTCACGATAGAATCTAATACATTTTCAGATTTTCCACTCACTGTGTGGAAAATGTCCTGCGACACATTTTCTTCGGATTTTCCACTCACTGCGTGGAAAATGTCTGGCCATAACCGATAGAAACAGGTATAGAGATATAGATTTGTCTTATTGAATCCCCTTCCATAGCGCTCAGTCAATGCCTTGGATAGGGTTTTAATCACCTGCTCTCCATATTCAGCCCGACGCTCTTTAAGAATTTCATGCCGAATACGCATACCAAGCAACCAATTGCGCTTGATCAGCGTTTCGTTGACTGATCGGTATGCCGTACTTTGAGCCTGCTCAATGATTGAGCAGGAATCCAAGAATAGTTGTTGCTCTTGTGATTCAGCCTTATCAGTCCTTTCTATTTTCATCTCTGGCAGAGAAGATATACTGCATCAGCCAAATAAGATATCTTCTCCGGCAAAGTAAGATATCTTCTCCGGCAAAGTAAGATATCTTCTCTGAAAAGTTCATATCATTGGCCAAGTGATGCAGTACATCATGCATTCTACTACATCTTGTGTACCTCCTTCCCGGCAACTGCCTTGGCCACCACATGGCCCATAGTCCAGGCGGCCTGAAGGTTGAAGCCACCCGTGACGGCATCTACATCAAGGACCTCGCCGGCAAAATAGAGGCCGGGATGCTCACGGCATTCGAGAGTACGCGGATTGATGCTGCCAAGCGACACGCCTCCACACGTGACGAACTCCTCTTTATAGGGATTACGGCCGTCGATGCTGAAGTTGTGGTTGGTGAGACGCGCTGCCAAACGCCGGCTGGCCTTACCGCTCAAAGCCGACCAACGGAGATCAGAGGCCACATCACTGCTGTGAAGCAGGTGAAGCCACAGCCTGTGGTTGAGCTGTACAGGCCATACGCTGCCCACCTGCTTCTGTGGATGGGCAGCAGCCATTTGTCCAATGAGCTGCAAGGCTTCGGCCTCACCCGTCTCACCTAACCAGTTTACGGAAAGCGAAGCCTGATAATTACTTTCGTGCAAATGGCGCGCTGCCACTGAGGAAAGGCGGAGTATGGCCGGTCCACTCAGCCCCCAATGGGTGACGAGCAAAGGCCCCGAGGCCTTGAACTTGGTGCCGGCCAGACGGACAGCGGCATGTTCGACAACCGTGCCCGACAGACTGGCCAGGGGATGCTGCACCAGACTGAAACTGAACAGAGAAGGCACGGGAGGAACTGTTGGCACTTGGAGCGTACTGAGAAACGACAGACCGGCAGGACGCGGACTGCCTCCCGTGGTCACGATGACGATTTGGCTGTGGACGGCAGGACGGTCTGCAAACTCTATCTGATAACCCGGTGCGACGGCCTGTAGAGCTGTGACGCGAAAACCGCAATGAAGCTTGACACCCAACTGCTGCATTTGCCGAAGCAGACAGTGCACGATGTCGCGGGCATTTTGCGAAACAGGAAACACACATTGGTCGGGCTGCGTGAGAAGGGGAACACCTGCCTGCTCGAACCACCGCATGGTGTCGGTGTGGCTGAATTCCTTAAGCAGCCGCTTCATCAAGCGAGCCCCGCGGGGATAGACTGCCTCCATGCTGCTCACCTGACTGAAGGAATTGGTGAGGTTGCAACGTCCGCCGCCCGTCAATGCCACCTTGGCCAAGGGCTTGTGCAGGCGTTCGTAGACACGGATATCAGCATGGGGCAGCAAACGGGCCAGCTGTATGGCAGCAAAACAGCCTGCCGCACCGGCCCCGATGAGGGAGATGGTCATGGGATGTGGGTAAATGGAGGGAAAAGGGAGGAGGGTCTAACGCCAAACGACCAACAGGCTGTCGGCCGCCACACGGGCTTTCATGTAGGTCTGGAAACGCTTGCGCTCATCGGTCGAAAGTTTCTTGCCTGCGCCCACATTTACTATGGCGGCCACCATGCGTTGGCTGGCAACGGTGTCGGTGCGTGCTTCGACCACATTGGCCAGACAGATTCTGTCGATTTGCGGGAACAAGGCGTTTAGTTCCTTGCCCATCTCCACCGAAAGAGTTTCATAACGCGTGTAACCGTCAAGCCGGGCACTCAGTTCGGTATTGCGTGCCGAAACCTCAAAGAGCCGCTTGCGCTCCTCTGACACCTGCTCATTGTCCTTGTTGAGCTGGCTGAGCAGCATCAGGGCACTGT
Source organism: uncultured Bacteroidales bacterium (assembly GCA_945828345.1). Classification (GTDB taxonomy): domain Bacteria; phylum Bacteroidota; class Bacteroidia; order Bacteroidales; family Bacteroidaceae; genus Alloprevotella. The sequence goes on from CALZRA010000168.1 coordinate 2,655, forward strand.
CGCTCTGCTCTCCCTGAATGACATTGAGCCTGTAGGACTTCATGCCGTAGTCGGCCATGCGGTTCTGCGCATCGGCTATCTTGGCCGAAGTGAGTTCGCGGCCCACTGCAACTACGCTCAAAAGCAGGCTGTCGGCATCGACCTCGTTAGAAATGATTTGAGTGCCGCTTTGCGCAAGTTCCTTCTTGACGAAGCGCGACACGTTGTTTTCAAAGATACTCTGTCTGACCATGAAGATGGTGACAAATACGGAAGGAATCAAAGTGAGCAGGGCCAACAGCATGATGACCCTGCGGGCCTTGGCTTCGAGCGTAGCCGTGCCCAGTCTTTTGCGATGGAAGTGCAACAGGCGTACACCGACATAGGTAGAGAGGCTGATGAAGACGGTGTTGATAAAGAAAAGGTAAAAGGCTCCCAGAAAGTAGAGGAAATGGCCCGTGGCCAAGCCATAGCCGGCCGTACAGAGCGGCGGCATCAACGCCGTAGCTATAGCCACACCCGGAATGACATTGCTCTTGCCGTGGGTACAAAGGGCAATGAAACCGGCCGCACCGCCACAGGTGGCTATAAGCACATCATAGATGGTGGGGGTTGTGCGCGCCAAAAGCTCCGAGCGGGCCTCGCCAAGAGGGGTGAGCAGAAAGTAGACCGTGGCCGTGAGCACACTGATAAGGGTGGCCACACCGAAATTGCGGGCAGCACGCTTGAGCAAATCCAAATCGCCGATGCCTACGGCCAGTCCCATGCCGATGATGGGGCCCATGAGGGGAGACACCAACATGGCACCGATAATGACGGCTGTGGAATTGACATTCAAGCCGAGTGAGGCAATGAAGATCGCAAAGATGAGAATCCACAAGGTGGCTCCCCGGAAACTCACACCTTCGCTGATTTCCTGAATGATCTGGTCTTCATTCTCGACAGAGAAGTGAAAGAAATGCTTGATTTTCGACTGTAGATTGAATGTGTTCATCATGTAGATTTTTCAGTTTGTTCAGCTGGGAGGGACGGTGGACTTACACCGCCTATCTGGAGAAAGCAGGCCACAGCTTCTTTACTTAATGGGATGTACTCACAGTGCCGAAAGCACCGGTCTCTCAAGCAGAGGAACGATATAGCCTCTGATTCCGAAGCTCTTAAACATTGAAGTTCCTGCCCTCCTCCACTTCCTCGCAGGCCAACATTTCCACGCCACGGTATACGACGTAGACCTTGTGGAGCTTGGTGTGGCCGATGTGTTCGCCCACGTTCACCGTGTCAGCATAGCGGCACACCTGGGCCTGCGCTTCCTGTACGGCCTTGGCTACCTGCTCGTCGGTCGCCTGGCTCTTGAGGTATTTCAGCTCGATGATGTAGGAATGTTCCATATCGGTGAATATCTCGCAGAGCGGACGCAGGAAGATGTCGGCATAGCCGCCCTGGTTGTCCAGCTCGGATATGGGACGGTAGAAGCGGCACTGGCTGGTCAGGGCCAGCGTGTAGCCGTGCACGAAGGCTTCGCCCTTCTGGCGGTCACGCTGTGAGGCGTAGGTGTAGATGCTGTCGGCTATGTACTGGAAGAAGGGCTTGAAGTCGCCGCAGTAGGCCATGAGCTGTTCCTTCTTCCGCACATCGTAGCTTTCAAGCGACAAGTCGTTTTCCTTGTAGGTGTCGAGCAGGTAAGAGAAAATCTGCTCGCGCACCACTTCATTCGGTATGATGAACTTCGTTTCGCCCATGTGGATGCCGCCGATGGTCACCAAGCCAAAGTAGTAGAGCAGACTGATGAAGTTGTTGCTGTCTGCGATATTCTCAGCCGGGAAACCTTCCTTCAGCTCTCCCGTCACGAAGCCCTGCGACACGAGT
>CALZRA010000169.1 GCA_945828345.1 uncultured Bacteroidales bacterium
GGAGTGAGAAGATGACGTAGAGCAGCTGCTGGTAGTGTCCCTCGTAGTTCGTGTTGTCACACTGCGGGACGGTGAGCAGGTAGGCTTGCAGCAGGCGGAGCATCTCGTCGAGGTCCTCTTCTAACAGTGCGAGGTACATCTCGGCCACGGTAGTGGTGCCTTTGTAGCTGTCGATCTGCACATAGTTGGGTAGCAGGCTTTCCATGAGACCGATGCGGATTTCGGTGTTGGGAATGTCCAGCACGTAGAGGTCGCCCATACGGTTATACTCCTTGATTGTATAGTAGCCGCTCTGGTAGAGTAGCGGGATGATGGATGCCATACTCTCGGTGGGAGCGTCGAAAGCCGAGGCCATGGCTCTGGTGGTTTTGAGCATGGAAGGTACGACATTGAACTTCCTCAGCATCTCGATGAGGAAGGTCGGTGTGCCACTCTCGAACCAGTAGCTTTTGAGCCTCTTGTCCTGAAGGGCGTTGAGCAGGCTGAACGGGTTGAATATGTCGGGCGAGGGCCAGGTGAAGTGGTAGCCGTCGTACTGTCTCTTGAGTGCCTGGAGGGCTTCGGTGGGGGACATGTCTTGGGCCGTGGCAAGATCTTCTAAATAATCGGCCATCTGTTCTTCCACCTCCTTCACACTGATGCCGCACAGGGCAGCGAACTGCGGGTCCATGGAGATGTTCTTCAGGTTGTTCAGTTCGCTGAAGATGCTGAGCTGCGAGAACTTCGTGATGCCGGTGAGGAAGACAAAGTGGAGGTAAGGATCACAATCTTTGAGCGGGGAATAGAAGTTTCGCATCACTTGCCTCAGTGCAGGCAGCTTTTCCTCTTCATGCACCACGTCGAGCAGCGGGGCATCGTATTCGTCGATGAGCACGACCACCTTCTTCCCTGTCTTCTGGTATACACGGGTGATGAGGTTGTACAGCCGGACGTTCGGGTCGGGGTGGTCGGACGACAAGCCGAAGCGCCGTTCGTTCTCGCCCAGAATAAACAGCAGGTAGTTCACCAACTGTTCCTTCTCCATGTGTTTGGACGAAGCCATGCTGAAATGCAGCACGGGGTATTCCGTCCAGTCCTTCTCCACCCTGTCGATGTAGAGTCCCTTGAACAGTTCCCGCCGCCCTTCAAAGTAGCTTTGGAGCGTGGACACCAGCAGCGACTTGCCGAACCGGCGCGGGCGGCTCAGGAATATATAGTTGCTGAGTGCTGTCATCTTGGGGATGAATGCCGTTTTGTCCACGTAGAGACAATTCTGTTCAATCAGCTTCTCGAATGTCTGGATGCCTACGGGCAATCGTTTGAGATCCTTGCTTTCCATATTGTTTCCTTCTTTTCTGCTGTCAGGGCAGCGTGAGGCTATTATAATATAGGAGTGTTCCAGCCCTTGAAAGTGGAAGGGATGCGCAAATGTAGTTGTTTTCTCGAATAGAAACAGTGCTACACCCCAATCTCACCACTGCCGATGCAGCGGTTGCCTTCGGCATCATAGATGACACCGAACTGTCCTGGGGCAATGCCTTGTATCGGTAAAGAGCTTTGCACCTTCCATCCCTCGGCTGTGTGCAGCAGCTTGCCCGGCACCGGACGTTCGGTGTGACGAATCTTAAAGCGGATGTCGTAGGTGCCCGGTGTCGCGTAGGGGTTGGCCGTGAGAATGTGGAAGTCGGCCAGCTTGAACGTGTCGCCATATTGCAGCGAGGTGTCGTAGCCTTTGGCCAGATACAGGATGTTGTGCTCAATGTCCTTCTTCACCACAAACCACGGGCCGCCGCCGAAGCCCAGCCCCTTGCGTTGGCCAATGGTGTAGAACCAGTAGCCCTTGTGCCGGCCAATAACCTTTCCCGTTTCTATGTCAATGGCGTCACCCTCCTTTTCGCCCAGCAGGCGGGTGATGAACTGGCGGTAGTTGATTTTTCCCAGAAAGCAGATGCCTTGGCTGTCCTTCCGGTGGGCGCAGGGAAGTCGCTGTTCTTCGGCAATGCGCCGCACTTCGCTCTTGGGCATTCCGCCCAGCGGGAAGATTGATTTGGCCACCTGCAAGCTGTCTAACTGTGCCAGGAAGTCCGACTGGTCCTTGACGGGGTCAACACCCGCATACAGCCAGAGTTGTCCGTTGCTGTCAACCCCTGTGCGGGCATAGTGTCCGGTGACGATGTAGTCGAAGTGCCGGCCCACTTGTTCTTCGAATGCGCCGAACTTGACCAGCTTGTTGCACATCACGTCGGAGTTGGGGGTAAGCCCTTGCTTCACCCTGTCGACCACATAGCCTACCACCCGGGTCCAGTAAGCCTCCTGCAGGTCTACCACCTCCAGTTGGAGGCCGTATTTGCGGGCAATGACCTGCGAAAGCTCAATGTCCTCCTCGGCTGTACACGAATAGTCCTCGCCCTCCATGCCTATCTTGATATAGAACAAATGGGGCTTCACGCCGCGCTCGCACATCATGTGGACTGCCACGGCACTGTCAACACCGCCCGAAATGAGCAGGGCAGTGTTTCCTTCGGGGCAATAAAAATCGTTCATGCTGCAAAAGTATACAAAAGTCCGCGCATTTTCCATATATTTGCAGCATGAAATTATCACCTCAACACGACCCTATGGGTCTGGCCATTCAAGACTTTGCCAGACGGGGCCGCTCGCAGAAGTTGCGCGTCTTGTCGTCCATGTTTGATGAGGACGAAATGCCTGTACACAACCTGTTCCGCACAGAGGCCGAAATGCCGCTGGTTGAACGTACAGCCTTGGCTCTGTCGCAGGGCCGTGTGCTGGATGTCGGTGCCGGTGCCGGATGTCACACGCTGGCTTTGCAACGCCGTGGGCTGGACGATGTGACGGCCATCGATATTTCTGCATTGTCGGTAGAGGCAATGCGTGAGCGCGGCGTACGGCAGGCCCTGTGTGCCGACTTCTTCACCGATGACTTTGGCAGCGGGTTCGACACCCTGCTGATGTTGATGAACGGTCTGGGCATAGCAGGCACGCTGGACAGGCTTCCGGCGTTGCTGTCGCGCTGCCGGGAACTGTTGGCCGACGGCGGTTGTGTGCTGGCCGACTCGACCGACCTTTGCTATTTGTTTGAAGATGAGGCTGGCCATGTGGAGTTTCCTGAGGACGACACGTATTACGGCGAAGTGGACTACCGCATGGTGTATGGCCGCCATCGCGGCCCGGTGTTCCATTGGCTGTATGTCGACTTTGACACGTTGTGTCGCCATGCTGCTGAGGCAGGTATGCAGGCCGAGCTCGTGGTCAAGGGGACGCACTATGACTATCTGGCACGCATCAAGCGAAAGTGATGAAATGTTCTAAGAATGGGGTGGGAAGTCCGTGCCGTACAACGGAGGAGCCCCCTGTGAAAAGCCATTCGGCACTTGGGAAGAACAACTCGGCACTTAGGATTTTCAAAGCGGCACTTAGAAAAAACAACTCGGGCACTTAAGAAAGCCAGTCATTGCCAAAGTCCATTTTCGTGGGGAATCAGGGTCTCCTAAGGTTCTATTTAGCGATGGGCCGCTTCCTCAAGCGTTATGTACCCATGTTTCGATTCCTTACGGGGGAAAGATGGTGTGGTAAATCTGCCGCTGTATATGGCACCGTTGCTGTAGAGAATCTTCGGTCGCACTCCTATATAATATATATAAGGTGTTGCAGCAGAGAGGGGTAGGGGAAATGGATATGGTCTGTAGGTTCCTGTAGGATGATGATTCAGGAGTCAGTAAATGATGTCCAAGAGCAGCAAAAGATGCGGTTACAGGGTGCTCGACAAGGGTGTAAGTAGGATTTTTTGCCGGTGCGGGGTAAAAAACTTGGCAAAACATTTGGTGCGAAAAAAATAATGCCTACCTTTGCAGCCGTTTCGAGGGAACATCTTCAAAAACCGAAGTGAAAACGCGGTTGGGGAAACTTGAGACATGGGCAAATACCAGAGTGGCCAAATGGGGCAGACTGTAAATCTGCTGGCTTACGCCTTCGGTGGTTCGAATCCATCTTTGCCCACACCCAAGTATATTGCGGAAGTAGCTCAGTTGATAGAGCACTAGCCTTCCAAGCTGGGGGTCGCGGGTTTGAGCCCCGTCTTCCGCTCAAGATTTTAAATTGCTGTTATAGCTCAGCGGTAGAGCACTTCCTTGGTAAGGAAGAGGTCGTGAGTTCAAGTC
>CALZRA010000170.1 GCA_945828345.1 uncultured Bacteroidales bacterium
TCTCGTCGGGCGGTGCTCCCCGCAAGGAAGGCATGACGCGCGAAGACCTCCTGAAGGGCAACTGCGAAATCGCCGAGCAGCTGGGCAAGAACATCAAGACCTACTGCCCCGACGTGAAACACGTGGTCATCATCTTCAACCCCGCCGACCTGACCGGCCTCGTAACCCTGCTCTACAGCGGTTTGAAGCCCTCGCAGGTCACCACACTGGCCGCCCTCGACTCGACCCGTCTCCAGAGCGCACTGGCCAAGAAGTTCGGTGTGATGCAGAGCGAAGTGAAGGGCTGCGCCACCTACGGCGGACACGGCGAGCAGATGGCTGTGTTCGGCAGCAAGGTGACCATCGACGGCCGCAAGCTCACCGACATCATCGGTACCGACGAGTTCCCCGAAGCTGAATGGGCACAGATGCGTCAGGATGTCATCCAGGGTGGTGCCAAGATCATCGAACTGCGCCGCCGCTCTTCGTTCCAGAGCCCGGCCTACCTCTCCGTCGAAATGATCCGTTCCGTCATGGGCGGCGAAGCCTTCCGCTTCCCCGCAGGTACATTTGTCAACAACGACAAGTACAACCATATCATGATGGCTATGGACACCACGCTCGACACCAACGGCTGCACCTACAAGATGCCCGAAGGTACTGCCGACGAACTGGCCACACTGGATGCCAGCTACGCCCACCTGTGCAAGATGCGCGACGAGCTGGTTACGCTCAACATCGTTCCCGAAATCTCCAAGTGGAGCGAAATCAACCCGAACCTGTAACAGGATCTGCGCCCTCGCGCCTGTTCAACCGCTGCCTGCACCGTCAGGGTGTCGGGCCGCTTAACTCACAGGAGGCTGTCGCCACGGCGACAGCCTCCTGTTATTTTGTTGCGGTCAACCGCCTTGTGCCACACGGCTGGGCGATACACCTGACCGCCGGACACAAAAAAAGGGATACCACTGTATCCCAACCTTGTTAACCTTAAATCTAATACTATGAAAAACACGTTGCAAAGATACGTGCTTCGTGGGAAAAAGCAAGAGCTTCGTCTATTTTTTTTGCCGCAAAGCTGTTTTTTTCTTCCTTAGCTCTCGTTTTGTCACTTCCACCACGCAAAGACAGGTCTTTTTCTTGCAACATCCTCCCCGAAGCCCGCACGGAAGGGAACGGCTTCGGGGAGGACAAGAGGGGGAAAATCAGAAACGGTAGCCCAGGGCTATGCGCAACGGGTGACCCAAGTAGCCGCTCATGCCGTTGGACAATGTGTAGTAGCCCAGCGAGAGGTCCAAGGCGTTCTTGCTGCCCACCGACATGCTCAGGCCCACTGCGGGGTTGACGGAGATGATGCCGGCGTACTCGAGGCCGCCGAAAGCGTTGTAGCCCACTTCGAGCTGCGCAAAAGGATGCACCTTGTCGATCACCTGAACCTGGTTGAAGTCGTAGCGGCCGCGTGCCATCACCAGGAGGTATATCTTGTTCTCATCGCCCCAGTCTTCTTTCAGGTTCGACCTTCCCAGACCGATAGACGGACCTACGCTCAAGTTCTCGGCGACTTCTGCCATCGTAGTGTAGCGCAGACCGAAGGTCTTGCTGCTGTGACAGGAGTTATCGCCCTTGTCGTCAGGTCCGAAGTTGGTGTAAGCCTCCAGTTCGAGCGTGTGGTTCAGCTTCTTCAAGAAGTTGCTGAAGCCCTTGCCGCGTGTGTCGAAGTTCAAGCCTGCGGTGAAGCCCAGGAAGTCGCCGCCGCCACCCTTGACAATGGTACGGGTATAGCCGAAACCGAGGTTGAAGAGCGTGTTCTTGGCGATGGGCACCTTCACGCCCACTGAAGGATTGATGCGGGCCACGCTGTTGTCACCTTCGGTGTTGATGTCGTAGCCCACGGCGAGCGACACGTAAGGCGTAATGCTGCCCGAGGTGGGGAAGTTCACTTCGCCACGGGCAAACAGGGGGATAGCCACGGACTCAAAGCTGTCGTCCATGGAGATGCCGGTACCCATGCCAAAATAGAACTGGTCGCTGAAGTAATGTCCGTACTCCGGGGTTAACGACACGGCACCGCCTGCACCCTCGGTCAAGCCGAACGTGTAGCCAGCAGTGACGCGGAATTCGTCGGTTCCCTTCTTGCCCGTCTGGGCATTTACACTTGTACACAACGCCATGGCCGCGAGGCCCAAGGCTAAAACACGATGTCTCATAAGTTGAATCTTTGTGTCTTCGGCTCCCATCCAAGACAAGTTATACTTAACTTTTTGATTGAAAAGCGTGGAGCCCGCGCCTTAATGTTTATTTCGTTTATCGCTTTAGGCATCCTGCCTAATCATCCACAAAAGTAGCCGAAAAGCTCTTTCACGACGCAAATTTAAGCATTGTATGTATAAGATTGATATATATTTCTAAAAGATTTGTCCCTCTTGGTGTCGGTATTTAAATTTCTTGCCTGCTACTTGTTTGCCTGCATCGGCCGAAGGCCATGAACGCCATGAGCTACTCCTGTCATGAAAAGCAGAACTTTTTCAAAGCTTTCCCTTGCGCTGCCCTCGGTTTGCACTAACACTACATAAGTTAGGCGACACCTCAGCAGTGCAAGGGAAAACTTTTTCAAAGCTTTCCCTTGCACTGCCTTCGGTTTGCACTAACTTTGCCGGCAATATGAAGAGACTGTATATTGAGACATACGGCTGCCAGATGAACGTGGCCGACAGCGAGGTGGTTGCCTCGGTAATGAGAATGGCCGGCTACGAGCCTTGCGAATCGCTGGATGCAGCCGATGCCGTATTCCTGAACACTTGCTCGGTGCGCGACAACGCCGAGCAGAAAATCATTCACCGCTTGGAAGCCCTGAACGCCCTGCGCCGAAAGGGCCGGCAGCTCATTGTCGGCGTGCTGGGCTGCATGGCCGAACGGGTCAAGGAGGGACTGCTCAACGACCACGGGGCTGACCTCGTGGCCGGGCCGGATGCCTACCTCACCCTGCCCGACCTCATGGCGCAGGCCGAGGCGGGCCACAAGGCCATGAACATTGAGCTGAGCACCACCGAGACTTACCGCGACGTGGTGCCCGAACGCTATTGCGGAAGCCGCATTTCGGGCTTCGTGAGCATCATGCGTGGCTGCAACAACTTCTGCCATTACTGCATCGTGCCTTATACGCGCGGCCGGGAACGCTCACGCGACGTGCAGAGCATCCTTCGTGAGGTGGCTGACCTGTCTGAAAGGGGCTACAAGGAGGTTACGCTGCTCGGACAGAACGTCAATTCCTACTGTCACCAGCCTGACGGCGAGGAAGGGACACGTGTAGACTTCCCCACACTGCTGCGTCTCGTGGCCCGCTCCGTGCCGCACATGCGCATCCGCTTTTCGACCTCCCACCCCAAGGACATGAGCGACGAGACGTTACAGGTGATTGCCGATGAGCCGAACGTGTGCCGCCACATTCACCTGCCTGTACAGAGCGGGTCGAACCGCATCCTGAAACTGATGAACCGCAAGTACACGCGCGAGTGGTATCTCGACCGTGTGGCGGCCATCCGCCGCATCGTGCCCGACTGTGGCCTCAGCACCGACATCTTTGCGGGCTACTGCTCCGAGACTGAGGAGGACCACCGCGAGTCGCTCTCGCTGATGCGCGAATGTGGCTACGACTCGGCCTTCATGTTCAAATACAGCGAGCGGCCCGGCACCTACGCCTCGCGCCACTTGCCTGACGATGTGCCCGAGACCGAGAAGGTGCGCCGCTTGGAGGAACTCATTGCCTTACAGAACGAGCTGAGTGCCGAGAGCAACGCCCGCTGCATCGGACGCGAATACGAAGTGCTCATCGAAGGGGTGAGCAAGCGCTCGCGCGAACAGCTCTTCGGCCGTACCGAGCAGAACAAGGTGGTGGTGTTCGACCGCAACAACCACCGGCCCGGCGAACTCGTGCGACTGCGCATCACCGAAGCCTCCAGCGCGACACTGAAGGGCGTAGAGGTGTGAGCGGGGCTGCCATCGCAGGCTATAGAAGGTGACAGAAGACCTTAGAGGGCTATAGTTTGCTACGGAAATTATAGCTCTCTATTGAGAGCCACTGCCTTCTATAACCTCCCGCCGCCTTCCGTCAAACCCAATCGAGTAGGAGGTAAACACTAATCATAGGGTGTTTATCTCCTATTTTCGTGTT
>CALZRA010000171.1 GCA_945828345.1 uncultured Bacteroidales bacterium
ATTGTACTAAAATTTGATGGTTTTTTGGTCAACCTATTTCAGTACAAGACAGCCAACCCTTCAGCCGCGAGTGTCGGTTTCAGCGTTCCCCGTCATCCGTGTCCTCTTTGATGATGCCAACAAGCCCAGGCTTAAGACTGACAACTCGGCGAGTAGTCAGTCCTGAGTCTGGACTTGTTTTTCTATGTCTGCCCTTGTGCAACTGAAGGGTTTGCCGTCACGGCTGAACCTTCCTGAAGGGTTTGAAGACAAAACCCTTCAGCCACTTTCACGCTGAGAATCAACGATAATGAAAGGTTGGCTGAAGGGTTGAACCGTCTCAAGCCGAAATCCCGGTGCTTTTATAAAAATCGAGAGGATAAAGTGTTAAATGATTAGGCGAATAGTTTCATTATCCGGAAGATGAAGAAATAAACGAGTTGCGCAAGTTATCGATGAAAGATTACATACGTTCAAGGCACGCCCCGAAGGGGCATAAGCACTTAGCCCAGGGCAACGCCCTGGGTAGAATAAGGCGATGAGGTGCGCCCTGCAAGGGCAAAAGCGTATGTCTATATGATTGTAAGATAACGCTTTTGCCCTTGCAGGGCGCATTGGCGGCGGTTAACCAACCCAGGGCGTTGCCCTGGGCTATGTGCTTGCTGGGCTTTCAGCCCGTGCCTTGAAGCATTGTTTACCAGCTGCAAAATTTAGCAAAAGGTTGAATAACATTACTATTAAAGCGTATGGCAACTCCACCACTCAAGACGTAGCTTTATAACCTCATAATACTAAGGTTATGAGGTTACTTTCTTAGGTTATTAGGTTATAAAGTTACTACTAAGGTTATGGGGGATTAGGTTATGAGGTTATAATATTACTGTTTGAGTGGACGATATTCAAGCGTTACAATTGCAACTTTATAACCTCGTAACCTCATAACCTGGGTTACGAAGTAACCTTATAACCTCATAACCTAATATCTCATAACCAAGGAGGGCAGGCCTTGGCCTGCCCTCCCTGTGTATCAAAGCTCCAGGTCGCCGTCGAACACTTCGTGCCAAGGCAGGCCCTGCTTGTTCAGTTCGTCCATGAAGGGATCGGGGTCAAACTCCTCTACGTTCCACACACCGGGACGCTTCCAGAGTCCGAGCATGAACATGCGGGCACCGATACAGGCAGGCACACCCGTAGTATAGCTGACACCCTGCATGCCCGTTTCCTCATAGGCGGCACGGTGCGAGCAGTTGTTGTATACATAATAGGTGCGCTCCTTGCCGTCCTTCAAGCCGCGGATGCGACAGCCAATCGAAGTCTCGCCGTCGTAGTTCTCACCCAGGTCCTGCGGATTGGGCAGCACAGCCTTCAGGAACTGCAACGGCACAATCTTCACCTTGACCGGTCCGCTGCCGTCGGCAGCCTCAGCCGTATACTCCAGTTCGTCGATGCGCGACATGCCGATGTTCTGAATCACGTCGAGGTGCTTGAGATACTGCTCGCCGAAGGTCATCCAGAAGCGGGCACGCTTGATGGTGGGATAGTTCTTCACCAAGCTCTCGATTTCCTCATGATGCAACAGGTAGCTCTCCTTCGGTCCGATGCCGGGATAGTTCAGCGGCTGGTGGATTTCGAGCGGTTCCGTTTCGACCCACTGGCCGTTTTCCCAGTACAGACCCTTCTGCGTGATTTCGCGAATGTTGATTTCGGGGTTGAAGTTGGTGGCAAAAGCCTTGTGGTGGTCGCCGGCATTGCAGTCCACAATGTCGAGGTACTGTATCTCGTCGAAGTGGTGCTTGGCAGCATACGCTGTGTAGATCGAAGTCACGCCCGGGTCAAAGCCGCAACCGAGAATCGCCGTGAGCCCGGCCTGTTCGAAGCGTTCCTTGTAGGCCCATTGCCAGGAATATTCAAAGTGGGCCTCATCCTTAGGCTCATAGTTGGCGGTGTCAAGGTAAGAGCATCCGCACTGCAGGCAGGCCTCCATGATAGTGAGGTCCTGGTAGGGCAATGCCAGATTCATCACGAGGTCGGGCTTGAACTCGTTCATCAGGGCACACAGCTGTTCCACACTGTCGGCATCGACCTGCGCCGTGCGTATGTCATCGCGGCCAATGGCCTTGACAATGGCATCACACTTCGAGCGGGTGCGGCTGGCAATCATGATCTCGCTGAACACGTCGGTGTTCTGTGCAACTTTGTGGGCGGCTACTGTGGCCACGCCACCTGCGCCGATAATCAATACTTTTCCCATTTACTTGATTAGGCTAATAATAAAAAAGAAGTTGATATTGTCTGCTTTCAGGAACCTGAAACCTGGAACCGCAAAACCTTACGGTTGCGGCAGTTCGAGCTTCACGCGGCGCCACACTTCATGGCCATCGCGCGTGGCACCGGGTATGCGGTAGGTCACCTCCAGCAGGTCGTCACCCTTGAACTGCAAGGCGAGCGTATTCTGCTTGCCCACCAGTTCAGGGTCAGTAATGGAACCATCGATGTGCTCCACACAGGTATTTTCGTCAGTGAGCTGGTAGGTACCCTGATTGGTGATGATGCTCTGTCCGCTTTGGTTGGCAATCAGGAAAGTGCAGAAGCGTCCGTCGCTCTGCAGCACCTTCCACACTGGCAGCTGCATTTCGTGGCCGTCGGTCTTCGACTGCTGAACCTGCTGCCACACGCCTACAATCTTCGAGGCGTCGTGCTGGGCCACAGCATTCACGGCAAAGGTGCAAAGCATGGCCCAAAGGAAAAAGTAACGTTTCATGGTGGTAAGTTTTTATTGAAAGGACGTTCCCCCACCAAAGGGGAGAACGAAGGTTTCCTTGTTGCGGTCACTTCTCAGCGGGCTGATGGCTGAGCTGCAAACTGCCGCGCACCACGGTTTCGCCCCCACCCTTCCTGATTTCATACAGGCTGCGGGCCGGGTCGTTCGGATCGTCATCACGGAACACCGAGAGCGTGTCACCCCAGTAGGCTTCGAGGCAATAGGCCATTTCGATGCGCCTCACCGGGTTGTCCCGCAGTTGTTCGGGACTGAACTGGTTGAGCAGCAGGTCTATGTAGCGTATGGAATTGACATGGCCGTTGATGTCGAGGTCGGTATAGGCCGCCCGGTGCGTATCGACCGGCTGCGGATGCTTGAGGCGGATGCGTCCCAATGGGGCAATCGGTGCAGGGCGGTCAGCCATGAGCACATGCGTAAAGCCGCCGTCGGCCAGCCGGGTGAGGTCAGCCGGCTGGCGGCTGGCAGTGTCTATAAGCGACCAAGTACTGGTAGCATGGCCACACACGCTGCCGTCAGCCAAGCGCAAGGTGAAATGCCGGTCAGTGAACTGACGGTAGACGCGGTCCACCCACGTCTCTATGCTGAAATGCTGCCCAGTGAGCAGGGGCTGCTGCATCTCAATGACCAAACGCGAAAGCACCCAGGCATGATGTACGGCCTGCATCTGCGTGTAGCCGAAGCCATGCTCACCGGCGTGCATCGAAGCGCAGCGCAGGATGAGGTTGCCCAGTCTGCTCCACGACAGGTTGCCGCAATAGTCTTCGGTGAAGGGTTCTACCACATAGGGGTAACTGCTTGATTTCTGTTCCATAAGACCATGCAACGGGAGGAATGTTTGGCCTCACGTCACAAAACTCTTGAATGTCAGGCCGGGACCTGACTTTTCGAAGCAAAAGTAAGGATAAAAACGGGCCGCAACAAAAATCTGTGGGATTATTTGTATAAGATTGGCTGCGTTCGGCATAGTTCAAGCAAGCTTGGCTCTGCGCTCACTTGCACAATCTTTGCATAAGATTGGCTGCGTTCGGCATAGCCTGGGGCAGGCTTGGCTCTGCGCTCACTTGCACAATCTATCATATAACAAGAAAGGTTTTCATCCAAGTCAAGTATAGTAAGTTCAATTTGTTTTGGGAAATGAGCGTTCGAGGCCCGCCCTCCCAGTGCGCCGTCGCTTCTTATTCGCTTGACAACGGGCGGCTTGAAGCGCTAACGACTGGGAGGGCGGGCTTCCAGCCCGCCTTATTATGAAAAACTTTCAGCTTTTCTTTTGCACTTCACTCGCCTTGCAC
>CALZRA010000172.1 GCA_945828345.1 uncultured Bacteroidales bacterium
TCTGAGATGGGTAAAACTGGCACCGAAATCGCCAGTCCTATTCTGGATAAGAGAATAGGGAGGAGAGACTCACCCCATACGGGTCACTGTAGCCCCCCCCTGGATACTTCTGCTGAGCCGCTTCATCATACCCAGGGCGATGCCCTGGGCTATGTGCTCGTTGCCCCTTCGGGGCGTGCCTTGAACGCATGTTTTCCCTTCGGGGCGTGCCTTGGACGCTTGCATTTGCGCCCTGATTGAACTTGCGAAACGTGAATAGTTGATAGTTGAAAGGTTGATAGTTGAAAAGCTGATAGTTGAAAAGTTCATAAGGCCCCTGTCGAGTGCTGTGTATTTCCACCCGCGGGCATCCTTACAAACTCTTCAACTATTCATGTCCTTTCCCAAGAACTACTCCTTCCAGGCATCAATGATACCCTTGAAGTCGGCCACCTTGAGTGCAGCGCCGCCAATGAGTCCGCCGTCCACGTCGGGCTTCGAGAAGATTTCCTTGGCATTGCTGGGCTTGCAGCTTCCGCCATACAGGATTGACACATTCTCGGCAGCTTCGGCACCGAACTTGTCGGCAATCGTAGCGCGGATGAAGGCATGCATCTCCTCTGCCTGTTCAGCCGTGGCGGTCTTGCCCGTACCGATAGCCCAAACCGGCTCGTAAGCCAGCACCACGTGGGCAAACTGCTCGGCCGTCAGGTCGAACAGCGAACCTTCGAGCTGCGCCTTTACCACCTCGTTCTGCTTGCCAGCTTCGCGCTCTTCGAGCACCTCACCGATACAGAAGATTACTTCGAGGTTGTTCTCCAGGGCCAGGTTGACCTTCTCCTTCAGGATTTCGGGAGTTTCGTGATAGTAGGCACGACGCTCGCTGTGACCCAGAATCACGTGGGTAGCACCCGTGCTGCTCACCATGGCAGCCGACACCTCACCCGTATAGGCACCGCTCACCTTGTCAGCGCAGTTCTCGGCACCCAGACCAATCAGCGACGAGTCAATCACTCCGGCCACCGATGCGAGGTGGATGAAGGGAGTGCAAATCACGACGTCACAGTTAGGCTTGTCGGCCTGAAGGGCTGCGTTCAGTTCCTGAGCCAAAGCCACACCTTCCTGCAGGGTCTTGTTCATCTTCCAGTTGCCTGCGACAATTTTCTTTCTCATAGTTTTGTTGGGTTTAAAACGTTTGACGTATATATGATGTCTATAAAATTTTTGTCCTATCCAGATTGAGTCGGCCAGTGTCACCACCAAGAGCAAGGCTATCCAGACAGCCAACACCGTCCATGCGCTGCCTCTCCACAAGGAGGGCTGGCCGAAGCGGGCTATTTCGGCATCGAGCCTTTCGGCTTCGGGCAGGTTGTTGTTGCTCCACTTGCCCGCAATCTTGCCATTGTGCAGCAGGAGCAGGCCTGGATTCGAGCGCACCATTGCCTGCAACTCCGTGTCTTCAGCCATAACGATGCGATAGGCAGCCCCCGTGCGGTCACACCAGTCGGCAGCTCCTGCTGCATCTGATGCTGTAGCCATATAGAAGGACATGCCCCAGTCGTTGCACGCGTCGAACAGGTCGTTCAGCCGATCGTTACATCCGTCATCGGCTGTCTCGACATGCGGAACAGCCAGCACGAACACATAACCTGTGTCGCCCACGACCTGTTCGGTCAGATCCTCGCCCGTCTCCATATCGGCCAGATAGAAGTTGGCCAAACGGGCCTCGTCGGCATCCCTGGCTATCCCTTGCAGGGCAGCGCGCACGTCTGCCCCAATCTTGTAGGGGGTAAACTCCACCGGCGGCAGGTAGTGCAGCGCATACAGCGACAGCCCCACGGCGTATACCAACGAACACACCGACACAATCCACGAATGGCGCACCGATACCAACCGGCGCAGGCGCAGCGGCTTGTACTGCAGATAGAGTGCGGCTGCGAGCAGCACAACGTTCTTCAACAGCGTCTCGCCATGGGTCAACCGCACCGCATCACCGAAGCAACCGCAGTCGGGCACAGGGTCGGCCACATAGATCCAGACGGTAAGAAGCGTGAACAGGGCCATGAACAGGGCTGTGCCCCGTGTGGCTATCCTGCGGCGCGTGCCGAGCAGTACATACACGCCCAGCATAAACTCCGTCACGCCCAACGCCACGGCTGCCACCTGCAGCGGCAATGCCTCATCGCCGAAGCCCCATTCCAAGTAAGCCGTATAGGCGTGCAACTTGTGGGTCATGCCCATCGGGTCGGCCACCTTGACGAAGCCCGACAACACAAAAGCCGCACCCACTGCCACGCGACACGCCGTGAGCGCCAAGACCCGCAGTGCCTTATTCCGCCTCGCCATTTTCAAGGGTCAACTTGATGAGTGCAAACACCGCATAGTTGAGCATGTCCATATAGTTGGCCTCCACGCCTTCGCTCACCAACGTGCAGCCCGACAGCTCCTCAATCTGCTTGGTCCTGAAAATCTTCATCAGAATCAGGTCGGCAAATGAGCTGACGCGCATGGCGCGCCACGCCTCGTCGTAGTCGTGGTTCTTGCGCAGCATCAGCTGCAGTGCCTCATCGGCCTGTCGGTCATAAAGGGCCAGTGCCTCGTCGGCTGTCACGTCCTCGGCCGTGGCCGCTCCCTTTTCTGTCTGAATCAGGGCCACAATGCTGTAGTTGACAATCCCCATAAATTCAGGCACGATGCCCTCATCCACCAAGGCGCAGCCCTTGGTCTGGAGCGAGCGGATGCGTGCCGCCTTGATATAGAGTTGGTCGGTCATGGTCTGCGGGCGCATCACGCGCCAGGCAGCCCCATAGTCGTGCAACTTGCCGGCAAACAGGTTACGGCATTGCTGCAACACCTGTTCGAATTGAGCCTTTGTATCGTGCGGTGTCATCGTTTCGAATGCTTTTAGTGTCAGGCCGCCCTGGCCTGCCTCCGTTCTGCGCGTCACGTGCCAGGGCACATGGTCCGCATCGGTTTCGGCTGCAAATCTACATAAAATCTGCGAGCCTGTAGCCTTTGGGGCGAAAAAGCAGTGTCCGAACGGAGCATTTTGCATCCGTTGGACTACACTCACCCGAACCTAAGGCGGGCAGACCTACTGCTCTGCTGTCCCATGCCATTCGCGGCAAGTCAGCGTATGAGAACGTAGCGGTGTTATCCAGCCCCATGTCACCTTCGCCATTTCATCTTCGTCTGTCAGAATCGGCGTGACGAAACAGAAGTATTGGGGATGCCAGCCGTCAAAGACTACAGTCCTGAAAAAGAATATATACTTACTTGGCCATCGAAGTACTACTTCTCGGCCGTAGAAGTAGTACTTCGATGGCCAAGTAAGTACTACTGCTTCAGGAAGGTATACTTGCGGGCTTTCAGATGCCTGCTGTATGACAGATTGGAAAGTGTTAGGAGCGGGCTTTTCCAAAGCACGTGCAATCACTTAAGGGGTGTTCTATAAATTAGGCCGAGCTGGATGCTGGATTTTTAGAGATGACAGTTAGAAAGCAATCTATATCGACAAACGCTTTTGCCCCTGCATGGCGTACATGCGGCGGTCAACCAACTATACACTTTCACGGGCTTTGGAACAGTCCGCTCCTAAAGTACCACTTCTACTGAGAGGGAGACTGAAAGCCTGTCTGACAGTCCTGCTTCTGGGTACTCCTATATACGTGTTTTTATACTCTGAAAAATGTTTCAACCCTTCAGCCAACCCTTCATTATCGTTGATTTTCAATAGGAAAGTGGCTGAAGGATTTTATCTTCAAACCCTTCAGGAAGATTCAGCCAGACGGTTATTGCTTTCAGCGTTGCCCGCCCCGTCCGTACCCTCTTACATCATGCCAACAAGTCCAGGCTTAGGACTGACAACATGACGAGTTGTTTTATCAAGTCTTGGATCTGTTTTTCCGGGTCGGCCTTAGTCAATGACATCGCTGCCAGTTCGATTAAAGGAGCAGTTCTGACCTCAAAAGTCAACCGCTTTGGGAAGTGGTCAACTGCCTC
>CALZRA010000173.1 GCA_945828345.1 uncultured Bacteroidales bacterium
CATCTCTAAAAATCCAGCATCCAGCTCGGCCTAATTTATAGAACACCCCTAAAACAGTTTCTCGGGATGGATGATAGTCAGGGTGGCAGCTCCGTCGGGTGTGAGGTTGGGGGTGGTGCATGTGAAGAGGTCTTCAACGAGCTGGGCCATTTCGTTGTGTTGCAAGGCTTGGCCTATAGGCATGGCCACCTTGCGGGCCAGGGCGAACGCCACGATGTGGTTCACTGTGCCTGCCGCGTCGGCCTGTCCGCTGATGGCATCGTTCAGGATAGATGTCACTAATGCCGAAGGTGCCAGCCCTTCGGTGCCCGATGGCGTGGCCAGCACAGAGAAGCTGCCTCCGCCCAGTGCCGAAATGTCGAAGCCCACTGTGGTGAGTTGGGGCATGATGCTTTCGAGCACGGTGCTTTCAGAAGGCGGGAGCGTCAGCATCTCGGGAAAGAGCAGGCGTTGCGAGGCACTCTGCCTCCGGTCGAGACTGCGCAGATACTGCTCGTAGAGTATGCGTATGTGGGCTTTGTGCTGGTCGATGAGGGCCAGCCCGGAACTGAGCGGCGTGATGATGTAGCGTCCTTGGAACTGAATGAACTCCTTGCTGCGTCCTTGGCTCGTCCACTCCTGTTGTTCCGGCAGGGGCAGGTTTTGGTAGAGCGACTGTACGGTAGTTGGTGAGTCGGCTTCGTGGCCAGTATCTACGGTTGTTCCCTCTATGCGGTTGGTGGCATGGTCGTAGAGCTGTTGCCAGTCGATGGCTGAACGCTGGGGGTGGCTAAGAGACGTATGTCCCGTGGTGGCCTGCAGGGAGGAGTTGCCTTGTGGAACAGGCGATTCGAATGGGTTGAAATCCTTGTTCAGGTGGATTTGGGGCGGTGCGGCGGCATTCATCAGGGGCTGGCCGAAGGTGGGCATGTCGGGCTTGTCCTCCACGTCGAAGTCGATGGTGGGCACCGCGCCGTATTTGCCCAGCGACTCGCGCACGGCAGCCAGCAGAATCTGGAAGATAGCGTTGTCGTCCTCAAACTTGATCTCCGTCTTGGTCGGATGTATGTTCACATCGATGCGGGCCGGGTCCACCTCGAAGTAGAGGAAGAAGGGCACCTGCTGCCCTTCGGGAATCAGACGTTCGTAGGCCATCTGGATGGCTTTGGCAAAATAGGGGTGGCGCATGTAACGCCCGTTGACAAACAGGAACTGATGGGCATTTTTCTTCTTTGAGGCCGACGGGTTGCCCACAAAGCCGTGAATGTGTGCCAGTGTGGTTTCGACCTCCACCGGTATCAGCTGGCTGTCAATCCGCTTGCCGAAAATTCCCATGATGCGCTGCCTGAAGTTTCCGGCCGGCAGGTCGAGCATCAGGTTCTGACCGGAATGGAGCGTGAAACTGATTTCGGGATGTGCCAGTGCCACACGTTCCAGTTCGGTCAGGATGTTGGTCAGTTCCGTCTGGTTCGACTTCAGGAACTTGCGTCGGGCCGGTATGTTGAAGAAGAGGTTGCGAATGGCAAAGTTTGCGCCGACGGGACAGCTGGCAGCCTCCTGTTCGACCAGCCTTGAGCCTTCGATGCGTATGCGCGTGCCCAGCTCGTCGTTGGCTGTGCGTGTGCGCAGTTCCACCTGTGCCACGGCGGCAATCGAAGCCAAGGCTTCGCCTCTGAAACCCATGGTGCGCAGGGCGAAGAGGTCGGTGGCCTGCTGTATCTTTGACGTGGCATGGCGTTCGAACGACAGTCGCGCGTCGGTGGCACTCATGCCGCAGCCATTGTCGATAACCTGCACCAGCGACTTGCCGGCATCTTCTACAATCACCTGAATGAGCGTAGCCTGGGCGTCGAGCGAGTTCTCCACCAGCTCCTTGATGATCGAAGCGGGACGCTGGATGACCTCGCCGGCAGCTATCTGGTTGGCCACGGAGTCGGGAAGCAAATGGATGATGTCAGACATGAAACGGTTTTTTGGGGTGATGGGAGAGGATAGGGTAGGGGCGGTCAGCCCGTTGGGGCTACAGGTTTTGTAGCGGTGCCTGGCGGCGGATAGAGGGCTTCAGCGTGGTGCCGTCCTTCTTGCCCCGCCAGTTGAACACGTCTTCGGGGTCGGTGGGCCTGATGTAGTCAAACCAGGCAAAGCCGGGCAGCTTGGTGCGTTCGGCTGGTGCCAGACCCAGCGGATAGAAGTAGCCGTGGGAGGCAGGTGCCCAGATTTTGGTCAGCTTGCGTTTTTCCATGAACATGCGTGCCTTGGCCGTTTCCACATAGTTCTGATAAAGAATCAGGCTGTCCTTTTCGAGCGGGTAGTTTACCACCATTACGTTGCCTATGGCTTGGTTCTCCCTGACCTCGCCCTGCTCAAAGTAGGTGCGCATCTGCTGCGAACCTACCTGGTTGAAGTGTGCCGAGTCGAGCTGCTCAATCATCAGTGCCTGCCTGTCGACATAGACGGAGTCGATGGTAGAGTCGTTCAGGAACACGTTGATCTCTTCGCCAACAATCTGCCGGTTGTCGCTCCACACGATGGGGTCGCGGTATAGCGTGACCTGATTGGTCAGTGAGGTGAACACCAACGAGTCGGCCACAGCCTGCAGGTCCTTGCGGTAGGCGCGGGCATGGAAATAGCCGTGCAGCTTGCGGTAGACCGAGTCGGTGTCGAGGTTGAAGGTAAACATGCGCAGCGTGTCGGCGTGTACATACAGCGTGTCGTTGCCTTGCGAGAAGTCGCGGGCCAAGGCCCGCTGTGTGGCCAGGGCCTCGCCTGTCAGTTCGTTATACCAGGCGTAGTCGCCCGTGAGGATGTTCTTGTTCCGTTCGTCTAAGCAGGACACGTGGCCGAAGGCTTCCATGATGCCCGTTTTCTTGTCGTAGTACACCGTGTCGCCCTGCATCACGCGGTCCTTGCCGAAGGCCTGCGACTTGCCGAACAGCTTGACCTGTTCCGTGTCAGAGTTGTAGAAGCCGTGTTCGGTGTAGATGCGGTCCTTTCCCGAATAGATGTTTGATGCCCCGACCACTTCGGCCCACTTGGTCTGTGTGTCATAGTGCATGGTGTCGGTCAGCAGCCTGAACTTTGGGTTGGTCAGCTCCACGTTGTAGTTGAACGTGGCTAACCGCGTGTCGGTGTGATATTCTCCCCAGTCAGAGTTCAGCTTGTTGTCGCCGTCCAGCAGTTCGCCGCCTTCAAAGTAGTAGCCCACGTTGTAGAGGCGGTCGTAGTTCAGGCTGTCGGTCTTCAGCACCTGCTGCCGGTGGGTCATGACCACGTTGTGTCGCATTTCTGCAATCTGCGTGTCGCCGTCGTAGTGCAGCTTGTCGCCTTTGAGGGTCAGCGTGTCGCCCTGTACAATGCGTACTTGGCCGAACGCGTCAAAAGTTTGTGACATTTCGTAGAGCATCGCGCTGTCGCAGTACATCACCATGCCGGCGTGGGCCAGCACCACGTTGCCACTCAGTCGTTGTGCGCCGTTCATGATGTTTTCGTCAAAGCGCAGGTTGTCGGCATGTTTCAGCACGATGCGTTCCTTCTGCTGTTCCGTCGGTTTGCGGTTGTCGGGCAGTCTGTGCCATGCCCAAGCCGAGCAACCGACGATAGCCAGCAGCAGGCACATCACCCCATTGTGAAGTGTCTGTTTCATATTCTCTTTGGTTTAGGGGGACAAAGTTAGTGCAAACCGAAAGCAGTGCAAGGGAAAGTATTGAAAATATTTTCCCTTGCACAGCTGAGGTGCCGCCTAAGTTATGAAAAGTTAGTGCAAACCGAAAGCAGTGCAAGGGAAAGTATTGAAAATATTTTCCCTTGCACTGCTGAGGTGCCGCCTAAGTACTGGGAGAGCGGGCAAAGGCCCGCTTAAGAACATTTTTGGCGGACGTTTGCCCGCTATGTTCCTTCTTATACGCTGTTTGTAAGCGTCTCCACGATGGCGTATTGCGTCGTCCAAATTAGCCGTTTACCTTTGC
>CALZRA010000174.1 GCA_945828345.1 uncultured Bacteroidales bacterium
AATGCTATGCCGAACGCAGCCGAGATTCAAAGAAGTTAACGCAGCCAATCTTATGTAACGAGCGCATAGCCCAGGGCTTCTCCAGGATGATGAAGCGTTCAAGGCACGCCCCGAAGGGGCAACGAGCGCATAGCCCAGGGCTTCTCCAGGATGATGAAGCGTTCAAGGCACGCCCCGAAGGGGCAAAGATTGTGCAAGTGAGCGCAGAGCCAAGCTTGCTTGAGCTATGCCGAACGCAGCCAATCTTATGTAACGAGCGCATAGCCCAGGGCATCGCCCTGGGTGAAATGAGGCGATAAGGTGCGCCCTGAAAGGGCAAAAGCGTTAGAATACAAGCGTTTTTTATCAATGTTTTTCATCTTATCCAAAAGGTCGCTTTAGAAAATAGCAGGCAGGAATAAAGAGCTCACTCATGGGGCGTTCTTTAAAACCTAATCTATAGACCCCTCCCCTTTTTCAAACACCTACTTAAGGTTACAGTCATGTTCACCTTCTTCTTGGCCCGACGTTTTTTTCGGGCAAACGGTAGTGAAAGCGGCCAAAGAGCTTCCACACCAGCCATACGCATTGCCACAGCAGGCATTGCAGTCGGACTCGCCGTAATGATAGTGTCAGTGTGCGTAGTCAAGGGATTCCAGCACCAGGTGAGCGACAAACTCACAGGTTTTGCCTCCCATTTGTCCATACTCGACATCCATTCGTTCGGCTCCCCCGAAACCTATCCGGTAGTGACCGATTCGGCACTGATTCAGAAGGTACGCCAAGCGCCAGGAGTGGTGAGGGTGCAGCGCGTGTCGCAGAAGATGGGCATATTCAAGACGCAAAATGACTTTTCGGGTGTGTCACTGAAAGGAGTTGCCCAGGATTACGACCTGAGCTTCATGCGCCAATGCCTGGTCGAAGGCAAGATGCCGGACTTCAGGGACGACCGGGCCTCAAACAGCATCGTCGTGTCGCGCATGTTGGCCGATAAGCTGGGCCTGAAAGTCGGTGACCGCATCTACAGCTATTTCTTTTCGCAGACCATCAAGCAGCGCCGCTTTACGGTCGCCGCCATCTACGACACCCACCTCAAGCAGTTCGACAATGCCTTTGTGCTGACCGACCTTTATACTGTAAACAAGCTCAACGGTTGGCAAACCGACCAGAGCAGCGGACTCGAAGTGCAGCTTGCCTCATTCGATTTTCTGCCTGCTGCCCAGCAATGGTTGGCCAAGCACATAGGCGGACACCGCGACCGGATGCAGCGCACCTATTCGGTGGTCAGCATCCGCGAGAATCCCCAGACAGCCTCCGTGCTCTCCTGGCTCGGGCTGCTCGATTTCAATGTCATGGTCATCCTCATCATCATGGTGTGCGTCGCAGGCTTCACGATGATCAGCGGTCTGCTCATCCTCATACTGGAGCGCACGGCCACCATCGGCGTACTGAAAGCGCTGGGAGCCACCAATGCCCGTGTGCGCCACACCTTCTTGTGGTTTGCGGCCTTCATAGTGGGCCGCGGTATGCTGATTGGCAACCTCATCGGCTTGGGCCTGATGTATGTGCAGTGGCAATGGCAGCCGGTCCGTCTGAATCCCGACACCTACTACATCGATGCCGTACCCGTCGAGCTGAACCTATGGTGGCTGTTGGCCTTGAATGCCGCCACCCTCTGTATCACCATGCTGGCCCTCGTCCTGCCCAGCCTGTTGGTGTCAAGGGTACAACCGGCCAAAGCCATCCAGTTCGATTGACATGAAGGGTACGATACTATCCCCATAACCCGCGTGAAGACAGCCATTGTCAGCAAAACAGGCAATTACAGATTCATGATAATTGCAGGTCTGTTGCTGGCAATGGCTGTTCTCATTCCGGCAGATTGGGACTTCAGGCTTTCCTGCTAACCAAGACCTTTCTTGTTATATGATAGTAATAGATTATGGAACATTCTATAAAACCTAATTTATAGATCACCCCTTATATGAATCGAAGCCCCCGATAGCTGGGGGTAAGAGGCGACGGTGCACTGGGAGGGCGGGCTTCCAGCCCGCTTAGAAAAATATATTTGGCGGGCCTTTGCCCTCCCACCCAGCAAAGGGGCTGCAAGCCGGCATCTGTTTGCCTGCTTGCAGCCCCGAAGTGCAGATGATATGAATGCTGTGTTGTACCCTTATTCGGGGTCCGTACAGTATTCGTCGCTGAACTCTATCTCGTCATAAAGAGAGCCGCGCTTGTCTTCTTCCAGCGAACCTGCCAACACTTGTTGGGGTTCTATTTCAAACACCTGCATGGCAGGCTGTATGTATGTCTGCTTGTTCTTGACCATTTGCCTGTTGTTATTTGATCACTTTCGTGCCGTTCTTGATGTAGATGCCATGGGCGGGTTCGCTGTTCAGCCTGCGGCCTTGCAGGTCGAAGATGCCTTCGCGTGCCGAAGTTGCCTTTTCTGTGACAACGTGGATGTCCTCAATGCCTGTCACATCGCTTTCGCCAACCACCTGAATGGCGATGCTGCGCAGGGAGGCAACGGATGCATTGCTGCTTACTGCACGGTCTTCGGCAGATAGATACCAGCGCTGGGCCTTCAGAGAAGTTTCCCAATTGGCCTTGTACAGTGTACCCTGGTTAAGCACGAAGTCCGTCTCCTCATTAAAGATGTATTTTTCTATTCCGGCGAGCGAGCCGGTGAACTTATAATAGCGTTCCACGCTGGAGCAATCGATATACTTGTCCGCAGCGGGAGAGAAAGGCACGTTGGTAAGTCGGATTTCCTTCTCCGTCGCTTCCGTCAGAGCTGTCTTCATGCGCATAACGCAAGGCGTGAGGGCAGGGATTGTGCCGCTTGTCTTGCGCTTTACCTCCAATACCACGTTGTACGTTCCATCCTCCTGCTCATATTCGTGGAAGTTGTTTACAACAGCCATTTCCATGTCTGTAGGCAACTCGCCACAGTTGATTTCGAAAGGCACATACACAGCGACCCATTTGTCATGGCTGAATGTGCGGTTGTATGTGAAATCCGTCACCGTGAACTCTGCCTTGCTGTCATACAGGATAGCATCTGTCAGTGTATAGGAAACCACGGTGAATTCTGTTGCCTCTGCATTGGGCGTGGCTTCGATGGTGCCAGCAGCATCGGCGAAATATCCCAGATGAACACCACAGCCTTCTCTTTGGCACACCTTATGATAGATTTTCTTAGTTGAATTGAAGGGAACGGTTTCTGGCAAGTCATGCGCCAGGATTTTGTTTTCATTGGTGTTGGCGTAAGTCGCACCCAAGTCTGTTACTCCGCCGCAAATCAACTTCACCTGATAAACCGTATTTGTTGCTGTTTTCTTCAGCACAGGGCAGGCATCGCCGTCCTCTTCTGCGAGATTCTGGTACCATACCAGAGGTTCTTCGTTCTCTGCCACCCCTGATTTGCTTCCGTTCAGCAGATAGGCCACCTCGCCGCTTGCAAACTGCGCAGTAGTCTTACCATCGACATTGGTAGCAGTACCATATTCATATTCTTCGCCGAAAGCTCCTCCTGTAAACATATCGCTGTTATAGTAGCAGTTGGAGATATTTCCACCTGTCTCTCCACACAAACCGCCGGACAAAACTGTCCCATATTCTGGTGCTATCCCTTCGACAGTTCCTGTGCTATAACAGTTGGATATGCTCGCTCCATTGCTTGCGCATACTCCGCCGACTTTAACGTATCCATCCTCCCTTGCTGATTCCCCTTTAACATTTCCTGTGTTGTAGCAGTTGGAGATGACGATTGATCCAT
>CALZRA010000175.1 GCA_945828345.1 uncultured Bacteroidales bacterium
AAGTCGGCTATCCTCTGTCATGAACGGCTCTCGATTGTTGACCCGCAAAGTGGCGGTCAGCCTCTCTTCTCTCCCGACGGGAAACAGGTGTTGGCGGTGAACGGCGAAATATACAATCATCGGGACATCAGGGCTGGCTATGCTGGCAAGTATGCGTTCCAGACGGGTTCGGACTGCGAGGTGATTCTGGCACTCTACCGGGATTTGGGCATCCGTTTCTTGGAACGCCTGAACGGCATCTTTGCCTTTGCTCTCTATGACGAGGAGCACGATGACTTCCTGATAGCCCGCGACCCTATCGGGGTTATACCTTTATATATAGGCCGTGACAGCGACGGCACGGTGTATTGTGCCAGTGAGCTCAAAGCACTCGAAGGTTTCTGTGAGAGCTACGAGCCTTTCCTGCCCGGACATTACTATCTGGGTTCGGAGGGCCGGATGACGCGCTGGTATCACCGTGACTGGGAGAGTTACGATGCGGTGAAGCACAATGAGGCCCACGTGGCAGATGTGCGCGAAGCACTCGAAGCAGCCGTCAAGCGGCAGCTGATGAGCGATGTGCCCTACGGCGTACTGCTCTCGGGAGGCCTGGACAGTTCGGTCATTTCGGCTATAGCCAAACGTTATGCTTCGCGCCGCGTCGAGACCGACAGCCAGCAGGATGCCTGGTGGCCGCAGCTACACTCGTTTGCCGTGGGACTGAAAGGGGCTCCCGACCTGGCCAAAGCCCGCGAGGTGGCCGAGCATATCGGAACGGTACACCACGAAATAAATTACACGTTGCAGGAGGGGCTTGATGCCGTGCGCGATGTGATCTACTACATCGAGACTTACGATGTGACTACCGTGCGTGCTTCTACTCCGATGTATCTGTTGGCGCGTGTCATCAAGTCGATGGGCATCAAGATGGTGCTTTCGGGCGAAGGTGCCGATGAGGTGTTTGGAGGTTATCTCTATTTCCACAAGGCTCCCGATGCCCGGGCTTTTCATGAGGAAACCGTGCGCAAGCTTTCCAAGTTGCATCTCTATGACTGTCTGCGTGCCAACAAGAGTCTGTCGGCGTGGGGTGTTGAGGGACGTGTGCCCTTCCTCGACAAGGACTTTCTGGATGTGGCCATGCGCCTGAATCCAGCTGCCAAGATGTGTCCGGGCACAACGATCGAAAAGCGTATGGTGCGCGAAGCCTTTGCCGATATGCTGCCCGAGAGTGTGGCTTGGCGACAGAAGGAGCAGTTCTCTGACGGGGTGGGCTATTCCTGGATTGACATGCTGAAACAGGTGGCCGAATCGACCGTGTCCGACAGTCAGATGGCCGAGGCGGCACAGCGTTTCCCCATCAACCCGCCCATGAATAAGGAAGAATACTGCTACCGCTCCATCTTCGAGGAATACTTTCCCAGCGAAAGTGCAGCGCGCAGTGTGCCGAGCGTGCCGAGTGTGGCATGTTCAACCGCTGAGGCTTTGGCTTGGGATGCATCGTTCAAGAACCAGAACGACCCCAGCGGCAGAGCCGTCAAGGGCGTACATCACGAGGCTTACTAAACTGGATATGTTATTTTGGTTGATTCTCTCCGCTGCATGGGCAAACGTGTCTGTGTGGCGGAGTTTTTGAAAAAAAGTGGAGAGCTGGGAGTTGAAAGTTTATAAGGTCACTATGAAGTGCGGCATTCATCCGCCCGGTGAGCATCCTTGTAAACTTTCAACTACCAGCTCTCAACTTTTAGCTTTCAGCTTTCGACTATAAATTATACGATGCCTTGTGCCATCATGGCGTTGGCTACCTTCATGAAGCCGGCTACGTTGGCACCGCGTACAAAGTTGATGGTGCCATCGGCTTCGCGGCCATAGCGTACGCACTGGTCGTGAACAGCTGTCATGATGTGGTGCAGGCGTTCGTCTACCTCTTCGGCCGTCCAGGAAATGTGCATGGCGTTCTGCGTCATTTCCAGACCCGAAGTGGCCACACCACCCGAGTTGACAGCCTTACCCGGTGCGAAGGGCATCTTATGTTCGATGAAGTAGTCTACGGCTTCGGCCGTGCATCCCATGTTGCTGACCTCGGCCACGAGCTTTACGCCGTTTTGGCAGAGCTGTTCGGCATCGTGCCGGTTCAGTTCGTTCTGGGTGGCGCAGGGCAGTGCAATGTCGACGGGCTGTTCCCATGGTTTCTTGCCGGCATAGAAGGTGGCTTCAGGATAGCGTTCGGCATAAGGAGCCACTATGTCGTTGCCCGAAAGGCGCAGTTCGAGCATATAGTCAATCTTTTCGCCGCTTACACCTTCGGGGTCGTAGATGTAGCCGTCGGGTCCGCTCAGCGTAACCACCTTGGCACCCATCTCGGTAGCCTTCTTCACGGCACCCCAAGCCACGTTGCCAAAGCCTGATACGGCCACCGTCTTGCCTTCGATGGTCATGTTGTAGTCAGCCAGCATCTGCTTTACAAAGTAGAGCGCACCGTAGCCTGTTGCTTCGGGACGCAGAATCGAACCGCCAAATTCCATGCCCTTGCCGGTCATGGTGCCGGTATGTTCGCGTTTCAGCTTCTTGTACATGCCGAACATATAGCCTACTTCGCGTCCGCCTACACCGATGTCGCCAGCGGGTACATCCTGGTCAGGACCCAAGTTGCGCCAGAGCTCCAGCATGAAGCTTTGGCAGAAGCGCATGATTTCGGCATCGCTGCGTCCGCGTGGAGCAAAGTCGGAACCTCCCTTGGCACCGCCCATGGGCAGCGTGGTAAGTGCGTTCTTGAATGTCTGTTCAAAGCCCAGGAACTTCAGGATGCTCAGGTTTACCGAGGGGTGGAAACGGATACCGCCTTTGTACGGGCCAATCGCATTGTTGAACTGTACGCGGTAGCCCAGATTCACGTGCACTTCGCCCTGGTCGTCTACCCAAGGCACGCGGAAGGTGATAATGCGGTCGGGTTCAACCATGCGCTCGATGATTTTGGCGCGTTCAAATTCGGGGTGTTCGTTGTAGACGTCTTCGATGGAGAGCAGCACTTCGCGAACGGCTTGCAAAAACTCTGATTCACCAGGATGCTTGGCTTCGAGAGCCTGCATGATAAGCTCGGTTTTCATGATAGGGTAGTGGTTTTAGATTGTAAGGATAAAGGTTAGCGCAGAGCAGGGGGGAAGGCGCGCCGCACTGTCCCGCTCTGTGTCTGTGTGGGGGCAGTTGGGTTGGGTGCCAGCTGGGTGGCTTGCGCCTTGCAGTGGGGTGCTCTTGTGTGCGCAAATGTAAGCTAAATAGGTGTTAGCGGCCAAATTTTTCCTGCCTTTTTTCTTTAATCCTGCTGTAGAGCATAGAAAACCAGACAATTTGACACAGGACTTTGAAGGCTGGGCAGGCACTGTGGGCGTGGGTAGGGGCAGTTGCCTGGCTGGCCTTCGGCAGCAAACCTGTCGGGGACGGTGGCTGAATCATCGGCCATCGGAAAGATCAAACGGCCTATGAAGTAAGTTCACTTCTTAGGGCTCAAGCAGAAATCCCGGTGCATGATTTTTGGATAAATGTGTGAATGCAAGCGTTCAAGGCACGCCCCGAAGGGGCAACGAGCGCATAGCCCAGGGCATCGCCCTGGGTAGGTTGACCGCCGCAAAGATTGTGCAAGTGAGCGCAGAGCCAAGCTTGCTTGAGCTATGCCGAGCGCAGCCAATCTTATGTAAATGCGCCCTGAAAGGGCAAAAGCGTTCATTCACAACGCTTGTCTCCTAACATT
>CALZRA010000176.1 GCA_945828345.1 uncultured Bacteroidales bacterium
CTTTGGAGCGAATCGTTCGGTTCGTCTATCGGCACGTTCACCATTGAAGACAAGTCGAAGGATGAGGCACTGGGTAACGTGTGGTCGTTTGCTTCGGGCTATGGCATGAAGGCAACTGGCTATGCCAACAAGACCAATTACGCTTCTGAGAGCTGGTTGGTTTCGCCCGTGCTTGATCTGGCCAATGCCACCGACTGCAGCATCTCCTTCCAGCAGGCTGCCAATTTCTTCAAAAATCAGGATAACCTCAAGGCCGCTGTCAGCGTAAAGGCCAAGGCTGCTGATGATGCCGACTGGACTACGCTCGAAGTGACGCCCTGGTCCGAAGGCACAAGCTGGACGTTCATTGGCTCTACCGCCGACCTCAAGGCATTCAACGGCAAGCAGGTGCAGATAGCCTTTGTTTACACCTCTACCGCCGATGTGGCCGGTACGTGGGAAGTGAAGGATTTCAACCTGCATGGCAACGGCAGTGTAAGTCTGCCCGAAGAACCCGTCGTTCCCGAAGTGCCCAACTATACTTCGCTGACCGACCTGAAGGCCGCAGCCACTGCCGACAAGGTAGATGTAACCTATGAGTTCAGCGACCTGCTCGTGGTGGGTGTTGGTCTGCGTGGTTCAAACACCAGTGTTTACGTGCAGCAGGGTGCAGATGGCTTTATGTTCTATGCCTCAGGTATGCAGAAGGTGCCCTTCAAGCAAGGCGACAAGATCAGCGGCAAGGTGGCCGGACAGCTGAACATTTACAGCAGTGCTGCTCAGATTACCCTGACCTCGTTCGACGGCGTGAGCGTAGTCAGCTCGGGCAATGCCGTAGAGCCCTTGGTGCGGGAAATGTCTACCGTAGGCAACGATACCGAACACATCTACCAGAGCCGCTATGTGCAGCTGCAGGGCGTAAACTTCACTTCTGATGCCCTCGCAAGCTCTAACATCACCATGGTCGATGACAGCGACAACGAGATGGTGCTGCGCGACAACTTCAACGTGCTGGGCGATGTCATCTTCAAGACCGACAAGACCTACAACGTGAGCGGCGTGGTCGTATACTATCAGGACAAGGCCCAGCTCTATGCCCTGTCGGCCAGCGATGTCGAAATGATCACCAACCTCGTTGCCCCCGAAACCTCTTGGGCCAACGAAGAGGTGGTTGTGCTGCCCAACGGTTCGCAGACGGTAGACAACGCCCTGAACACCAACTCTGACGGTGCCAAGAGCTTCGAGTCGTCCGACACGAATGTGGCTACTGTCGATGCCGAAGGCAACATCACCGTGGTAGGTCCTGGCGTGACCGTGATTACCGCCACGACTGCCGAGAGCGAAAACTACTTGGAGAGCCGTGCCAGCTTCACGCTCTATGTCATTGAGGGACAGGGCACCTTCGAAAATCCCTACAGCCCTGCCGATGTGAAGTACTACAATGGCCGCGTCACTGAAAAGGTTTGGGTGAAGGGTCAAATCCTGGGCAGCATCAACGGCAGCACCATCTATCCTTCGTCTGACACCGATAATACCGTGGCTTCGAATATCGCCATCGGTACGCCCGAAGTGTATGTGCCTGTTCAGTTGCCTGCCAAGTCAGAGGTGCGCGCAGCCTTGAACCTCCAGGACAATCCTTCTCTGCAGGGAGCTGTGGTATGGGTATACGGCAACCTTGAACTTTACTTCAATATGGCCGGCGTAAAGAACACTTCCGACTTCAGCCGCGACGGTAGCACCGGCATTATCGCCGTAGAGCAGCCTGCTACGGGCAAGCTCAGCATCTACAGCCTCGATGGCCGCCAGCTCAACACGCTGGGCAAGGGCATCCAGATTGTGAACGGCAAGAAGGTGCTCGTGAAGTAAACGACCGAAAACGTGCGGACAGCCGTTCCGCACCATAACCTACAACCGTCCGCCGGCACAGCCCTGTGTCGGCGGACATTGTTATATAAAGATGTTTAGTCAGCCCGCCACACCAAATATGTGTGCGGCCCGGCAGGCAGAATAGAAAGAAAAGCGTAATTTTGCCCCCGCAAGAAACAAACATTTCTGTGCGGGCCGTATGGGGCTGTTGCACCGCCCGGTGCCACCCCCGAACCGTCCGCCAGACTAATACAGATAGTTCCATGAATTTTGTTGAAGAACTGAAATGGCGCGGAATGCTCCACCAGATGATGCCCGGCACCGAAGAGCTGCTCGACAAGGAGATGGTAACCGCCTATGTGGGCATCGACCCCACTGCCGATTCGCTGCACATCGGTCACCTCTGTTCGGTGATGATGCTGCGTCACTTCCAGCGTGCCGGCCACAAGCCCATCGCTTTGGTGGGCGGTGCAACGGGCATGATTGGCGACCCCTCGGGCAAGAGTGCCGAGCGTAACCTGCTCACTGAGGAAGTGCTGCGCCACAATGTGGAGTGCATCAAGAACCAGCTCTCCCACTTCCTCGACTTCGACTCCGACGCTCCCAATGCCGCCGAGCTGGTCAACAACTACGACTGGATGAAAAACTTCACCTTCCTTGACTTTGCCCGCGAAATCGGCAAGCATATCACCGTCAACTACATGATGGCCAAGGACAGCGTGAAGAAGCGTCTGAACGGTGAGGCCCGCGACGGACTGTCGTTCACCGAGTTCACCTACCAGTTGCTGCAAGGCTACGACTTCCTCCACCTCTATCAGGAGAAGCACTGCAAGCTCCAGATGGGCGGCTCCGACCAGTGGGGCAACATCACTACGGGTACCGAGCTTATTCGCCGCACGCTGGGTGCTGAGGCCGATGCCTATGCCCTGACCTGTCCGCTCATCACCAAAGCTGACGGCAAGAAGTTCGGCAAGACCGAGCAGGGCAACGTATGGCTTGACCGCCGATACACCACGCCCTACAAGTTCTACCAGTTCTGGCTCAATGTGGGCGACGAGGAGGCTGAACGCTACATCAAGATCTTCACCAGTCTGCCGCACGAGGAAATCGACGCACTGATAGCCGAACACCGTGCCGATCCCGGCCGCCGTCTGCTCCAGAAGCGTCTGGGCGAAGAAGTGACCTGCATGGTACACAGCCGCGAAGACTACGAAATGGCGCTCGAAGCCAGCAACATCCTCTTCGGCAAGGCCACCAAGCAGAGCCTGCTCAAGCTCGACGAGGACACCCTGCTCAGCGTGTTCGACGGCGTGCCCCGCTTTGAGGTGAACCGCGAACAGGTAGTAGGGGTCAAGGCCGTTGACCTCATGGCCGAACACACCCAGTGCTTTGCCTCCAAGGGCGAAATGCGCAAGCTCACGCAAGGTGGCGGTGTCAGCCTGAACAAGGAAAAGCTCGCTGCTTTTGACCGTGTCATCACCGAAGAGGATTTGCTCAACGGCAAATACCTGCTCGTGCAGCGCGGCAAGAAGAACTATTATCTCATTACAGTGAACGGCTAATGAAACTGCTATAGAGTAGCCTCAAACGAGGGTGTGCTTCGGCACGCCCTCGTTTGTTTGCATTGGGAGGGCGGGCAATGCGCCTGTAACATTGATGAAACATGAGTTTGTCCTAAGTAATTGCAGCGGATAAACCTGCGTTCAAGGAGCGGGCTGAAAGCCCAACAAGCACATAGCCCAGGGCAACGCCCTGGGTAGGTTGACCGCCGCAAATGCGCCCTG
>CALZRA010000177.1 GCA_945828345.1 uncultured Bacteroidales bacterium
CGCCGTCATTGAAGCCGGGACGGGCCTTGATGAAGGGCGGAGTGTTGGAGTGGGGATATTCGACATTGGCATAGATGGGACGGTCATAGCCCTGCATTTCCCAGTTAGAGGGCACGGGGATAGTGTCCCATGCGGAGGTATCGAAGCCTTCTTCATAGAAGGTCAGCGGACGCTGGTCGGGCTGCGGCACGAAGTGGAAACGCCACGTGCCGTTCAGGCTGAGGTAACGGCTGTTTGCGGGAACAGTCCAAGGCGTGTCGTAATAGGCTCGGTCGGCCAACATGGCGGCCTCGTCGGCATAGGGCATGTAGGTGGCTATGCCGGGCTCTTTGTTTTCGGCAAAGATGGTTTCGTCCTCCCAGTAGGGGGCCTTGATTTTGGGCTTTTCGACCTGTTCGAAGCTGAACCACGCCGAACGGTCGGCTGCATCATAGGCCACAGCGCGCAGCTGTCCGTCGCGCAGGGCATACATCTTGTCGGCCTTGGCCTTCCCTGCCGAACGGATGAGGTAAGCGTCGGCTTGCCCGGCCACAGGTTCGAAGCGGAACTGGGCATTGTTCCACACGCCTTCGGTGGCGGGCCACTGCAGCAGCCAGTCTATGCTGGCATTGTCGCCGCCGTCGTCAAAGTTCTGTCCGTAAAAGGCGTTTTCCACCACGCGGCGGTCGAGGTCGAGCATCTTGATGCTCCAATACTGGCCGCGGTTTTCACGGTCTACGGGTTCGGCCACAATGCGGGCATTGTTCTCACCCGAATCGCCGTTTCCCAACACGCAGTCGGGCTGTGACACTGAGCGGATGCGATAGGTCAATGCCACATCGAAGCCAGCCTGACGGGCCTGTACCACCTTGAAGTGGGCCTGCTTGCTGGCAGCGGCCTGGGCCTTGGGCAACAGCACGACCTGATGGCCCTGGGCTGCCGCAGCCATGTCGGGACGGTTGGCCGGCACGAGCAGCACGCCGTCAGCCACGGCCTCAGTCTTCCAGAGCTGGGCTTCGTCCGAACCGTTGTTCTCGCCGGCTTGCACCGTGTTGGCCTCGGTACGTACGGCCAGGTTGCTGAAGGGATTGATGAAGCGCCATGCTCCCGAAAGCTCGGCCACCACAAAGTGTTGGCCCTGAGCGGCCTCGTCGGGCTTCGACAGGCTCAGTGTTCCCCCATCGTCGAGGGTCAGCACCAAGCCCTTGGCGGGCAGAGTGAGGTGATACAATGCGCCTTGCCTGAAGGACTGCGCCGAAGCGGAGCATACTCCCAGGCAACACAGAAGGGTCACGATCAGTAGTTGCTTAAGGCTTATCATAGGATATTAGATTTGATGGTCAGGTTTCATTTGCGCCACGGCTTCGTCAATGCGGGCCACGCCCTTGGCCGTGCAGCATCCGCGGAGATAGGCAATCACGCTGTTGGTCACCAGTTCGCGGTGGGTGTATTGCAGCAGTACCTCGTCGGTAATGATGTGGTTGATGAGGGCCACCAACTGGCGGTAGACCACCCTGAAGTTGATTTCCTCGCGAAAGTAGCCTTCTTCCTTTCCGCGGTTCAGGAAGGCCACTGCCTCGTCCTCCTGTTCAGTCTGCTTTTGGGCGATGTACTGCATCACCCGCTTGTACTTGGGCAGGTCGGCGACAAACTGCGGCGTGATTTCTCCGTTCTTGCGCATGTTCTGCGAGTAGTTGGTGAGCAGGAAGTCAAGCACGTTGGCCGAATCGCGCGCCAGTTGCTGCAGGCGTATCTGTTCCTCGTGGTCATGTTTCACGATGCAGGCCAGCAGCAAGTCCTCCTTGTCGCAGAACAGCTGGTAGAGCGTCCGCTTGGACATAGTAAGTTCGTGGGCTATATCATCCATCGTCACGCTGCGTATGCCCCGCGCATGAAACAGGCTGGTAGCCGTTTCGAGCACCAGTTTCCGGGCATCTTCGCGTGTCGTATGATGTTGGAGCGTAGAGTCTGTCATCTTTTAGATACTTTACGAGGCAAAGATAGTGCAAGTGAGCGCAAAGCCAAAGAAAACTCCGCAGGATTTTCTTGGGCCAGCCCATCCGGAAACTCTGGATTATCCGGAAACTCCGGATTTTCTGGAAACTCTGGAAACTCCGGATCATCCGGCTTTTCCGGCTTTTCCGGAAGCTCCGCCCCTTCCCACCCAACCAACTCGGCACTTAGACCAACCAACTCGGCACTTAGAAAATTCTAAGTGCCGAGTTGTCTCAAGGAAATCTCCCCGCCGCAAAACCCACTCTCCGAAACAAGTGTCATATTTGTCCGTCCCGCCGGAAAGACCCCGCGCGGCTTAACCCCAAACGATACCCTCATGAAAGTAAGCATTGGAAAACGGAAACTGGCCAACGGACGTGTGGCCCTCTACCTGAGCACCTACCACAACGGGCAGCGCACTCGCGCCAACATGGGCATTACGCTCGACAAACCCACCACGCCCGAAATCAGACGCATCAACCGACAAAAGTACGAAATGGCTATCTGCATCCGCGCCCGCCAAGAAATCGACCTGCTGCAACGCACCTGGTTGGGCACAGACAGCCACCAACGACAACCTGACGGCAAGCCTGTCTCGCAAAGCCTGCACGAACACTGGCAACACTTCGCCGCAGACTATACCGGAGCCGATTGGGCTGTAGTGCGCGCCGTAGGCAAACGACTGCGCGACTTCGCGCCGCCCACCACGACGCTCGGCGAACTCACCCCGGCCTTCTGCGCCGATTTCTGGAAATACCTGTCAAACCGTTGCCAGCTGCGCGGCCACACGCCAGCGGGCTACTACAGCAAGTTCCGCCAGTTCCTCAACAATCTGGTGAACCGCTGTCTCCTGACGCATAACCCGGCCAACCGGCTGCGCACCGCGGCCCACGGCATACAGCCCAAAGTGGCGCTCAACCTCAACGAACTCGCGCTGCTGGCGGCTTCGCCCTGCTCCCATCCGCAAGTGAAGGACCTCTTCCTCTTCTGCTGCAACACGGGACTGCGCTGGAGCGATGCCTCACGCCTCACGCTCGACAACATCGACTGGAAGGCTGCCCGGCTCCATCTCACGCAGCACAAGGTGGCCGGGCACTCACAGGCTGCCCAGCTCGACCTCTTCCTCAACGCCAACGCACGCAAGCTGGCCCTGCGCGCCTTACAGCGAGAACGTAGCGAAGACGACAAGCTCCTGTTCCGTCCGCCCAGCTACAACCGCACGCTCCAAGTGCTCGACCGCTGGGTGAGGCAGTCGGGCATCGACAAGCACATCACCTTCCACTGTGCCCGCCACACATTCATCACCAACCTCATCTCGCTCAACGTGAACCTCAACACGGTGGCCGCGCTGGCCGGACATTCTTCTACGCGCCACACCGAAGTCTATGTGCACCTGCGCGAGGAGGAGGCGGCCGCAGCTGTCAAGAAACTGCCACCACTCAACCTGTAGCAAGCTCTCCCACCCCACACTATCCACCCAAGCCACCCACTGCGTCAAACCCTAAACTCCTTTGATCCTGAACACCAAACGCGTCCAATCCACCTACAGCACGATTCCTCTGGTAACCCCCTCCGATAGACAAGATGAGAATAGTGGGGACGAATACCCAATACCTGTCAGCCGCCATCAGAGAGTGTACGGGC
>CALZRA010000178.1 GCA_945828345.1 uncultured Bacteroidales bacterium
CCTGCGCTACGGGCCGGCAGAAGCAGGCGGAAAGGAAGCCTGCCATCGTTTTTTTTCAACCTTATCCATGGGCATGGCCGTACAGACGGGGCGCAGGCCTTGTGGGCCTGCTGTGCGCCCCGTCTGCACAGCCATGCCCATGGATAAGGTTATTGGGGTGTTCTTGCTTATTGTTCTTGGGTTAGGATGCTAATTCTTGGGCTACGGGCAAACAGCACGCACAGAATGACCGCCGATACGGAGGCCGCCGCTCCAGCTCCAGTAGTAGGAGTAGAAGTAGAGGTTGTACGCGTCGAAGGAGTGGTCCGGGCGCTGCGTACTCGACCAGAAGTCGCCGTAGGAACCAGCGTAGTGGAGGAAGTCGTTCCAGCGACCGCCAGCGGCAGGGAGGAAAATCTGACCGCCGCTCGGACCGGTTACCAACGTGCCGTATACACCGTTTACTGTAGTCCACTCTCTGCTGCAATAATCCACCAGCTCCATTTGTCTTTCATGCGAAGGCATCACCCAGGAGCCGCCCCACTGCACGTGGGCCACATCGTAGGAGGTGCCGGCTATGTCATCGCCTATGCTTATCCATTCCTTCGTTGACAAGTTATAATATGCGTAATTATAATCATCATAATGGTCCTTCTCTATCGTCTCCCCCCAAGCATAATAGCCACCATAGCCTTCTGGACTTGTTGCACCGATATTGCAGCAGGCCCACTTGGTGCCGCTGGGCAGGCCGAGGTCGATGGCATGGGGATGGTGTTCGTCGGGGCAAATGAACAACTTGTCCACATGGTCTAACGGATAGTCATGCGGCTCGCCATCGTAGTATTCCGAATCGTCTTCATACCTTACATAAGTGTATAGGCAGGCCGTGGAGTGGGCCTCGTTGCGATAGTAGGCATAGCGCGTATCGGTGTACGACTGGCCGTACTCCATGAGCGAAATGCGCTTGACGTTTCCGTACGAATCACGATAAGCATAACCCCAGTCGGCCACGCCCTCCAAGTTGTCTATCTCGGCGGTCAGGGCCACGTCGAACTTATAGTCGTAATACCGGCCATCGTTCATGAACGCACCTTCCTTATGCTCAGAGTTGATCACTTCGAAGGCGGTGATCACCGGATGCGCATTCGTCAGTTCTGCCGAAGGAGTGGCGAGCATCTCATAACCGAAGAATTTGACAGTAGGATAGACCGTATAGTCTTCACCCTGGTTCAGGCTTCCAAAGCTGTGTTCCAAGCGGCTGGTTTGGTTGGTATAGCTCTCCGGAGCATCGTAGTCTGCTACTTCGTTCATGTCTGCATCGAAAAGCTTATAGCCGACAGGAACGGGGACAAAGCATTCACCCGAAAGATCTGTAGAGGCATCGGCCGATGTGGCAGAACCCGGTGTATGGGTCAGTTCGGTGTTGCTGAAAGTTGGAACGAAATCCCATTTTTTGTCCACCGATGACATCTGCCACGTCATAGCTGCCTCCGAATGGATAAAAGAAGTTATCAACGAGGCATTGACAAAGGGGCCCCACTCCAAACTGGAAGCCTTGAGCCTTTCATACAATACGGTCGAACTTTCTGCTTCTTCGAGGTCTGAGTTACAGAGCACAAAATTCCCGTTTAACTGCATCCCCATTTCTCCGCGTACGCAAGCCCGGCTATAGTCTCTGGACCTGAAATTTAAGCCGAATTCAAGATAAGCTCCCACCGCCAAACTGCCGTCAATGCTTAATTCTTCTACATCTGTTGAAGACGACACCACACGCCCGCCAAGAGAGGGTTTTATCACATTTTCTCCTTTAGAACTGTAACCATAAGACATTCCGAATTCATAGTCTCTGCGATCCTTGACTGTGCATGTAATCGCCGCATTACCACGTATGATCCCTCCTGGATAAAAGTAGAAATTAACCAGCCCTGCTGTATTAGCAATAGGGAATTCTTTCACCACGCGATTCAGGAATTCGTGTTTCAAATCCAGCTTACCGTAAACGGAGACCTGCGACGACACATTCAGATTTCCTTTTACCGAACACTCAATCAAAAGTCCCCGCGTAAATTCCAAAATCACCAACGTATGGATGCGAAACGTGGGGGATATTCTTATAGAACCACCCGATTCTCCCGCCAAAGCGAGGTCGCCACCGGGAATAATGCCCTGGCTTAGTCCACCAGTCAAAGAAATTGTATAAGGGCCTAATTCGAAAATCTTGTCATCCGGATTGTACGTTATACGGTCAGGACTTGACGGACTGCGCTGTGACGAGGCATTTTCACTTTCTTCGGCATAGCCTACCATTGTCTGGACGCTGCAGAAGGAGTCGAAGACATCCTCTATATAGGTTTGCTCACAAACCACCTCCACGCAATCGCCCAAGGTGTTGACGGTCTCCACCTTACCGGCAAAGCCGTACGGCAGCACTTCGCAGCCTTCCAACAGTACCAGCAGGTCGCCCGTCTGCGGAAGGAGATAGGAAGGGGTATCGGATTTCAGTTTCAGCGTCAGGCTGTCGGCGCCCACTACATAGGGCAGCAGGCTTTCTTCTATCTTGGTAACACCTTCCTTATAGATAGTGGGCGGTGTGACAAAGCTGATGCTGTCGATAGCGGCCAAGGGTATACGGTAGACGGAATCGGCTGTCCAGATTTCCTGCACGACATAGTCGGCGTGCAGGAGGCTGTCGAGGTCTATCTGCGAACAAACCATGCTGTCGATGTCTGCACGCAGGAAACCATGGATAGCACCGTCGTTGCGGTAGACAAACAGGGCATCGTTCTGTGCTTGGGCCCCGCACAGGAAGGCTGCAAAAAGCAGGATGGAGGTCAGCAGGCGTTTCATGGCTTACGGAGTTTGAAGGTTACGGACGAGGTTTTCACTACATACACGCCTCCTGCCACTTCGGGCAAGGCAAGCGTGGCACTGCCCTGTGCATCGGTCTGGGCTGTGACCAGCAGTTTGCCGTCGACGGTATAGACTGACACGGCAGATTCGGGACTCAGGTGCCTCACTTGCAGGTTTTCGTCGGCGAAAGAGAACACGCTGCCCGACTGGTGGGTCTGCCCGATACCGGTGATTACTTCATCTTCGTCGAGATAGGTGAACTTCAACACTTCGTCCGCCGGGTAGCAGACGACACGGGTCTGCGTGGTCAGCATCAGGTCGTTGTTGGCGAAAGTGACCAAGGGACGTTCACCCAGCAGGATAGTGACCGCATCGCCCGACTTGCAATGAATCTTCATGGCACTGATCGTGCCCGAGTCGGCCCATGCGTTCCATGCAGGCAACAGCAGGGCTAACGAGAGAATGGCTCTCTGTAAGGAGGGTACATGTAACATAGATGAGGATGTATAAGTTGAATCGTTGTGAACAGTTCTAAAGCAGGAAGTTCCGGCATGAAGGAAATTTTACCTTCATATCATGAAACAGGTGCAATATTACGCAAATATTTCAGTTCTTTTGCACCACGGGGCACTAAAAGTGCGTTTTGTGTCGGTTGTATACGGCTATAAGCCATGATTTTCATCCAATGGCAGACTGAAGGAGGCCAACCTGAAGCGCTGGTGCACTGGGAGGGCGTGGCTTCCAGCCCGCCCTGATTTCAAGCCAACTTGAGG
>CALZRA010000179.1 GCA_945828345.1 uncultured Bacteroidales bacterium
GCCGACCCTCTGCTTGTAAGGCAGACGCTCTGAACCAGCTGAGCTAAGCGCCCGTGCATGCTGACTTGTCCGAGAGAAACACTGGATTTTGAAGTGTGGGCGCTGACGGATTCGAACCGCCGACCCTCTGCTTGTAAGGCAGACGCTCTGAACCAGCTGAGCTAAGCGCCCGTGTTTCTCTTGGAAAGCGGTGCAAAAGTAGACACTTTTTTTATAACAGCCAAATTTTTGCCGCTGTTTTTTTTCTGAACCTGTCTGCCTGTTTGCTGTCCCCTTTGGCTTTATCTGTTGAAAATCAGTCTAAACTGTATGCTTCTATTGCCTGTTTTATTTCGCGCACTTTTTCGGTACAGGTGGCCATCCAGTGGTAATCGTCGGCTTCGGCCGTTCCCATTTGTGCTTCGTTGCGTCTGTATGCCATGCGGCTTTCGGCCATGGTTTTTGCCGAAGCGTGCAGTTCGCGGCATCCCGTTCCTTCTATGATGCGTCGGGCGTTGCGGGCCGTGACTCCGCAGCCGGGCAACACGATGATGCGGCCCTGTGCCTGTAGGTGAAGTTGGCGCAGCAGGCCCATGCCGGCTTCGGCCGTGGCGGCCTGTCCCGAGGTCAGCACACGGTTGCAGCCGCAGTCCACCAGCATTTCGAGAGCCTCTAAGGGCTGTGCGGCCAGGTCGAAGGCGCGGTGAAAGGTCAGCGACAGTCCGTCCGCAGCCCGTCGGCAGGCAGCGGTGAAGCGCGTGTCAATCAGCCCTTCAGCCGTCAGCGCACCGACAACCACGCCGTCGGCACCCGCATCGGCGGCCCGCCTGATGTCGTCCAGCATCACGGCCTTTTCGGCATCGTCATAGAGAAAGTCACCGTTGCGTTCGCGGATGAGCACGTGCAGGGGCAGCGCCGTCATTTGCCGTGCGGCGTGCAGCAGGCCCATCGAAGGGGTCAGACCGCCTGTTTCCAAGCTGCCGCACAGTTCCAGCCGGTCAGCACCGCCAGCAATGGCCGCGCGCACACTCATCAGGTTGCCCGTACATATTTCCAGTTTCATCTTCGTGGTCTTCTGATTGTTTCACAAGCGAAGATAGCAACAAATTGGGAGAGAGGGGCGGTTAGTGCCATTTTATTTATACTTTTGCAAAACGTCAAACATTTGGGTGTCCTGTATGCGGGATAAGACGGTTTCTGCCCCGGAGGCAAATCATGCCGCCCGGCCTGTCTACAGCTCATCCGTCACAGCAACCATCAACTCATGGAAGAAGGATTGAAAAAATACGTACACGACCTGCGTGTGGCGGCTGTCGAATCGCCGCGCCCGGGTTATGTCCTGCTCAAACTGGAGCCGTATGAAGGCCAGCTGCCCGACATGCTGCCTGGCCAGTTTGTCGAAGTGCTGATAACCAATTCGCCTGCCACTTTCCTCCGGCGGCCCATTTCGATCAACTTTGTTGACCGCGAGCACAATCAGCTCTGGCTCTTGGTACATGTGGTGGGCGAGGGCACACGCAGCCTGTCGCGGATGCAGGCCGGCGAAAGCCTGAACTGCCTCTATCCCTTGGGCAACGGATTTGACATCCCCGAAGAACAGGGCGGCAAGATGCTGCTCGTGGGAGGCGGTGTCGGCACGGCTCCCTTGCTCTATTATGGCAAGGTGTTGCGCGAAGTGGGCTGGGAACCTGTGTTCCTTCTGGGCGGCCGCAGTGCTGCCGACCTCATGCAGCTCGACTTGTTCGGACAGCTGGGCCGTGTCTATGTGACCACCGAAGACGGCACGATGGGCGAGAAGGGCTATGTGACGAACCATAGCATACTGAATGGCGAGACCTTCCAGGCCGTAGCTACCTGCGGGCCGAAACCGATGATGGTGGCCGTGGCACGCTGGGCCAAACAGGCCGGCCTGAGCTGTGAGGCATCGCTCGAAAACCTGATGGCCTGCGGTCTGGGTGCCTGTCTGTGCTGTGTGGAGAAGACAGTCGACGGCCACAATGTGTGTGTGTGTAAGCAAGGTCCCATCTTTAACCCCGAAAATCTATCATGGCTCAATTAAACGTAAATGTCGGCGGTCTCGCACTGAAGAACCCCGTCATGACCGCTTCCGGCACCTTTGGCTACGGCTTGGAGTTTGCCGACTTCATCGACTTGAACCGCTTGGGCGGATTCATCGTAAAAGGTACGACCTTGCATCCGCGTGAAGGCAACGACTATCCACGTATGGCCGAGACTCCTTCGGGTATGCTGAACTGCGTGGGGTTGCAGAACAAGGGCGTGGACTATTTTTGCCAACACATCTACCCGAAGCTGAAGGACCTGCAAACCAATGTGCTGGTCAACGTGTCGGGCAGTTCACCCGAGGATTATGCCGAATGTGCTGCGCGCATCGATGCCCTTCCCGGCATTCCGGGCATTGAGCTGAACATCTCCTGCCCGAACGTGAAGAGTGGGGGTATGGCTTTCGGCGTGACGTGCGAAGGTGCTGCCAGTGTGGTGCGGGCCGTGCGCCAGCGTTACCACAAGACCTTGATTGTGAAGCTGTCGCCCAATGTCACCGACATTGCCGAGATTGCGCGTGCCGTCGAGGCCGAAGGGGCCGACAGCGTGTCGCTCATCAACACCCTCATGGGCATGAGTATCGATGTGGAGCGCAGAAAGTCGCGTCTGAGCATCGGCACAGGCGGTTTGAGCGGTCCGTGTGTCAAGCCTGTGGCCCTGCGCATGGTGTGGCAGGTGGCGAAGGCGGTCCGCATCCCCGTCGTCGGATTGGGCGGCATCATGAATGCCACAGATGCCATCGAGTTCCTCATGGCTGGTGCTACGGCCATCGAAATCGGTACGGCTAACTTCATCGACCCTGCTGTGACCGTGAAGGTAATCGAAGGCATCGATGCTTGGTTGGATGCTCATGGCGTGGCCGATGTGCATGACATCATCGGAGTGATTTGAGGCTGCCGTGCTTCCTGAAAGGGAAAAAGCGTTGAATCTTAGATGGTTTCCTTACGCTTTTGCCCTTTCAGGGCGCACTTGCAGCGGTCAACCTACCCAGGGCGCTGCCCTGGGCTATGCGCTCGTTGGGCTTTCAGCCCGTGCCTTGAACCCTTGTCAACTAACGGCAACAACCTGCGAAAGTTGAATTTATTTACGACCATTCGCGGATAAAATATTTATGGTAATTCGCGGATAATTCCCGGTAATTCACGTTCTTCTTCTTTTTTGAACGCGAATGTCCGTGAATTGTCCGCGAATTATCGTAAATGGCTTTAGAACGCGAATGTCCGCCAATGAATAAATGACGACAATTCTGTTTAGCAAGTAGTTGCAGATAGTTTACAAGGGTTTAAGGCACGCCCCGAAGGGGCATCAGCGCATAGCCCAGGGCAACGCCCTGGGTAGGTTAACCGCCGTAAATGCGCCCTGAAGGGGCAAAAGCGTATGTTCACAACATTTGTCATCAAACGCTTTTGCCCTTTCTTTAAGTTTGCAGTTGTTCTGCGAGCCGTCAGGCGAGCTGATAAATATAACAGTTTTTCCCTGCCTTTTTCGTAAGAAGGAAGGATTAACTGCCGGAGGTCAACCTATTGCCCTTTCAAGACTT
>CALZRA010000180.1 GCA_945828345.1 uncultured Bacteroidales bacterium
AGCTTGGCAACGGGCGGGCTGGAAGCCACGCCCTCCCAGTGCAACGTCGCCTCTTAGCCGCAGTTGTTGTTATTTGGGTCTGCGCTTCATGTACTTTAATCCGTTACTTTGGATAATCACCAGCCCGTGGCATCAAAGCCGGCAGCCTTGTACCATTCCGTCTGGCTGAACGAGGTGTTCAGGTCGCCGTGGGGCGTGCTCTTGGCCCGGTCGGTATACACTTTCTGGGGCACAAAGAGGCTCACTCCCCGGTAGTTGTCAGTGTCCAAAGGCATGGTCTGATAATCATTGTAGGACGGGCCTATCCAGTACCGCTGGGTCGCCCCGTAGTAGGTGATGACTTCATTCAGGGCCTGTTGCACCCGTGCCGTGTCGGCTGGGTCGAGCAGGGCAGCCAGACTCTGGCGGGCATCGTAGTTGTGGGGACGGTAGAAGTAATTGGAGCAATAAGCCTGGTAGTTCAGCACCTGGCTCATGTCGGGCGAATGTCTGCCAGCCAGTGCGGAGCGCGGGAGTGCCTCCTTCAGAGCTTCGGCCAACGGTTCGAGCTTGTCAGTATGCAGGCAGGAAATGACCAGTCCGTAGTTGCCATAGTGGGAACTGAGTGCGGCATCCTGTACATCCTGCAGGTAGAGGCGGGCTATGTCGGCGGGGTCATCGCTGAACAGTCCCTGAGCCACTTCGTTGGTATAGTAAGAGCCGGCACTGGGTATGGCCATGGGGGATGCTACGATGTAGTCCGTCTGGTGGCGCAGGGCATAGGCCACTTCGAGGTTCTGCATG
Source organism: uncultured Bacteroidales bacterium (assembly GCA_945828345.1). GTDB lineage: Bacteria > Bacteroidota > Bacteroidia > Bacteroidales > Bacteroidaceae > Alloprevotella. Next base: position 784 of record CALZRA010000180.1, read on the forward strand.
AGGCACGCATCGAAGAAGATGTACCGGCAGTGTATGCCAGCATCGGCTATAGCCTGGGCCATGTCCTCCACATTCATTTGTGCCCCGTTGTCGCCCATGCCGCCTCTCGGTCCGCTGTCAATGCCGAATGAGAAGGGGCGGAGCTGCGTGCGGCTACCGGATGCAGGCCCTTCGAATGAAGGGTAATTGGTGTTGGTCGCCGGAATCCAGCCGTCGGCGTGTGACCACATGACCAGTCCGTATTCCCGGGCAGGGTAGTCCTTGGCTACAATTTCAAGCACCTCCTGGAAGCGGAGGGGGCTGGCAGCGCAGATGTCGGTATTCCATTGCTTCAGCAGCTTCGGCGCATTGTCCTGGGCGGTGACTTGGTAGAGCCGGGGAACTTTGTTGTCATCGATGAACATCAGCAGGCGGTTATGGCGGGCCACGCTGGCATGGGCGTTCATGATTTCGGCAGAGTCGGTGGCGTGGCAGTTGTAGAATCCCAGAGAGTTTTGGGCACACATGTAAACCAGCACGGTGCGTTGTGCTGTTTCGCCAGGCTGCAATGGCTTGTTGTCGTCATGGTCACTGCATGCACACAGGAAGCCGAGTACGGCGAGCAGCAGAAGGGTACGGATATGTTTCATTGTTTATTCAAGGAATCGGGGATGAATGTAATGTCTATCTTTTTGAAGCCCATGGCCGCAAAGATATGGGTGAACTGGCTGCGGGCATTCTCCTCGGCTGCCTGCAGGTTGGCAGGTGTGAGCAGCCGGCGCAGCATGGCCTGACGGGCTTGCCGGTAGAGCTGCTCGCGGGCTTCGGGCGGAATGCTGCCTTTCTCGTAGAACGAGCGTGTGCGGGCTTCGTCAATAAACAGTGTGTCGAGCAGGGTTATGGCCGGCAGCCGCAGGCGGCAGGCAGAGTCGGGCAGCGAGGTGAACCAGTCGTCGGAGGCCTGCTGCATGTCGATGCCTAACCTGAGTGTGCCGCTGTAGATACGTGTGAGGTGGTCGTCGCCCATGAAGTGCTTGCGGTGCCACTCCACCATTTCCTCGGTCGAGACCGAAAGGAACTCCCATTGGCCGATCTGGCGGACAGAGCGTATTTCCTCGGGGGTGACATCGATGCGGGTGTTGCGCACCACGGCCACTTGAACCGGCGGGTTATTCTCCACGCTCTTGACCACCACGGCCACGGCTACGGCAATGGCAGCGATGGCCAGCAGCCACCAATAGCGGATGAGGCTCAACAGCAGACGTCGCCAGTTCAGCCTTCCGTTGTTGCACTTGGTGTCAGCTTGCCCGGAGTGCAGGCTTCTGGCCTGCTGCTCTTCACAGGATGTGGGGGTTGGAGGTGTATGCATCAGTTCTTTTGGAGATGAGGCTGTATGTCGGTTTCATCAAAGCTCTTGCGGAAGCGGACGATAATGTTCCGTTCGTCGTAGCCCAACCGGCAGAGCATGGGCACTAACAGAGCCGTGGCACTCTTGCGTGCCTGTTCGGCAATGCCTAATTGTCCTGTATGGCTCAGAATGCTGTCGGCCCCTTGGCGGGTGAGTTCTGCCAGTTCGGCATCGGTGAAGCGCGAACGCAGCGGGTCAATATATTGTCGCGTGCCTTGGTGGTCAACCTTCGAGGCCGTGGCTACCACCTGCGGGTCGGGCAGGATGACAATGAGTTTGTCGCCTTCGTGCAGCACGTTTTGTGTGCTGAAATCCGAGAAGTCTATATAGCCTTTCAGGGTGAGGTCGACAGGTATGGCCACCTTGCGGTCGCCCCAACGCGCCTTCATCTTTACCGGTACGCCCAGCACCTTGCCTTCGAGCGTGGGATTGTCAGCGAAGGTCACCAGCTTGTGGATTTGGTATTCAGTGGTATACAGGCGCGACTGCTTGCTCACCTCCATCACGATGCGCGCTGTGGGAGCGGCCTGTTCCTGTTGTGGAACAGGCTGTTCTGGTGCGTCATCGGCCGTCTTGCGCTGGCAAGCCCATAAGGCGAGCAGGCCCAGACAGACGGCCATTGTGCGGATCAGGTGGGGTGCGAAGCGTAGGTCCATGGGTTTCATGCAGCGAAAATAGGCATTTTCTTCCACTCTTTCTGAGCTTCGCTTGGATAAGTGGCGAAGTTTTAGTTATTTTGCTCATAAAATAAGAACCAAGCAATACAATTAACGCATGAAAAAGAGCCTGTTTCCCGTCCTGATCTTCTTGCTGTTGCAGGGCATGGCGGCTTGTGGCGACAAGAAGTCGGAAGGTGCTGCCTCGCCGGCCGACAGTGTGCAACAACGTGTGGCGGACGACACACCGTATGGCGAACCTACATTAAAGAATAGCTTTACAGCCCAGTGGGGCGGCAAGTCGTATGCCATTACCATTGAGCGTCAGGCCGACCCGGAGTTGCCCGTGGTGGCCGATGAGCTGGGAAAGAAGTTCTATGACAATCGGGTGGAGGTGACCATCTTGCGCGATGGTGAGCCGTTCTTCCGCAAGAGCTACAGCAAGGAGGCCTTTGCCGACTTCCTGAGCCGTGCCGAACAGCAGGGCACTGTGCTGCTGGGCATGGCCTATGATTCGGACAAGAGTGATGCCCATGCCATACGGTTAGGAGCCCAAATCGGACAGGTCGGCATTGAGGAAGGTCCGGCCTTCTGTATCGAAATTCCCCTCGATGGTTCAGCATCAAGCATTGTGCGCGACAGTGACCAGGACACAACCGGCGATGCTGGGGTAGAGGATTGATTCTTAGGTTATGAGGGATTAGGTTA
>CALZRA010000181.1 GCA_945828345.1 uncultured Bacteroidales bacterium
CGGGCCTTTGCCACGCCCTCCCAGTGCACCGTCGCTTCCTATCCCCCGGCTTTTGATATTTGAAGCTTTGCTTCATTCCATAATCACTTACTTTCCATAAGATCTTTCCATAAGACAGGCTGCGCTCGGCAAAAAGCTCAAGCAAGCTTGGCTTTTTTGCTCTCACTTGCACTATCTTTCCATAAGACAGGCTGCGTTCGGCAGAGCAAAAGAAAATCCTACGGACTTTTTTTGCTTTGCGCTCACTTGCACTATCTTTCCATAAGACAGGCTGCGTTCGGCAAAAAGCTCAAGCAAGCTTGGCTTTTTTGCGCTCACTTGCACTATCTTTCCATAAGACAGGCTGCGCTCGGCAGAGCAAAAGAAAATCCTGCGGACTTTTTTTGCTTTGCTCTCACTTGCACTATCTTTGCAGCGTCAGGCAAAGAGGTTACAAGTTTTTACTGACTTATAGGCCCCTGGAACCTGCTAACCAAACTCATTTATTATGTTCAAACAAACTACTAAGAAGAAGGTGCTGACCTTCCACCAGTTCAGCCGAAAGGGCTGGAGCCTGTTCAGCTGCCTGCACCGAGAAGTGCGCATCGGCGTGCTCGGTGCCGCTACGCTGGCCTGCGCCGCACCGCGTCTGGCTGTCGCCTCAACGGCTGTTTGGCTGCCTGCCGATGAACTGGCTGACATGGAGGCCGCCGCTGACACGCTGGAACTGGGCGAAGCACAAGCGGCTGCCACACGCGCACCGTTGGCAGCACAGGTGGCTGCACGACAGGTCACCACTTTCAGCCGAGCCGACCTCGAAGCGGCGGGCATTACCTGCATCAACGATGTGCTCAAACTCTCTGCGGCAACTGATGTCCGACAACGCGGAGGGTTTGGTGTTCAAACGGACATCAGCATCGACGGCGGAACATTCGACCAGATCACGCTCCTGCTGAATGGCGTTCCGCTTGTCAATCCTCAAACCGGCCACAACGCGGCCGACTTTCCCGTCAACCTTTCAGACATTGAACGCATCGAAATTCTCGAAGGGGCTGCCTCGCGCGTTATGGGCAGTCAGGCTTTCAGCGGTGCTGTCAACATCGTGACGCGCAGCAGCGCAGAACCCTGCTCGCCCTTGGAGGCGCGGGTGGAAGGCGGCTCCTACGGCACCCTGCGCAGCGAAGCCCGCACTGCCTGGCAATGGGGCCGGGGCTGGAGCGCATCGGCCAGCGGCAGCTACGGACGTAGTGACGGCGCCACACGTAACAGTGCCATGGAGGGCGGCAAGGGCTATGCTCACCTGGGCTATCAGGCTGAGGACCTCGCCTTTGACCTTCAAGCCGGTATCACAGCCAACGACTTCGGTGCCAACACTTTCTACTCGGCTGCCTATCCCAACCAGTGGGAGTCGACCCGGCGCTACCTCGTCGCGGCCCGCGCCGAGACTAAAGGCAGGCTGCACCTCGCGCCCCAGCTTTCGTGGGTGCGCAGCCTCGACCACTTCCAGCTCATCCGCCACAGTGAAACGGGCGAGAACTTTCATCGGGGCGACGTGTTCGCGGCCTCACTGAATGCCTACACGGACTGGACGCTGGGCCGCACCGCCGTAGGGGCTGAGCTGCGCGAAGAGGTGATTTACAGCACGAACTTGGGCCGCGAACTCAGCGAAGACCAGTATGTAGGCATCGGGGGACAGCCCGGCCGCTTCTATAACCGGCGCGATGACCGCACAAACCTGTCGTACTTTCTCGAACACAACGTGGTGTGGCGGCAGTTCACGCTATCGGCCGGCGTAATGGCCGAGCGCAACAATGCGGTCGACGACAAGTTCCGCCTCTATCCCGGCGTGGACCTGAGTTACCGTCCGGCACGGCAGTGGAAGCTGTTTGCCTCGTTCGAGCAGTCGCTGCGCCTGCCCTCATTTACAGACCTGTGGTACAAGAGTCCCACGCAGGAGGGCAACATCGGGCTGCGTCCCGAGAAATGCAGTGCCTTCCGTATCGGAGCCGACTTCGTGCATCCCGTAGCCACGCTGCACCTCAAGGCCCACTACAAGCGGGGCACAAACATGATTGACTGGGTGATGTATACGCCCGACGACATCTACCATGCCACCAGCTTCTCGCTCGACAGCTACGGTGCGGGATTCGACGCGACCTTCAATCTTGACGCGCTGCTGGGAGCGCAGGAGAAGGCCCGCGACCCCAAGCGGGCAGGAGGCCTGAACTCCCGGCTGTCTCTGTCGTATGCCTGGTTGGGGCAGCACCGCCGCAAGGGAGAGGACTACTTCAAGTCAAACTACGCGCTGGAGTACCTGCGCCACAAGTTCGTGGCACGCCTGCGCCACCGCATCGTCTCGCGGCTCACGGCGGAATGGTCGCTGCGCGTACAGCAACGTGAAGGCTCCTATTTGGTGTACGAAAACCTGAAGCCTACCGCCGAGACACGGCCCTACGGCACGCACGCCCTGCTCGACCTGCACCTGGCCTGGAAGGCTCCGCACTACACGCTCTATGCCGACCTGACGAACCTCACCTCGCACCGCTACTTTGACCTGGCCAACGTGCCGCAACCCCGGTTCATGGCCATGGCGGGCGTGAAGGTCCGCATTTAATTGAAAGTTGAAAGGTTGATAAGGATGGCATGAGGCGGATATTACTCTCCTGACAGCCATCCTTATTGGCCTTCCGGCTTTTCCCTGTCAGTTCACCATGAATTTATCTCCTGGGCATCCCCCCAAAAAAATTAAAGCCATGAAGCTACTCGCCGCCATCGTCCCCTGTGTAGCGTGTCTGCTGCTGTTGGGCGCAGGCGCAGGCCGACTTTCTACAACCGGCACGCCACAGACGGAAGGCCCTTGTTTGACCCCGACAGCAGCGGGCAAAATGCCTGCCTCCCCGGCTTCACTCCCAGTGGCCCGCCACTACAAGCCCGGAGAGGTTGTTCCCGAAAGTAGTCTCAAAGGGAAGGCTTCCGAGGCTTTCTTCACCGTACAGCCCATTCCCGACACCATCTTTGCCCTCATGCAGGGCAAAAGCTACAAGGCGCAATGCCCCGTGCGACGCAGCGAGCTGCGCTACGTGCGCTGCCTGCACCGCAACCTTGAAGGACAGGCGCTGGTAGGCGAACTGGTGGTGAATCAGGCCATTGCCGCCGATGTGGCCGCTATCTTCAAGCAGCTCTACGACTTGCGCTACCCTATCGAGCGAATGCGCCTGGTAGACTATTACGATGCCGACGACCTGCGGTCCATGCAGGCCAACAACACCTCTGCCTTCAACTACCGCCGTGTGGCGCACACGCGCAACCTGTCGAAACACGCGCTCGGCATGGCTGTTGACATCAACCCGCTCTACAATCCGCACTGCAAACGGCTGGCTAACGGACAGACTGTCACCGAACCGCCCCAGGCCCTGCCCTACAGCCAGCGTTCCCGTTCCTTCCCTTATAAAACCTTAATTCCGCAACACTATAGTTTAACATTATTTATAAGTGCCTGAGCAACAA
>CALZRA010000182.1 GCA_945828345.1 uncultured Bacteroidales bacterium
CAAGGGCAGATACTTTTTGTATGACATCGCATGTTTTCCACCACACCGTGTTCCACTCTCTTATATATTCATTATAAGATGTTTTTTTTCTTTTATAAAGAGATAGAATGTCTATGGTCATGGTTATAGGCTGTGGAAAGTGTGGATAAAAATAGGCCTATTTGCTTGGCTGTGAAGTTATCCACGTTTGAGGACGATTAATACACATTTTTATCCACTGCTCCAAAAGGATTGAAAGGCATGGAAAAGAGGAGGTTTGAAAGAATAGAAAGGGATTTTTCCACAGGCTGTGGAAAACGTAGAGGGGGATAAAAAAGTGAGGGAAAAGCGGTGGGAAATATTGCGGAAAAGGGCGTAAATCGGTGGAAAACCCCTGTGTACTCGTGGATAAGCAATGAGGGCTTGAAAGGGGTTTGGGGCGGAATTTTATGAACAAGGGTTTCCACGGCTTTTCAACCGCTTATACACAGGTTTATCCACAGCTTGGTAGCGTATGTGAGTTGAGATAGGAAGGTTTTTCGTAACTTCGCAGCCATAACAATTAAAAGTGTAAAATGCGAAAACTGACGGTAGAGGAATTGCACCGCATGGAGGTGGAGGAATTCCGCGAAACACCCAAGCTGCCTGTAGTGATGGTGCTCGACAATGTACGTTCACTGCACAACGTGGGCAGTGTGTTGCGTACGGCCGATGCGTTCTGCCTGCAAGAGGTGGTGATGTGTGGCATTACGGCCACACCGCCTTCGGCTGAAATTCACAAGACTGCCTTGGGGGCCGAAGATTCTGTCAGGTGGCGTTACGAAAGCGACACGCTCCAGGCGGTGCGCGACTTGCAACGGCAGGGTTATGTGACGGTGGCTGTAGAACAGGTGGAAGGCAGCCTGAAACTGGGCGATTTCCGCCCCGACCCCCATCTGCGCTATGCGCTGGTGATGGGAAACGAGGTGAAAGGTGTGGGCCAGCAGGTGGTAGATGCCTGTGACCTGGCACTCGAAATACCACAGTATGGCACGAAACATTCGCTGAATGTGAGTGTAACGGCCGGCATTGTCATGTGGGAAATGGTGAGAGCCATGAAGCAGGGTATTCTTGGCGTAAAAACGGAAAAAGTATGAAATATTCGGTGATAGCACTCGACCTGGACGGCACATTGACCAATCAGGCAAAGCAGGTTACACCACGTACCCGACAGGCACTGGAGGCTGCCATGGACCAAGGAGCAGTGGTGGTGTTGGCTTCGGGCCGGCCCACTTATGGCATAGCACCAGTGGCAGACGTGCTGGAACTTGAAGGGCGGGAGAGTTACGTGTTGTCGTACAATGGGGCAAAGATTGTTCATTGGCCCTCGAAGCGCGAGCTTTATGCGAAGCACCTGCCCGACGAGGTGCTGCCCTTGCTGGTTCATTACGCCCAGACGCATGGTCATGCGCTGTTGGGTTATAACGGCAACCGCATAGTGACGCAGATGCCTCATGATCCCTATGTGGCCGAAGAGGCCCGTATCAACAAAATGGAGGTGGTGGGCGTGGACTGTTTGCTTGAAAGCATCGAGGCCCACCCGGTGAAGCTGCTCATGACGGGACATCCCGACCAGATGATGCAGGCCGAAGGAGAACTGTCCGCCTTGCTGTCCGACAGAATGGAAGTGTTCCGTTCGGCTCCCTTCTTTTTAGAGTTGGTGCCGAAGGGTATCGACAAGGCGCAGTCATTGCAGCGGCTGCTGGCCCATTTGCGGCTGACGGAAGCCGACTTGATAGCCTTCGGCGATGGATACAACGATTTGTCGATGATACGTTTGGCTGGTATGGGTGTGGCTATGGACAATGCCGCTCCCGAATTGCGGGCCGTGGCTGACTTTGTCACACTGTCGAACGAAGAAGACGGAGTGGCCGTTGTGCTGGAAAAGCTTGTGGCAGGCGAGAGTGCTTGACCGACAGACTACAACGCCTATCGCAGCGAAGAGGCCGAATGGCTGAAACGCTTGGTGCGAACGAAGGAGTACAAGCGCGCCAAGTACCGCATTGTCATCTCCCACTTCCCCATGATGATGGGTAAGGAGTGGAAAGACGAAAACATGTGGCACGGTTGGACGGAGGCTATCAACAAGTTCCTGCCTGTGCTGAACGAAGCGAAGGTAGACCTCATGGTGTCAGGCCATACGCACCGCACCTTTTACCATCCCGTTCAGTCAGACGGCAACAGCTTTCCCATTCTGGAACAAGGCTACGATTCGGCCGTGCGCTTGGAGCTTCACCATGGCCATACAGCCTTCAAGGTAATCGACCGAAACGGCAAGGTGATTATGGAACGATAGCAGCTGCCGGGTGAGCAGACTTCCCAGCCAGCTGTAGGCAAGCCAACTTGACTCGATGCCGGTAGAGCAGGCAAAGGGATGCATACAAAAACTTCCGTGGTAAACACTATCCTGTTTGCCACGGAAGGTTTCATCTGCGCCTGTATTTTCTGAATTGTCTTCTTACTTCGTCCCGAGAATATCTTCTTCGGTTATTGTCGACATTTCCTCTTTCGTTATATTCTCGGATTGCAACAAGCGGTTCGCCATGGTTTGCCTTACGCTATTGTAAAAATTATTGGCTGTGCGAGCATTGCCGAAGTTCTTATTGCGCAGGTTGTATAGCTGAGTAAGGTGTAGCTTTGCTGCATCTTTGGCTTCCGGAGTAAGCACGTAAGCGTCGCGTTCAGCAGCCATGCAGAATATCTTTGTCAGTTCATCGGGTTTGTAGTCTTCAAATTCTATCTTCTTTGTGAAGCGTGAAGCCAGTCCGGCATTGGCGTCGAGGAAGTCCTGCATATCTTTGGTATATCCGGCAAGGATGACGACGAGCCGTCCCTTATTGTCGAGAATGAGCTTCACGAGAGCGTCTATCGCTTCATGTCCGAAGCTGTCACCGTCTCCCTGATTCAGGGTGTAGGCTTCGTCTATGAAGAGCACACCACCGAGCGCACTTCTCACAACCTTTTCTACCTTTGGAGCCGTTTGCCCCACGTAAGGAGCGACAAGGTCCTGGCGTGCCACTTCGACAAGTTTGTTTGTAGGCAGCAGTCCGAGCGACAAGAAGATGTCAGCCATGATGCGTGCCACGGTGGTCTTTCCCGTTCCGGGGTTGCCGTAGAAGATATAGTGGTCGGCGACGACTTTCGCCGAATCGCCGTTCACCTGCGCCCGCATCTGCTCAAGCCTGATAATGTTAGCCATCTTGCGTACCTCGTCCTTCACGCTTTGCAGTCCTACGAGATTATCGAGCTTGGCGAGACATTCGTCGACGCTCACCTTCTTAGGTCCGTCGTATGGGATGTCGGCGGGGCATATAGTTGTGAACTCCTCCTTTTTGATATCGCCCGTCTTTTGGAACTTCTCCATAAGACGTGAGGAAAGACGGCTTTGAGTCTGTTCAAACAGTTTCACCATTTCTCCGGCATTGCCGAAGTTCTCATCCTTTG
>CALZRA010000183.1 GCA_945828345.1 uncultured Bacteroidales bacterium
AGGGCGATGCCCTGGGCTATGCGCTGATGCCCTTGCAGGGCGTGCCTTGAACGCTTGTCAACTAACGGCAACGACCTGCGAAAGTTGAATTAGGTTTTAAAGAACGCCCCATAAGCAACCCCTGTATGGCATGCCGTTGCTATTACAGTGCAACGCCACGGAATAGCAAACGGTCAGACAAATACGGTAGTCTGTTCGAGCAGTTTGGCAGAAAGGGAGTCGGCACTCTGGATGATGTTGACCAAGGCACTCTTCTCTGTGGCCGCATAGAAGGCGTAACGCTGGCTGCTGCCGTTTTCAGCCATATCGAACATGCCCATATGCCAACGGATAGCCAGCATCTCATCGGGCTTGAGGCGCATGTACCACCCCAGCATGAGACAGGACTTTTCGCCATGTCCGAAGGGAAAATCGTCTCTCACCTCATAACCCGGATAGGACACCCACTTGTTGTGCGCATCCTTTTTCCACTTTTCGACCTTGTGGTAGAACTTGACCTTACACACATCGTGGAGCAAGGCGGCGATGGCGATGCTTTCGAGGGGTATCTCCTCGGTAAAGGGTGACTGGCCGCTCCGTATGGCCGGAAGGGCTATGTGTTCGTAGAGCTTGCAGGCCGTTTCGAACACATTGATGGAATGGCGGCACAGTCCGCCCTCTTCGTTAAGGTGGAAGTTGGTAGAACTGGGAGCTGTGAAGAAATCACTGTTTTCGAGATAGGCCAACACCTTCTCTATGCCTTCGCGGTGGATATGTTCGCGGCACAGCGAAAGAAACTGCTGCTTGTTGGCTTCGACTTGTGAGGGTGTCATGATGGGAGATGTAGGATTAGGATTCGACTGGAGGATGACACAGCTGCAAGCCCATGGTCCGGGCCTTTTCGAGCACGAACTGCAAGGCCGCCTGCCGCTCATTGGGCACCAGCCCGTCGAGTATGGCATCCTTGAGCGCACTCTTCAGCGTGCCGATTTGCTGACAGGGCTGCAAGTTGAACATGTGCATGATTTCATCGCCGTTGACTGGAGGCTGGAAGTTCCGGATGCGGTCCTTCTCCTCGATGTCCACGAGCTTCTGCCTCACCGTCTTGAAGTTTTGCAGGAAATTCTTCTTGCGCTGTTCGTTCTTGCTGGTGATGTCGGCTTCACAGAGGAGCATGAGGTCGTCAATGTCGTCGCCGGCCTCAAACAGCAGGCGGCGCACAGCACTGTCAGTCACGATGTCGTCGGCAATGGCAATGGGACGCATGTGGAGTCCCACGAGCTTGCGCACGTACTTCATGCGGTCGTCCATTGGCAACTTCATGCGGCGGAAGAGCGGGGCTATCATCTTTTCACCCAGAAAGTTGTGGTTGTGGAAGGTCCAGCCCACGGCAGGTTCCCAGCGTTTGCTGCGCGGTTTGCCTATATCGTGAAGGAGGGCAGCCCAACGCAGGTAGAGGTTATCACTCTGCGAAGCCACGGTGTCGAGCACTTCGAGGGTATGGTAGAAGTTGTTCTTGTGCGACCGTCCGTTGCGTGTCTCCACACAGTCAAGCTGGGCCACCTCGGGCAGGATGATAGCCAGCAGGCCGCAGCGGTGCAGCTCGACCAGTCCGCGCGAAGGCTGGCCGGTACGCATGATTTTGTTCAGCTCATCGATGGTGCGCTCCGCGCTGATAATCTTGATGCGCTCCCGGTTGCGCCCCAGGGCTTCGAAGGTTTCCTCTTCGATGACAAACCTGAGCTGGGCGGCAAAGCGTACACAGCGCATCATGCGCAAGGGATCGTCGCTGAAGGTGATGTCGGGGTCGAGCGGCGTGGCGATGATACCGTCCTGAAGGTCGAGCAGTCCGTCGAACGGGTCAACCAGTTCACCCAGCCTGCTGCGGTTCAGACACACGGCCATGGCGTTGATGGTGAAGTCGCGGCGGTTCTGGTCGTCTTCGAGCGTGCCGTCTTCCACGATGGGCTTGCGCGAGTCGTGGGTGTAGCTTTCCTTACGTGCCCCGACGAACTCCACTTCCATGCCCCGCCACTTGACCTGTGCCGTGCCGAAGTTGCGGAACACCGACAGGTGGGCACCGCGTCCCAGCTTGGCAGCCAGTGCTTCGGCCATTTCGATGCCGCTGCCCACGACCACCACGTCAATGTCGTTGGTGGGACGTTCCAGAAAGAGGTCGCGCACATAGCCGCCCACCAAGTAGCACTCGCGGCCCAGTTCGTCGGCCGTTTCGGTTATCCGGGCAAAGATTTCCTGGTCAATCTTTGCCTTCAGTTCTTCTTGCGTCAGTATCTTCATGGGCGCGTCTGTTGTTTGTCACTGTAGTAATACGATTGGCGGACCATGCGCAGGGTATAGCGCGATCCGTAGGTGTAGTCGTCGACGTCGAGTATCATGTAGTAGTCATCGAGACTGCGCACACGGGCCAGCACTTCGGGTTCGTAAGAGTTGAAGTAGATGTAGATAGTGCGTCCTCTGCGCTCCCAGTTGCCAGTTTCATACAGTCCGCCATCGCCTTCGGCCAGAAAGCGGCCGTTGGCATAGAACACCCAGTAGTCGCCCGGACGGTAGTTGCAGTCGTAGCTGCCCGTCACTTCGGCGATGCGCCATTCGCCATACACGTCGGCGGAACCGGCTTCCCACCAAATATCATCATCACAACCGCTGAACACCAAGAGGGTCGTTAGAGCCATCAGGCACAGCGTGAGTTGGGTCTTTAGAGTTTTCATGCTTGTGTGGTTTTAGGAGTTTGAAGATTTTAAAAACATTGATACAGAGGAGCTTGATGGCTCCCATTGAAATGTTTGCATTAAAGCCTGAGCGCTGTATGCGGCTTGCAACATCCGCTGGCAAACAATGCGCAGACAAAGGTACGGCAACGAAGGCGAAGCACAAAGTGTTGGACGGATTTTTCACGCATGGAGGCTTGACAAAGGGTGAAGTGTAGCAAGGACGGATGTTCTGTCCTTTCCGCTCAAAGGGCTGAATGCCCTATCCGGAGAGGATAATCTTACCATGCGCAAGCCATCAGCCTTCACCGTGTCGTTACCGCATGACTCTTTGCATTCAGCCAAGGCTGAACGGTCATAGCAGATAGCTGTTACAGCGCAAGGAGATAGCTGTTCGGACCGTTCAGCCTTGGCCGAACGAAAAAGGCAGTACCTTGAGTCCAGAGAGCAGCCCATTGTCGGGGTGAAGGAAGTACAATCCCCTACGTTTTGCAGACAAGTCTTTGCGGGTAAGCACGCAACCGGCAGTGCAGTCCGACCCCAAGCACAGATGGACAGGGTAAAGTTTTTAGGGCTCAAGCAGAAATCCCGGTGCATGATTTTTGGATAAATGTGTGAATGCAAGCGTTCAAGGCACGCCCCGAAGGGGCAAAGATTGTGCAAGTGAGCGCAGAGCCAAGCTTGCTTGAGCTATGCCGAGCGCAGCCAATCTTATGAAACCCTCATGACAATTTAGAAGTCGCCAAAGTAA
>CALZRA010000184.1 GCA_945828345.1 uncultured Bacteroidales bacterium
CACGAAGTGTTGGGAATCAGCACTTCACAACTGAATTATTTTCGAATGAAATAGGCGGCGAGCAGGATCCAAAGAATATTGACTGCTACATGCTGCTCAGCCCATCAGCCAACAGGGCTAAATCGTGGACATGTGAACACTGCCCCAACTGGAATATCAAGGACGTTGCAGTGTGCCAAAGTTGCTTTTGGGCACATCCGGAATCGTACACCCACATAGCAGGCAGAGAAGAAAGGCAGATAATAGTGACCTTCACCGACAACGAAATTGAAGACTACAACAAACTGATAGCACTGGTTGGGGAGGACAAGGCTGAAGCTACAATTAAAAAACTCATCAACGATTATATAGGTGACACAAAGGAATAGTGCTGACGTTACATGAAATCCGTCCAATACCACAACAGCGTATACAAAATGGATGAATAGCCCCGAAGCTAAATAGGGGTATATCATCCCACGAAGTGAAAAAACACGGAAATAGGAAACAGCACGGCAAAAAGCTTGGGGCAAGCTTGGCTCTTTGCTCTCACTTGCACTATCTATCATATAACAAAGCAGGTCAAACCTATGATACAGCCGATGATTCAAAGAAGTTAACGCAGCCTATCTGATGCATACACACCCCACAACTTGAACATACGACAATGAAGACAAAAATCATGATTACAGGCGGCAGCGGATTTCTGGGCTGCCGACTGGCACTCTTCCTGAAGGACAAGTGCGACCTGCTGCTACCCACACACGGTGAACTGAACATCTGTCGCGAAGAGGCGGTCAAGGCTTATGTGGAAGAACACCGCCCGGACATCGTGGTGCACTGCGCCGCACTCAGCAACACGTGGTACTGCGAGCAGCATCCCGAAGAGTCGCACAGGGTGAATGTGCACGGGACGGTGAGGATAGCCAAGGCCTGCAAACTGACCGGGGCCAAACTGGTGTTCATGTCGAGCGACCAGGTGTATAACGGTTCCCCCCTGCATGGGCCACTCATAGAAGAGGATGCGCTCACACCAGTCAATGTGTACGGCCGGCATAAATTGGAGGCCGAGCAGAGAGCCCTGTGGAACCTGCCCGATGCGGTCGGACTGAGGCTGACATGGATGTACGACCTGCCGAACAGCCGCCTGAAGCTGAACAGCAACTTGCTGGTAAACCTGCAGAGAGCCTGTGACGAGGGGACTGCTGTCCGTGCTGCCACGCATGAGTTTCGCGGTGTGACGAATGTGTGGGAGGTGGTCAGGAATATACCGAAAGCCTGCTCCCTGCCCGGCGGCATATATAATTTCGGCAGTGGCAATACGTTGAACAGCTATGAGCTTCAGCTGAAGGTGGCCCGGCTGTTGGGACTCCCTGATCCTTCCGAATGGATTCTGCCCGATGAAGAACGGTTCAGCGACCAAAACCGGAACCTGACGATGGACTGCACCGCCATCGCGAGCCATGGCATCAGCTTCCATGACAGTCTGGAAGGCGTGAAGGAAGCTCTGGCCAGACCATTCCGACTGTAATTCCGCCCGGGTGACATATACCCTTTGTATCTGTCTGCCTATCACCTGCCTCAGATTGGCCCAGGGCCTGATTCATGCAGGTTTCACTTGTCCCCCAATCTGTGTGCGAATCGGCGGAACCCCTAATTATTCATCCCGACGCTGTGGAACACAGCGGATTTTTTATACATTTGCAGCGAAGTAATACACTAAAGACTATGGGAATGACAGTCAGCGAAATGAAACAGGATGCGGTCAGGCTCATCTATCAGGTAGATGACCAGAATGCCGAGAAAATGGAGAAGATTCTGCTTTTCCTGAAGGCGAGTATTGTACCCAACAAAAGTGAAGAAAAGATGACGCCTGAACAAAAGAGAAAAATATCAGAATTAGAAAGCCTGTGTGGCATTTTTGAAGATTCATACGTAGGAAACTACAAAGAAGAGAAGGAGAATGCCCTTGTAAAGAAATACATGTGATATGAATGTGTTCTTAGACACCAACATATTGATTGATTTCCTTAGTAAAAGGAATGACTATCAACATGCGCTTCATATACTGAAGTTGTCAGTGCTGACTAACGCCAAATTATTTGTGTCAGACCTGACTATCGCTAATTGTAGATACATTTTAAGAAAAGACTTTTCGCTTGACAAGTTTTATGATTCGATAGTAAGGTTGAGGAAATTCATCCATATTCTACCGATAGGCCCCCAGGCCGTTGACAGGGCCTTGATGCTGAAAGCCAATGACTTCGAGGATGCCCTGCAATATTTCTCGGCACTGCAGGCTGGTGCCGATTGCATAGTGACCCGAAACGTCAAGGACTTCCCGTTTGCCGAAATCGAAGTGCTTGCACCCGCTGACTTCCTCACAAAGTACTTTCCTCAACACACAGCATAATCAGACTCACCCCCGCATTGCCTGTTGAAAACACAATAAGCGACATTTTTGCAAACATGACCAAAGTAAAGATTACCGCCCTACGAAAGGTGCAGCACGACGACCTGATGGCCGTCTACGAGAATCCTATCGACCACGCCTGTGAGGTGGGCGAAGGGCAGTCCTGGATCAGCACGGACGGAACATGCCCGGAGGGATTCTGTCCCGAAGCCTGGAAAACGATGAGGGAGTTTGTCGAAGCCCTGTCCCGGGGCGAAGGAAATTTCTACGATGGCTGGATGAAGAACCCTTACAGCGCAATGATTAGCTGCAACGACGGCTTCCGGCCTGTAAGCTTCTATATAGAGGCAATCCCTTAAGGGGTGTTCTATAAATTAGGTTTTAAAGAATGCCCCATGAGTGAACTTACTTATTCCAGCTGCCTGCTGTTTTTTAGAGCGACCTTTTGGATAAGACTGGCTACGAGCGTCAAGGCTTCGTGAAGCGGGAGGACGAAGTGCCGATGTTCATCACCTCGCTCTGGACGTAGGACGCTGGACAGACACGTACGAAACCTATTAAGCAAGAACGATTATGACTGACTGGAAAAGTGCACTGGCCGCGCTAAGCACAAGCATGGAAGACGATTCCCCGAAGGCGCATGCCCTTTCCTGCTCTCCCGACACAAGCAGGAAACAGGTGGAACGCACCAAGCGCGTAGGCGTGGTCTACTCCACCAACCCTGACTACCACTACTCCGACGGCTTGCCCGAAGAAAAGGCCACGCTGCCCAAGAACTGCCAGAAGCTCCGGCTGAGCATGGAGCGTGCCGGACGCGGAGGCAAGACGGTGACGCTCGTCAAGGGGTTTGTAGGCACGGAGGCCGACTGCCAGGCCCTGTGCAAGCTGCTGAAGCAGAAGTGCGGAGTGGGCGGCTCGGTGAAGGATGGCGAAATCATCGTGCAGGGCGACCACCGCCAACGGCTCGCAGAGATTCTCAAACAAGAAGGTTACACCCAAACCAAATGACATATATGAAACGTACATGAACGGCTTTCGCCAAAGGGAATGAAAATGGTGCAACTCT
>CALZRA010000185.1 GCA_945828345.1 uncultured Bacteroidales bacterium
GCTTCAGGCCGGCGGTTGTCAAGCCAAATTGAGGCGACGGTGCACTGGGAGGGCGTGGCAAAGGCCCGCCCGAGGCGATAATGCACAGGGAGGCCAAGCACTATCTTTCCTCTAAAGAAAAACGACTTCTTTATTCTGCCAGTGTAGAAGCTCGCGGATTTTATCTACATTTGCCACCTATTCCAACAAGAACATTACTTGCACATGAACGATAGCATCTTGATCAAAGGCGCACGGGTGAACAACCTGAAGAACATTGACCTCGAAATACCGCGCAACCGCTTGGTGGTCGTAACGGGCCTTTCGGGTTCGGGCAAGTCGTCGCTGGCCTTCGACACGCTCTATGCCGAAGGGCAGCGGCGTTATGTGGAGAGCCTCTCGGCCTATGCGCGTCAGTTTCTGGGGCGTATGCACAAGCCCGAATGTGACTATATCAAAGGGTTGCCGCCCGCTATCGCCATCGAACAGAAGGTGACGAGCCGCAACCCGAGGAGTACGGTGGGCACCAGCACCGAAATCTATGAGTACCTGCGCCTGCTGTTTGCCCGTGTGGGCCATACCTTCTCGCCCCTGAGCGGTCAGGAGGTGAGGCGCCACACCGTGCAGGACGTGGTGGACTGCGCGCTGAGCTACTCCGAAGGCACGCGCTTCACCGTGCTGGCACCGATGCGCGTGAGGGCCGGACGCTCGCTGAGGGAACAGCTCACCGTAGACCTGCAGCAGGGCCTGTCGCGCTTGGAGGTGGACGGCGAAATGGTGCGCATGGAGGACGTGCTCGACGAGCCGTTGGAGCAGAAGGAGGTCTACCTGCTCATCGACCGCATGAGCGTGAGCCGCGAAAAGGATGCCCTGTCGCGACTGGCTGATTCGGTCGAGACGGCCTTCTTCGAGGGCGACGGCGAATGCCTGCTGCGCTTCTATCCCGCCAAGATGCTCCACCGTTTCAGCATCCGCTTCGAGGCCGACGGCCGGCAGTTCCGCGAACCCGACGACCAGATGTTCTCGTTCAACTCTCCCGTCGGGGCCTGCGAACGCTGTGAGGGCTTCGGACGCGTCATAGGCATCGACGAGCACTTGGTGGTGCCCGATTCGTCGAAGAGTATCTATGACGGGGCGGTAGTCTGCTGGCGCGGCGAGAAGATGGGAGCTTGGAAGGACGAGTTCATACGCCGCTGCGCACACAAGGACTTCCCTGTGTTTGAGCCTTACTACAAGCTGACGCAGAAGCAGAAGAACTTGCTCTGGCACGGCGATGCCGAGGAGATGGCCCTGCCCGAGGAGGAGAGGGTGAGCATCGATGCCTTCTTCGACATGCTGGAGCGCAACCAGTACAAGATTCAGTACCGCGTCATGCTGGCGCGCTACCGTGGCCGGACGGTCTGTCCCGTGTGTCACGGTTCGCGGCTGAAACCCGATGCCGAGTGGGTGAAGGTGGGAGGACGGTCGATTACGGAGCTGGTGCGCTGGCCCATCAAGGAGCTGCTGCCCTTCTTCGAACAGCTCGAACTCGACGAGCATGATGCCGCAGTGGCCAAGCGGCTGCTCACGGAGACCCGCAACCGCCTGCGCTTCTTGTCGGCAGTGGGACTGGACTACCTCACGCTCGACCGTCTGTCAAACTCACTGTCGGGCGGCGAAAGCCAGCGAATCAATCTGGCCACCTCGCTCGGCTCTTCGCTCGTAGGCTCGCTCTACATTCTCGACGAGCCGAGCATAGGCCTGCATCCGCGCGACACGGCGCGCCTCATCGGAGTGCTGAAGGAACTGCGCGACCTGGGCAACACGGTGTTAGTCGTCGAACACGATGAGGAAATGATGCGTGCGGCCGACATGCTGGTCGATATCGGGCCGGAGGCGGGAAGGTTGGGCGGCCAGGTGGTGTTTGCCGGACAGTTGCCCGAGCAGTTGCCCGAAGGAAACCGCTCCCACACGCTGAACTATCTGTTTGGCACGGAACAGATTGCCCTGCCGCAGTCGCGCCGTGCCTGGAACCGCAGCATCCGCGTGAAGGGCGCGCGGGAGAACAACCTCAAGGGCATCGACGTGGAGTTTCCGCTCAACGTCATTACTGTGGTGACGGGCGTGAGCGGTTCGGGCAAGTCCACCCTCGTGCGCGACATCCTCTTCCGGGCCATGAAGCGTCATCTGGATGAGGTGGCCGACCGTCCGGGCGAGTTTGCGGGGCTGGAAGGCGATCTCGATGCGGTACAGGCGGTGGAATTTGTCGACCAGAACCCTATTGGCCGCTCCACGCGTTCCAATCCCGTGACCTATGTGAAGGCATACGATGAAATCCGCAAGCTGATGGCGGCACAGCCCTTGGCCAAGCAAATGGACTTCACCCCCGCGCACTTCTCGTTTAACGCCGACGGCGGACGCTGTGAGGAATGCAAGGGCGAAGGCGTGGTGAAGGTCGAAATGCAGTTCATGGCTGACCTGGTGCTGGAGTGCGAGGCTTGTCACGGGCGGCGCTTCAAGAGCGACGTGCTCGAAGTGCGCTTTGAGGGCAAGAACATCTACGACGTGCTCGAAATGACGGTCAACCAAGCCATTGAGTTCTTCACGGCGCACGGCCAGCCGCGCATCGTGGCGCGCCTCAAGCCGTTGCAGGACGTGGGTCTGGGCTACATCAAGCTGGGACAGAGCAGCTCCACCCTCTCGGGCGGCGAAAACCAGCGCGTGAAGCTGGCCTACTACCTGAGTCAGGAAAAGACCGTGCCCACGCTCTTCATCTTTGACGAACCCACCACGGGACTGCACTTCCACGACATCAACCGACTCCTCACCTCGTTCAACGCCTTGGTGGAGCGTGGCCACAGCATTGTCATCATCGAGCATAACCCCGACGTCATCAAGTGTGCCGACCACCTTATCGACCTCGGACCCGAAGGGGGCCGCGAAGGAGGTCAGGTCGTGGCCGTCGGAACGCCCGAAGAGGTGGTCCGCGCGGGCAAGGGACACACGGCACGCGCCCTTTCGGCTTACTTTCATGGGGTGTGAGGTTGCCTGTATGGGTTATGAGGTTGCCTTCATGGGTTATAAGGTTATGGGGTTATGAGGTTATAAAGCTACTATTAGAGCGGTGGAAGCTCCCCCTCAGTAGACAAGCGTTCAAGGCGCGCCCCGAAGGGCAATGAGCACGTTGCTCCTCCCCCCAATAGACAGTCGTTCAAGGCGCGCCCTAAAGGGGGAATTTGCACTTAGCTCTCCCCCCTCCAGTAGACAGGCGTTCAAGGTGCGCCCCGAAGGGGCAACGAGCACATAGCCCAGGGCAACGCCCTGGGTGGAATGAGGCGATTAAGCTCGCCCTGAAAGGGCAAAAGCATTAGAAATCAGCCGTTTTGTAGAAACGCTTTTGCCCTTGCAGGGCGCATTTGCGGCGGTCAACATACCCAGGGCGTTGCCCTGGGCTATGTGCTCATTGCCCCTTCGG
>CALZRA010000186.1 GCA_945828345.1 uncultured Bacteroidales bacterium
GGAAAATCACAGCTGAATAGTCTGAAGGGTTTGAGAACAAAACCCTTCAGCCATTTTGCCTTTGAGAATCAACGATAATGAAGGGCTGGCTGAAGGGTTGAACGATTTTTCTGAGGACAAATATGCGTATATAGGGAAGGGGAGTTGTCTGTTTTTTTGAATCATTGCATGAAACATCGGCTTGAGCCTTCTTGTTGTATGATAGTAACGGATTGGGCACGCCCCAATGATATAAAAACAACATCGGCCTCGTGTCAACCGTTGCAATTATTTAGAGATGTTACGTAGAAACGCGCTGGCCAAACCTTCACAGTTTGGTCAGCGCGTTCCAGCTTATGATTGCCCTTGCCTGTCATAAGCGAAGCCTTATGTAAGATGTCCTATTATCCACTTTTCAGAGAAGTATATCTTCTATACCGGGTGAAGTATATCTTCTATGCCGGGTGAAGTATATCTGCTATTTAATCCACCCTTCATACTTGAAGTTGCAGCCACGCCATTCCGGGCTGATGCGCACATACGTCGAGTTGATTTTGTTTTTGAGCCACTCCTCGATTTTCTCTTCGCTCCGCTTGTCGATGACAGTCTTTCGCAGAGTCTGGAAGTCTTCGGTGATGCTGGCGCGATGTCCGTCGATGCGGCTTTTCAGGCGTACCACGGCACACACTGTTTGGCCCTTTTCATTGACCATGGTGAATGCGCGCGATATTTCTCCCACTTGCAGCGTGTCGACCACCTTGGCCACATCGGCCGGAAGGTCCTTCATTTCGAAGCGCGAAGTGATAGAGCGGTTCACGTGGTTGGCCATGAGTCCGTAATTGTTGCGCGTGTCCTTGTCGTCCGACAGTGCTTGGGCTGCGGCCTCAAAGGTGAACTTGTCAGTCCGGATGTCATCGGCAATCGAGTCGAGGCGGGCCACACCGTGCTCCAGCTCAGCAGGGTCAATTTCGGGTTTCAGCAGGATGTGGCGCACGTTGACCTTGTCGCCGCGCTTGTCGATGAGCTGCAGGATGTGGAAGCCAAATTCTGTGCGTACAATCTTCGACACCTTCTTCGGGTCGTTCAGGCTGAAGGCCACGTTGGCAAACTCGGGCACCCATTGGTTGCGTCCGGCATAACCCAGTTCGCCGCCATTGCGTGCCGATCCGTCCTGTGAGTAGAACTTGGCCAGCGTGGCAAACTCTGTTTCGCCGCTGTTCACACGGTGTGCGAAGTCACGCAGGCGTGCTTCGATGCGCTCCACTTCGGCACGGGCCACCTGAGGCGTATAAGTGATAATCTGCACCTCAACCTGTGTCGGGATGAAGGGCAGGCTGTCAAGGGGCATGTCCTTATAGTATTCGCGCACCTGGGCAGGCGTGACCTTCACGTCGCCCGAGATTTTTTGTTTCACCTGATTGATCATTTCCCCTTCGCGGGCCTGCTTTTTCCAGAACTCGCGCACCTGCGACAGTTTCATGTGCATAATCTGCTCTACGGCCTCGCGTGAGCCGTAGGTCTGGATGAAGTCGCTGATTTGCGCATCGACCATCTGTATCACGTCGGCCTCGCTCACATCGATGCTGTCGAGCTGTGCCTGATGCAGGAACAGCTTGTTGATGGCCAGCATTTCGGGAATGGTACAGTAGGGGTTGTCGACGGGTGTGCCCGACTGTTCGGCACTGATGCGTGCCTCTTCGACATCGGAGAGCAATATAGGTTCACCACCTACAACCCAGATGATTTCGTCTACCACGTTTTTCTGGGCAGATGCCAGCAGAGGCAACAGGACGAGCAGGGGGGAAATGAGAAATCTGTACATATACGTTTGTGGGGTTAATGGGGCTAACTGCCGACGGGCAGAACCCCCCTTCGACTACTGGACGGTTTCGAGCACCTTCTCGTTTACGCTGAAACTGAAACGCTGGCGCAGGCCTTCTACCCAGACTTTTTCCATTTCGGCTTGATAGTCATTGGTAACTTGCGCTTTGACATCCAAGTACGACTTGGGCTGTTTCAGCACCTTGCCATAGACGGCGGTAGCGGCATATCCCTTCAAGGGTTCAACCTTTTTGCCGGTCTTGAAGGCGTAGGCATCGACAAAGCGGTTTTCGCCCTGCTGGCACAGGTAGGGTCCGCTCACGTTGACCGTCACGGAGTCCTTGTTGAACTGCTGCTTCACTTCCTTCTTCCATTCGCCGTTAGCGTGCTTCTTGAGGAGCTTCTGTACTTTCTTCAGCTGTTTGGGGTCTTTGGCATGAATCACAAAGCCTTTGAAGCGGGGCTTTTCCCAGGCATATTGAGCCTTGTGCGTCTTATACCACTTTTCGAGTCCCACGCTGTCAGCAGCGGCTACGTCCCACACCTGTTGCTTGCTTACTTCATAGAGCAGCAGGCCGTCGTGGTATTCCTGAATGAGGTAGCGAAGCTCGGCATTGTCCTGAATGTGTACGTTCATCACACTGTCGAGCACAGCCTCCCGGGTGAGTCGTCCGTTGGAGGCTTCGACAATCTGCTGTATGCGGTGTTGGCTCGAAGCCTCTTCGATGTTCTGCCGTTTCAGCATGGCCATGATTTCGGGCTTCACCGTTTCGAACGGGTCGAGCGGCTTGCGGTCGGTCATCTTGATGATGTGGTAGCCAAAGGGTGAAAGCACAGGCTTCGACATTTCTCCCTTTTGCAGGGCGTAGGCAGCTTCTTCATATTCCTTGACAAAAGCGCCGGGACCAACCAGCGGGAGCTGTCCGCCCTTCTCGGCACTGCCCGGGTCGCCCGAGTGCTTCTTGGCCATTTCGGCAAAGTCAGCACCTTGTGTCAGGGCTTGCCAGACGGAGTCAGCCTTGACCTTGGCGGCAGCCTTGTCCTTTTCGGTGGCGTTCTGCGGCAGTCTGATCAGAATGTGTGCCGTCTCAATCAGGTCCTTGCCGTCGAGCTTCTTCACGGTGTTGTCATAGACCATGCGTGCGATGGAGTCGATGAAGGCCTGGTCGATCAGGTAGGGAGTGAGCTGCATGTCGCGGTAGGTGTGGAACTCCTTCTTGAAGCTTGACAGGGTGTCCATACCGGCAGCTTCGGCTGCGGCCACCTTCAGCTTGTAGTTGATGAACATGGGCACGTATTCCTGCACCGTTTTCTTTTCGACAGCTCCTTCCACATTACCGTTCTTGTGGAAGGAATATTCAAATTCGGCTTTGGTCACAGGCTTGCCGTTGATGGTCATCAGCACAGGGTCAGAAGCCGATTGTGCCCCAGCACTCAGTGCCAGGGCAAAAAAGGATGATAAAAGGATGTTCTTCTTCATGTGTTTCAGTAGAGGGATGTTCTATAAGTCAGGCCGGAGTCTGTGGGCGATCCCATCAGAAATACTATAACTCCTCATTGAATTTAGGGGTGTTCTATAAATTAGGCCGAGCTGGATGCTGGATTTTTAGAGATGAC
>CALZRA010000187.1 GCA_945828345.1 uncultured Bacteroidales bacterium
CATCAAGCTTGCTTGAATGCTATGCCGAACGCAGCCGAGATTCAAAGAAGTTAACTCAGCCAATCTTATCCAAAGAGAAATTATCAAGCTGTTTGAGGAAAGGAAAGTCCGCACCGTATGAAACGACAAGGACTAAGGGGGGGGACTAAAAAAAACTAATTGATAGTTCCCCAGACAGATTACCCCTTCAGAATGCGCTTGATGTCATTGAGCTTGTTGAGTGCTTCGAGCGGGGTGAGATTGTTCACGTCGAGGTTCAGGAGTTCATCGCGTATCTGGCAAAGTACAGGGTCGTCGAGCTGGAAGAAGCTGAGCTGTGTGGCCTTGTCGCTGCGCACTTCGCGTTCGGCCGGTACGGTGACACCAGCTTTGGAACCTGCTGCCTCCAAATCGAGCAAAATCTGTTCGGCACGGCGCACTATGCCAGCGGGCATACCGGCCATGCGTGCCACATGGATGCCAAACGAATGCTCGGAGCCGCCACGCTGCAACTTGCGCAGAAAGACCACCTTGTTGTTCACCTCACGCACCGACACGTTCCAGTTCTTGATGCGCTTGAATCGCTTTTCCATTTCGTTCAGCTCGTGGTAGTGCGTGGCAAAGAGAGTGCGGGCATGTGCCTTTTCGTTTTCGTGGATATGTTCCACTATGGCCCAGGCTATAGAAATTCCGTCGTAGGTAGAAGTGCCGCGTCCCAGTTCATCGAACAGCACGAGCGAACGCTCAGACAGGTTGTTCATGATATTGGCCGCTTCGCTCATCTCGACCATGAATGTACTTTCGCCCACAGAGATGTTGTCGCTGGCCCCCACACGGGTAAAGATTTTGTCGACCACTCCAATGCGGGCCGATTCGGCAGGCACGAAAGAGCCAATCTGGGCCAGTAGTGTGATGAGGGCCGTTTGGCGCAGCAGGGCACTCTTACCGGCCATGTTGGGACCGGTGACAATAATAATCTGCTGTTGCTGGGTGTCGAGCATCACGTCGTTGGGCGTGTATTCCTCGCCTGGAGGCATGAGCGTCTCGATGACCGGATGACGTCCGGCATGGATGTCGATGACCAGGCTTTCGTCGACTACAGGACGCACATAGCGGCGTTCACGGGCTACTGCGGCCAAGCTTTGGAGCACATCGAGCTGGCTGAGTGCAGCGGCATCGGCCTGCAAGGGTGTGACGTGGCAGGCCACTTGTCCCACCAGTTCCTGGAAAAGGCGCGCCTCCAGTTCGAGTATGCGGTCTTCGGCCCCGAGTATCTTGTCTTCATACTCCTTCAGCTCCTGTGTGATGTAGCGTTCGGCTTGTGCCAACGTCTGCTTGCGCACCCAGCCTGCCGGCACTTTGTCCTTATAAGTGTTGCGCACTTCGATGTAGTAGCCGAACACATTGTTGAAGCCTATCTTCAGGCTGGGAATGCCCGTCTCAGTGATTTCGCGCTGCTGGATTTTCAGCAGAAAATCCTTGCTCGACATGGAGATGTGGCGCAGCTCGTCGAGTTCGGCATTGAAGCCGTCGGCAATGACACCACCCTTGTTCACCATGAGAGGCGGGTCGGGGCGCAGGGTGCGGCCTATGCAGTTGCGCAGTTCGGTGAGTGCGTCGAGTTGTGCACCGATTCGCCGGATAGATTCATTGTCAGCATGTTGGCAGGCATACTTGAGCAGGGCGGTGCTTTCGAGGGCCATGCGCAGCTGTTGGAGTTCGCGGGGGTTGACGCGGCCTACAGCCACACGCGACACGATGCGCTCCATGTCGCCAATCTTGGGCAGTTCCATTTCGCAGAGTTCGCGAAAGTCGGGCTGTTTGAAGAAGTGCTCCACGCTGTCGAGCCGTTCGCTGATAGCCTTGACCGAGCGCAGAGGGAAGATAACCCAACGGTGCAGCATGCGTCCTCCCATAGGAGTGAGGGTGCGGTCGATGACTTGCAGCAACGACGTGCCGCCTTCGGCCATGGGACTGATGAGTTCCAGATTTCGGGTCGTGAAACGGTCCAGCCGCACGTAGCTGTCCTCCTCGATGCGGCGCAGAGCCGTGATGTGAGAGGTCTGCGTGTGTTGCGTGAGTTCGAGATAAGTGAGAATGGCCCCTGCGGCAATCAGTGCATCATGCAGGTGGTCAATGCCAAATCCCTTGAAGTTGCGCACCTGAAAGTGGCGCGTAAGCTTTTCGTGAGCCGTTTGGGGAGTAAATGCCCAGTCGTCGAGTTCGAACAGGAAGTTCTTGGTCCCATACAGTCCTTCGAAGCGTGAGCGCAGTCCGCGCTGCACCAGCACCTCCTTCGGCGCAAAGCCGGCCAACAGCTTGTCAACATACTCCACCGTGCCTTCGGCCAGCAGAAATTCTCCGGTCGAGATGTCAAGAAACGAAATGCCGAGAGCGTGTGCGCCGAAGTGTAGGGAGGCCAGAAAGTTGTTCTCCTTGGCAGCCAGCACATTGTCGGTCATAGCCACACCTGGTGTGACCAGTTCGGTAATTCCTCGCTTCACGAGCTTCTTGGTGAGCTTCGGGTCTTCGAGCTGGTCGCAGATGGCCACACGGTAGCCGGCGCGGATGAAGCGGGGCAGGTAAGTGTCGAGCGCGTGATAAGGGAATCCGGCCATTTCGGTCGATTCCTGATTCTTGTTGTTTCGCCGGGTGAGGGTAATGCCCAGCACCTTGGCAGCCGTCACGGCATCAGATGAATAAGTTTCGTAGAAGTCGCCACAGCGAAAAAGCAGCACGGCATCGGGGTTCTTGGCCTTGAGGTCGAAGAACTGCTTCATCATGGGAGTGAGTTCGGGCGTTGACATAAATTTTTGCACTGGGAGAGCAGGCAAATGCCTGCTTATAACCACCGGGAGGGCAGGAAGGTTGAAAGAAAGTGTAAAAAGAAAGGCTGTAAAGAGTGGGTTTTTCTGGGTGACTGCGTACGCACTATGGCAGTCGGACCTCTTAAAGCCTTCAAAGGTTCCGAAACACCGTCTCGGAACCCTCATGTGGTAAGCAAAAAGCGAGAAGTACCCCCACTGAGAATCGAACTCAGATCACTGCTTTAGGAGAGCGGTGTTCTATCCATTGAACTATGAGGGCCTTTTGGCGGGCAAAGATAGTGCTTTTAGTTTAAAGTTCAAAGTTTATGGTTTAAAGTAAAGTTCAAAGTTCAAAAGTTAGTAGTTTAAAGTTCATGGTTCAAAGTTCAAAGTTCAAAAGTTCAAGGTTGGGAAGTGTAGGGAGAACACAACTTAGGCGGCTGGTCCGCTCGCTTTAGATAAGATAGGCTTCGTTCGGCAAAAAGCCCAAGCAAGCTTGGCTTTTTGCGCTCA
>CALZRA010000188.1 GCA_945828345.1 uncultured Bacteroidales bacterium
GGGAGGGTAGCCAACCCTTTATATATAGATGTGCGCCTCGTGGCACACGGACAGATACAAGGATTCGACCACGGTTGACCTCGTTCTCTGCGGGTCAATCTATTCCATGATGAAACGCATCTTCGAGAATGGCGATGAACCGCTCTATGGCCGACGCGATTCGGCCATACGTCTCCAGCCTTTCCGCACCGACGTACTCCGACAAATACTCAAAGATCATCATCCCGGGATGAAGCCCGACGACCTGCTGTGCCTCTACATGCTGACGGGAGGCGTGGCGAAATACGTAGCGTTGCTGATGGATGCCCAAGCAACTACTCGCGACAAGATGCTGGAATATGCTATGGCAGCCGATTCACCGTTCATCACAGAAGGCATCGAACTGCTTGTTTCGGAGTTTGGCCGCGACTACGGCACGTACTTCAGCATTCTGCAACTGGTCGCTGCCGGCATGACCACACAGAGTGAGATTGACAGCATGATTGGCAAGAACGCGGGGGCTTACCTCAACAACTTGTGCGACGACTACTCATTCATCAACAAGAACACACCGATCTTCAGCAAGCCCGGTGCCAGAAACATACGCTGGAGCATCGATGACTGTTACCTGCGCTTCTGGTTCCGTTTTGTCTATCCACACCAAGGACTGATTGAAGCGGGACAAACGGAATTACTGTTGAAACACGCAACCGAAAGCTACGAACAGTTTACGGGAAAGACTCTGGAGCGATGGTTCCAAACGGAAGCGATGGAAAGCGGGCTGTTCACCCGTGTGAACAACTGGTGGGACCGACGCGGCGAGAACGAACTCGACCTTGTGGCTGTCAACGAATTCGACCATACCGGCATGATCGCAGAAGTGAAACGGAACAAGCGAAAAATCAGCATGACTGTGCTGGAAAACAAGGTCGCGGCCCTGCCCCAAAAGGATTTTTCCACCTATCACTTCCAACTGAAAGCTTTGTCGCTGGACGACGTGTAAGAAGGAGGCAACCGCAGCCCACACAACAGACACTGGATTTATTCACGCTGCCTGTATGAAGCTCGCGAATTTTATCTACATTTGCCTTCGCCAAGTCGGGCTGCGGCTCGGCAATACATGCAAGCACACTTGCATGTGCTGCGCTCATCCACGCCCCTTGGGCATAACTCCGAATTATCTATCTTCTAAACCATCATACTATGACACTCAAACAACTTCTTGTCGCGGCATGGGCTGTATGCGCCCTGCCCAGTCAGGCCCAAAACACATTGCCTGTCATTCCGCTGCCGGCCCAAATGGAACGGGCCGAAGGTGTGTTCCAATTTGAAGCCAAGACCAAGGTGGCCGCCGACGACTATCCGGGCGACAGCATCGCCATGGTGCTCGACCGCTTTGCCCAAAAGTTCCAGACCACCACGGGACTGAAGCTCACGCGTACCAAAGCCAAGAAGGCGGCTCTCTACTTGAAACTGAACCCGACTATGGGCTACGAGGCTTACCGGCTGAATGTCACCCCGCAAAAGGTGGTGGTCGAAGCGGCACGCCCTGCCGGCTTCTTCTATGCGTTGCAAACGCTCCAGCAGCTGTTGCCTTCGCGCTCAGTGATGGCTGGCGTGAAGGCCGGCGGATGCTGCACAGCCAAGTGGACACTGCCCGCCGTGACCATCAGCGACGAGCCACGCTTCGGCTGGCGGGGATTCATGCTCGATGAGGGACGCCACTTCTACGGCAAGGAGGAAATAAAGAAACTGCTCGACGTGATGGCAGCCTACAAGCTGAACCGCTTTCACTGGCACCTGACCGAAGACCAGGGCTGGCGCATTGAAATCAAGAAGTACCCGCGACTGACCGAAGTGGGTGCCTGGCGCAACAGCAAGGTGCTGGGCTGGGGCGAAGTGAAGCCTGACGGACAACGCTACGGTGGCTTCTACACGCAGGACGATGCCCGCGAAATCGTGCAGTATGCGCGCGAACGCTTCATTGAGATTGTACCCGAGGTGGACATCCCGGGCCACTCGCAGGCTGCCGTAGCTTCCTATCCCGAGTTCCTGGCCTGCGACCCGCAAAACGCACATGAGGTGTGGCTGTGGCAAGGCGTGTCGGCCGACGTGATCAATGTGTCTAACCCCAAGGCGGTACAGTTTGCCAAGGACGTGGTCGACGAGCTGACCGAGGTGTTCCCCTTCGGCTACCTGCATCTGGGCGGCGACGAGTGTCCCACGCAGAAATGGGAACAGAACGCTGACTGCCAGCAACAGCTGAAAGCGATTGGCTCGACCAACTACCGCGACCTGCAAATCAACTTCTACCGCCAACTGCAACAGCACATCGCCGCGAAGCCTGCCGAGAAGCAGCGCCACCTGATATTCTGGAACGAGGTGCTGCACGGCAACACGGCCCCGCTGGGCAAGGACATCACCATTATGGCTTGGGTGGGAGCCGACGGCGCAGCCCGCGATGCTGCCGAACGCGGACTCTACACCATCCTGTCGCCGCAAATTCCCTACTACATCAACCGCCGCCAAAGTCCGCTGCCCACCGAACCGCGTTCGCAGGGCAACGGCACCGAAACGGTCGAAGCGGTCTACAACTATGTGCCTATGAACGGCATCCCGGCCGAACTGCAGCCGCGCTACATGGGTGTGCAGGCCAACTTCTGGACGGAATGGGTGGAAGATGCCTCTACGGTACAATACCTCATGTTCCCCCGCCTGGCCGCAGTGGCCGAAGCGGGCTGGACTCCCCAGGGACTGCGCTCCTATAATGACTTCCTCCAACGCCTCCAGAGCGAGAGTGAATACTACCGCCTGCGCGAGGTCAACTATGGGAAGCATGTGATTAAATAATATGACTTTTGCGAACGATTGGCAGGAGAGCTGACACTTCACACACGAGGTGTCAGCTCTTTGGGTCTTATGGCTTGGGCAATGACGCCATGGTCACCTGAAGGGTACACTCGTCTTGCACCGACATTGCTGCGCACTCCTATATACGTGTATTGATGCCCAGAAAAATGTTTCAACCCTTCAGCCAACCCTTCATAATCGTTGATTCTCATCTTAAAACTGGCTGAAGGATTTTGGTTTCAAACCCTTCAGGAAGGTTCAGCCTGACTTTTCCTGATTTTGGTTGACCGT
>CALZRA010000189.1 GCA_945828345.1 uncultured Bacteroidales bacterium
TGGTACAGTCCAGCCTGTGCGCCCCAACACACATACAGGGTGCGTGGAATGTGTTTGTCGGCCCAATCCATTACCCGACACAACTGTTCCCAATAGCGCACATGCTCAAAGGGCATCTGCTCCAACGGTGCCCCCGTTACAATCATACGGTCGAACGATTCTTCCTGCAGGTCTTCAATATCCAGATAGAACGCCTGCATGTGGGACATGGGCGTGGTCTTGAACGTCTGTCCCTTCAACTTGACAGGTATCAGCTGAACATCCACACCCGTATGCTGCAACGTGCGGGCTATGTCCAGCTCGGTCACTTCCTTCTGAGGCATCAGGTTCAGAAGTAGCACCCGAAGTGCGCCGTCAACCTGCTTCCAGCCAGACAGACTGTATGTCGCCGAAGCGAGCGACAACGAAGCAGGAATGTGATGGGGTAGATACAACATGGGCTATATATAATAAGGAGTAAGCGGTAAAGAATGCCTCAATCCATACGGTCGCGATAGTCGGCATAACCAAACTCACGCAACAACTGCACAGAACCGTCCAGGCACTTTATCTTGATGGCAGGATGGGCTATACCGTTAAACATGTTTGTCTTGACCGTCGTGTAGTGAATCATGTCCTCAAAAATAACAGAATCACCCACCTGCAAGGGCTTTTCGAACCGCCAACAGCCCATATAGTCGCCACTCAAGCAGCTATTGCCTCCCAAACGGTAAACACAGGGCTCACGGTCCAGTCCACGTTCGGCCGCATCGGCCAGTGTTTCGGCTCCACGCACCGCGGGATGATAAGGCATCTCCAGACAGTCTGGCATGTGACACGTAAAACTTACGTTCAGTATGGCTGTCTTTATGCCGTGATTCTCCACCACATCTACCACCTCCGACACCAACGGTCCAGTCTGCCATGCAAAGGCTGAACCGGGTTCAAGCACGAGATGTAATTGCGGGTAACGCGCATGGAAATCACGCAACACGTCTATCAGCAACTGCACATCGTAACCCTGACGCGTCACTAAATGCCCGCCGCCCAGATTCAGCCATTTCAACATGGGAAGCCAAGGTCCGAACTTCGACTCAATATGCTGCAAGGTATGCTGCAGGGCCGAAGCGGGACTTTCACAATGGCAGTGGCAATGAAAGCCTTCCACTCCCTCGGGCAGTTTTCCCGGTGTGAGCTGTGAGGCCAACACGCCGAAGCGGGAACCCGGCGCACAGGGATTGTAGAGTTCCGTGTCTATCTCACTGTACTCGGGATTGATGCGCAAGCCTATTGACGGAGCATCTGCTCCCGCCGCCCGCACCTGTGCGCCAAAGCGTTCGAGCTGACTCAACGAATTGAAGGTGATGTGGCTCGAATGACTCACCAGTTCGGCAAAAGTGTCGGCTTCGTAAGCCGGCGAGTAGGTATGCGCCTTCGAACCGAACTCTTCGACAGCCAAGCGGGCCTCAAAGAGAGAAGAGGCCGTGGTATGGCTGATGTATTCTCGGAATATGGGGAAAGTACGCCAGAGGGCAAAAGCCTTGAAGGCCAAGATGAACTCCACATCCGCTTCACGCGCAATGCGGCTTATCAGACTGAGGTTGCGCCGCAGGGCTTCCTCTTCAACAAGATAATAGGGCTGCACGGGCCGTTGATGATTTCGGGATAAAACAGGAAAAAGAGAAAAAACGAATGATGCGCACCGGCTGCTAAAGTGCCGCACGCATACATGAAAGAGCTGCAGCAATTCTTCATACAAGAACTGCTGCAGCTCCTTTATATGGATACAATTACATAATGCCGCGTTCGCGCAGCTTCTGCTGCCAGTTCCAGGCCGAAGTAAGGGCCTCTTCGAGCGTGTGTACGGCCTTCCAGCCTAACACCTGATTAGCCTTGTCGACATTGCCCCAAACCTTCTCGATGTCACCTGCACGACGCGGAGCTATCTCATAGTTCAGCTTCACGCCCGTACACTTCTCGAAGGTGTTGATGAGTTCGAGCACGCTCACGCCGTTGCCCGTACCCACATTGTAGATTTCAACAGGCTCTGCGTTCTTGCCTTCCACGATGCGTGCCATGGCAGCCACATGGGCCTTGGCCAAGTCAAGCACATAGATGTAGTCGCGGATGCACGAACCATCGGGCGTGTCATAGTCATCGCCAAACACCTTGAGGCAAGGACGGATGCCCATAGCCGTCTGGGTGAGATAAGGAATCAGGTTGGCAGGCACGCCGTTCGGCATTTCACCGATAATGCCCGTCGGGTGCGAACCGATGGGATTGAAGTAGCGCAGGATGATGGCACTGATGTTTGCACCGCTGTGGATGTAGTCCTGGATGATTTCCTCGTTAATCTGCTTCGTGTTGCCATAGGGGCTTTCAGCCTTCTTGATAGGAGCCTTTTCGGTGACGGGCAGATTTTCGGGGTCAGGCTGTCCGTATACGGTACAGGATGACGAGAAGATGATGCCCTTCACGTCATACTTGGGCATGAGTTTCAGCAGGTTGATGAGCGAGAGCAGATTGTTTTCGTAATACTTGAGGGGCTTCTCAACACTTTCGCCCACAGCCTTGGAAGCGGCAAAGTGGATGATGCCCGTAATGCCGGGATACTTCTGGAAAACAGCTTCCAGACCGGCCAGGTCGCAGCAGTCCACCTCTTCAAAGGCCGGACGGATGCCCGTAATCTGCTCGATGCCGTCGACAACGTCGGCCTTCGAGTTCGACAGATTGTCGACAATCACAACATCGTAGCCGGCATTTTGCAGTTCAACGGTAGTGTGCGAGCCGATAAAGCCCGTACCGCCGGTTACCAGGATGGTTTTTTTCATGACACTATGTTTTAAAGTTGGATGATAAGAAGTAGTGAGGCTACAGTCCCGACCACACATGGCGACGGGTTGGGCTGGAAGTCCGCAAGTTTGCCATGGTGTCGAGGCTCACTGCCCAGCCATGGCCGCTAAAGCACCAAACTTGCCGGTCTCTCGCTTTTGTCCCATTCGGAGCCTTGTGTCCGGCTTGTAGTTTCGCTTGGCAAATGTATGGCATTTTTTTCTATTGGCCGTTGTTTTACCGAAAAAGTTAAGGGGTGTTCTATAAATTAGGCCGAGCTGGATGCTGGATTTTTAGAGATGAC
>CALZRA010000190.1 GCA_945828345.1 uncultured Bacteroidales bacterium
CTCATAACCCCATAACCTGATAACCAAGGTTACGCAGTAACTTTATAACCTTATCTCTCATAACCTCAGCGATAACCTTATAACCTAAAACCTCATAACCTAAGAAATAAGCTACAACCTCCTTTCCCCCAAATTCGGCCTATTTACCTGTAAACTGAATCTTTTCGACGGTTTTCCTTTGCTCTTAAAACACCTTACATTATTTTTGCACAAAAATAATACGAATGTGCGGACGAGCGAAAGTCAAACTGGCATGGAGCTTGCCGCCTTTGCCCATCTAACAGCAAATGAAAACCTATACTAATTTTGTTGGCCTTATTGCCGAAAGCCTAAAATCTAACTGGGATTTGGATGCCCTCACCGACTATCAGGGGGTAACATTGCAATACAAGGACGTGGCCCGTAAAATAGAAAAGCTTCACATTCTCTTTGAAAATGCCGGCGTGGTTCCAGGTGACAAAATCGCCTTGTGTGGACGTAACAGTGCCAATTGGGCTACGGCCTATATGGCGGTGCTGAGCTATGGAGCGGTGGCGGTGCCTATCCTGCATGAGTTCAAGGCACAACAGGTGCACGACATCGTCAATCATTCTGAAGCCAAGCTGTTGTTTGCCGGCGATGTCGTGTGGCCCGAACTGGATGCCGAAGCCATGCCTCATTTGGAGGGTGTCCTGCACATACCCGACTATTCGCTGTTAGTGTCACGCACCGAAAAGCTGACCGATGCGCGCGAAAGACTCAACGAACTCTTTGGCAGGAAATACCCTAAGTTCTTCCGTAAGGAACATGTCAACTATCGTCATTGCCCCGGGCCCGACGACCTGGCCCTCATCAATTATACCAGCGGAACCACATCCAACTCCAAGGGAGTAATGATTCCCTACCGTGCCATCTGGTCGAACTATGAATTTGCCATCGAAGTGCTGGGCCATAAAGTCAAGCGTGGTGACAGCGTCATTTCGATGCTCCCCATGGCCCACATGTATGGCATGTCGTTCGAATTTGTCTTTGAGTTCCTCCACGGCTGCCACATCTACTACCTCACCCGCATCCCTTCGCCCAAAATCGTCATGCAGGCCTTTGCCGACATCAAGCCTGCCATTATCATATCCGTACCGCTCATCATCGAAAAGATTATCAAGAAGAATGTGCTGCCCAAGCTCCAGACACCCAGCATGAAGGTGCTGCTCAAGCTGCCGCTCATCAGCACACGCATTTTCGACAAAATTCGCGAGCGGTTGGTCGAAACCTTTGGCGGCCGCTTCTACGAAATCATCATCGGCGGAGCTGCCTTCAACAGCGAAGTCGAGAATCTGCTCAAGCGCATCGGTTTCCCCTATTGTGTGGGTTACGGTGCTACTGAGTGTGCGCCTATCATTACTTATGAAGACTGGCATCATTTCCGTCAGGGCTCGTGTGGCAAAGCCGTGCCCCGCATGGAAGTAAAGATTGACAGTCCTGACCCTCAACATGTAGCTGGCGAAATATTGGCACGCGGCACTAACACCATGTTGGGCTACTATAAAAATGAAGAGGCCACCAAAGCCACACTTGATGCCGAAGGCTGGTACCACACTGGCGACTTGGGCCTCATGGACAGCGAAGGCAACGTGTTTATTCGCGGACGCAGCAAGAACATGCTGCTGGGCGCATCGGGCCAGAACATCTATCCCGAGGAAATTGAGGACAAGCTCAACACGCTGCCTTACGTAAACGAAAGTATCGTGATCCAGAAGGACGAGAAGCTCTATGCGCTCATCTATCCTGACCGCGACGAGGCTGTCCGGGACGGACTGGACGAAAACGGGCTGCGCGCCGCTATGGAACAGAACCGCAAGGACCTGAACGACATGGTGGCTACCTACGAGCGACTGGCGGGCTTCAAGCTCTTCGACAACGAGTTCGAAAAGACCCCCAAGCGCA
The DNA here is from genome assembly GCA_945828345.1 of uncultured Bacteroidales bacterium. Lineage (GTDB taxonomy): Bacteria > Bacteroidota > Bacteroidia > Bacteroidales > Bacteroidaceae > Alloprevotella. The sequence goes on from CALZRA010000190.1 coordinate 1,924, forward strand.
GTATCAAGCGCTACCTGTACGAGAAGACGGAAATTTGATCTGCATGTAAGTTGAATCACCCCATATCTACACACTGACGTGATTGCATTTGCTGAAACCGAACCTGTTGGTGCTGCCTCCTCCGCGCAGCCAGAAGTTGGCACACCCGAGGAAGCTGCCCGGAATGCTTCTGGCAAAGTGGTGCCTGCAAGCGGCGGGGAGACCTTGGCCGACACCAGTCTCCCTGAAGGAAGTCCGGAAGAGAACCTCTCCGAAGAACCCTCCCAGATGGTATTGCGCACAGAAGGGCTGATAAAGAAATACGGCAAGCGCACCGTGGTCAACGGTGTCTCATTTGATGTGAAGCAAGGCGAGATTGTCGGACTGCTCGGACCTAACGGAGCTGGAAAGACCACCTCGTTCTACATGACCACGGGACTGGTGGTGCCCAATGGCGGCCGCATCTTTCTCGACAACAACGAAATTACTTCTGACCCCGTCTACAAACGTGCCCAGAAGGGCATTGGCTATCTGGCCCAGGAAGCTTCGGTGTTCCGCAAGATGAGTGTGGAAGACAATATCGCTTCGGTACTCGAAATGACGGGCAAGCCCAAGGAGTACCGCCGCGAGAAGCTGGAAAGCCTGATTGCCGAATTTCGTTTGCAAAAGGTCCGCAAGAACTTGGGCGACCAGTTGTCGGGCGGAGAGCGTCGCCGCACCGAGATTGCCCGGTGTCTGGCCATCGACCCCAAGTTCATCATGCTCGACGAACCCTTTGCCGGTGTCGACCCCATTGCCGTCGAGGACATCCAGTATATTGTCTGGAAGCTGAAATACCGCAATATCGGCATCCTCATCACTGACCACAATGTAGAGGAGACACTTTGCATCACCGACCGCGCCTACCTGCTGTTTGAAGGCCGCATCCTCTTCCAGGGAACGCCCGAAGAACTGGCTGCCAACCAAATCGTACGTGACAAATACCTGACCAACAGCTTCAAGCTCCGCAAAAAGGACTTTCAGGCCATGGGCAGCGTAAAAGTTGATCATTAAGTAGGTGTTCAAAATTAGTTTCTATCATGTGTGCTCTATTGGGATGCAGTTT
>CALZRA010000191.1 GCA_945828345.1 uncultured Bacteroidales bacterium
TCGACCACGACTGCCGCGAAGGCATCTGCGGCATGTGCTCGCTCTACATCAACGGTACGCCCCACGGCAAGACCGAAACGGGTGCCACGACCTGCCAGCTCTACATGCGCCGCTTCAACGACGGCGACGTGATCACCGTGGAGCCTTGGCGTTCGGCCGCCTTCCCCGTCATCAAGGACTGCATGGTTGACCGCTCAGCCTTCGACAAGATTCAGGCCGCCGGCGGCTACGTGACCGTGCGCACCGGTGCTCCCCAGGATGCCAACGCCATCCTCATCCCGAAGCAGGATGCCGACGAAGCCATGGACTGCGCCACCTGCATCGGCTGCGGTGCCTGTGTAGCAGCCTGCAAGAACGGTTCGGCCATGCTCTTTGTCAGCTCGAAGGTCAGCCAGTTCGCCCTGCTGCCCCAGGGCCGTCCCGAAGCTGCCAAGCGCGCCAAGGCTATGGTGGCCAAGATGGACGAGCTGGGCTTCGGCAACTGCACCAACACCCGCGCTTGCGAAGCCGTATGTCCCAAGAACGAATCTATCGCCAACATCGCCCGCCTGAACCGCGAGTTCATCAAGGCTAAATTGGCCGACTAACACCGCGAACGGCAACGTTCCGTCAAGCCCCCGCAGCCAGACCGCTACGGGGGCTTTTTTGTGCCCTTCCAAACCGAAAAGACACCGCCTACATCCCCCCAATCCAGCAGCCGCAAAAAGGCAATAGTACTTACTTTTCAGAGAAGATATACTTCATCGGCCAATGAAGATATCTTCTATGGCCATAGAAGTATATCTTCTCGAAAAAGGGTGTTTTAATGCTATTCTGGTAGCGGAAAACGACATGGGCTGAAGGCGGTACAATCGGAACACACCGACGCCTCGGCAAGGGGCACATCTAACCTGTTTGCCACCCTCTCGGCTTCACAACTCCAGGTTTAGGAAAAACTCGGCTTGTTGGATTTCCCAAGCGGCACCCGGCATGTTGGATTCCCAAGCGAAACGTAGGAATAACATGCGTTCAAGGCACGCCCCGGAGGGGCAAAGATTGTGCAAGTGAGCGCAGAGCCAAGCTTGCTTGAGCTATGCCGAACGCAGCCAATCTTATGTAACAGCGCATAGCCCAGGGCATCGCCCTGGGTTGAATGAGCCAATAAAGTGCGCCCTGAAGGGGCAAAAGCGTGGAATCATACGGTTGTTTCCACATGCTTTTGCCCCTTCAGGGCGCATTTGCGGCGGTCTACAACCCAGGGCGATGCCCTGGGCTATGCGCTTTTGCCCCTCCGGGGCGTGCCTTGAACGCTTGTACCCAATCTACTTGAACGCTCGTTTCCTATGGAGTGTACTTGCGAAAAGTGAAGCAAGGCAAGATAGTAGGGTAGGGGAGTGCCCCGCCGGTTTTGGCGGTAGACTACAGGCCGATCACTACGCGCTGCACGTAGTAACACAGGATGCCGGCCAGATAGCCCACAAAGACAATCCACGTAATGCGCTTCATGTACCAGCCGAAGGTTATCTTTTCGAGACCCATCACCACCACGCCGGCAGCCGAGCCGATGATGAGCATCGAACCGCCCACACCGGCACAGTAGGCCAGCAGCTGCCAGAAGATGCCGTCCTGCGCAAAGTCACCCGCAGCAGCCATGGGATACATGCCCATACAGCCCGCCACAAGAGGTACATTGTCCACAATGCTCGACAGCACGCCGATGATGCCTGTCACGAGGAAATGGTCGCCGTTGAACACCGTGTTCAGGCCCGTACCCAACTGCGTGAGCACGCCGATTACCTCCAAGCAGGCCACGGCCATAAGGATGCCGAGGAAGAAGAGGATAGTGCTCATATCGATGCGCGAGAGCATGTTGCTCACTCGCTTTTGCGTGCCGGAGTGGCAGCTGCCGTGGGCCAAGTGGCGGTAGAACAGCTCAGTGACCGTCCAGAGCACACCGAGCACCAGCAGGATGCCTACGAAGGGAGGCAGGTGGGTAATACTCTTGAATATAGGCACAAATATGAGTCCGCCCACACCGATACAGAACACGAGCTTGCGCTGCCGCTCGGTGAGGTCCTCTTGAGTGCCACACTGGCACTCTTTGTCGGCATATACGAGTTCACCCTTGAGGTGGAGCGACAGAAGATAGGCGGGCAGGAGCATCGACACCAACGAGGGGATGAATATCTCCTTGATAACGCCGGGAGCAGTGACGAGGGCCTTGTTCCACAACATAATGGTCGTCACGTCGCCGATAGGCGAAAAGGCACCGCCCGAATTGGCCGCCACGATAACTAAAGAGGCATAGATAAAGCGGTCGCGCTGGTCCGACACGAGCTTGCGCAGAATCATGATCATCACGATGCTCGTGGTGAGGTTGTCGAGTATGGCCGACAGGAAGAAGGTGAGGAAGGCTATGCGCCACAGCAGGCTCCGTTTGCTGCTGGTGCACAACATGCCGCGCACAAAGTTAAAGCCGCCGCTCTGGTCCACCAGTTCGACAATCGTCATGGCTCCCATGAGGAAGAACAGCGTGGTGGCCGTGCTGCCCAAGTGGTGCTCGATGACAGCACTCACAGCCTGCGCCTTCTGGTCGCCGACAGCTTGGGCCAGATAGGCTGAAGGGTCGGCCATGAACAGTGTCCAACAGCCTACAAACATCAACAGGGCGATGGCAGCCTTGTTGATGCGCGTTACACTTTCGATGGCTATAAAGAAATAGCCGGTGACAAAGACTGCGATGATTGCAAGGGTCAATGTACTCATGTTTTGTGTGAGGATTAAAGTGTTTTGGATTGATTCGGGTCGGAACACGTTTGAAAAGCAGTGCGTTCCGTGGGGCAAAGATAGTGCAAGGCGAACGCAAAGAAAAAGAAATGACGCAGTTATTTCAATTTTTCTTTGCTGAGCCGCAGCCTATCTTCTACAAAGTAGTGCAAGGCGAACGCAAAGAAAAAGAAATGACGCAGTTATTTCAATTTTTCTT
>CALZRA010000192.1 GCA_945828345.1 uncultured Bacteroidales bacterium
CATCTCTAAAAATCCAGCATCCAGCTCGGCCTAATTTATAGAACACCCCTTAAAAGGGAAAAGAGTTTCAGAGGCCGAGCGGCTTCCTGAAGCTCTTTTTCTTGTTATGTGCTGCTGCGGACTGGGCGGCTGCCGACGGGTTGAGGCAAAATAGCCTGATACGAAAATATAGGCAGCGGCCGAAATATTGGCTGATGCGACTCCGGCAGGGGTAGAGGGACGAAAAAAAAGGATGCTCCATCGGGAAGCATCCTTTGTGTGAGGTACCCAGCAGATTCGAACTGCTGTACACGGTTTTGCAGACCGCTACCTAGCCACTCGGTCAGGGTACCAATGTGAGAGGCGGTGCGTACGGGACTCGAACCCGTGACCCCATGCGTGACAGGCATGTATTCTAACCAGCTGAACTAACGCACCTTGGCAGTGGAAGCAGGCGGCGCGGAGCGTCTTGCTTTCCTGTTTGCGGGTGCAAAGGTACAACCTTTTTCGGTATGGCCAAGGGGAAACCCTGTTTTTTTCAAAAAAACTTGGCGAAAACGTGCAAATCATGGTATTCGCCGGCTGCATAGTGCCATTGGGGCAGCACGGCTTGCTGTTGGTAGCCCTGCCGCAGGAAGGTCTGGCGGGCTACGGTGTTGGTGCCGGCAACCTGGGCGTAGAGCAGGTGAACGCGCAGGCGTTCTACGGCATACTGTTCGAGCAGTTGCAGGGCTTGCGGGCCATATCCCTGGCTGCGCTCTTCGCTGAGCAGTGCCAGCCCCACTTCGGCCCGGGCGTGCAGGGGAGAATAGGCTGTCAGGTCGGCCAGTCCGATGGCACGGCACTTTCCGGCGGCTTCATCGTCCACCTCGATCACGAAGCGGGCTTCGCTGCCGTGGGGTGCCGTTTCGGCCGTGGCTATGTACTGTTTGAGTGCGAAGCGCGAATACGGGCCGCTGGCAGCCGTGGTGTCCCACAGCTGCGGGTCGTTCTCGATGGTGTAGAGCAGGGCCAGGTCCTCGGGTTCGATGGGTCGTAGTTTCATCAGGATACGGGAAAGAGCGTGTAGGTTTGGCTGCCAGTGATGAGGATGCCGGAGTGCGGGTTGAAGGTGCCGATGTGTGTCTGCTTGTTGCGCTTGCGGCTGAACTGCCGGAGCATGGTGTCGAAGCTGAAGTCCTGCATGTCGTACACCACGTGCTGGTACATCCCCAGGTCGGCCATGTCGGTCAGGAAGTCGGGCTGCGCAGTCTGCCCGTCGGGTTGCCGGCAGTCGATGTCGAGCCCGTAGGCACTGGCAATTTGCAGCACCTGTTCGGCAGCCTGTCCCAGATAGAGCATGCGTCCCGGTGTCTGGCTGCGGCGCGGATGGAGAAAGCGCAGGATAAAGCGGCGTTGCTGCGCAGCAAGAGCCAACAGGCCGCGCAGCAGGATGGCTATCTGTACGGGCAGCGAGAGCAGCAGGCCGTAGTGCTTGAAGTGCTTGTTGAAGAACAGCAGCATCGCCTGGTAGAACACGTGTACGTAGCGGTAGGTGTTCTTCTTCGTGCTTTCTCCCTTGTAGTGCAGCATCAGGGTGGGGCAGTAGTAGTTCTGCAGTCCCTGTTGCAGCAGCCGGTAGGAGAGGTCTATGTCCTCGCCATACATGAAGAAGTCTTCGTCGAAGCCTCCGTTCTGCTCCAGGGCGCGGTGGGGCACCATCATGAAGGCCCCCGACACGATGTCGATGGCATGGGGCTGCTCGATGGGCAGAAAGCGCAGGTAGTAGCGGCCGAACAGCCGGCTGTGCGGAAACAGGGTGCCCAGTCCGCTCATGCGACAGAAGGAGACCCACGGTGTGGGCATTCCGCGCCGCGATTCGAGGGCAAAGCTGCCGTTGGTTTGCAGCATACGTGCGCCCAGTGCGCCCAGATCGGGCTTGGTGTCGGCAAAGTGCATCACGTCGGCCAGGGTGTGTTCGGTGAGCAGGGTGTCGGGGTTGAGAAAGAGGATGTACTTGCCCTTGGCCTGTTTCAGTGCCTGGTTGTTGGCCTTGCCGAAACCTACATTGCGCTTGTTGGCGATGAGGTGGAGCTGCGGATAGGCGGCAGCGGGAAACTGTTGCCGCAGGTAGGGCACCGAATGGTCGGCGCTGAAGTTGTCGACCACGAACACTTCGAGTTCGCCGAGCGGAATGCCTTGGCTGCGGTAGATGGAGAGCAGGCATTGCTCGACAAAGTACTTGACGTTGTAATTGACTATGATGATGGATAGCTGCATGGGGGATTGTTCGTCGTGGGGATTGGAGCACCGGGTCGCCGGGGGGGCAGGTCGCTTCCAGACCTGAACCAACAGCCTAACCGGCCTCTTGGCTGGGGTAGCAGAACACCAGGGCGGTGAGGGAGATGAGCAGGCAGAAGGCCGGCGACAGCGTGGTGTGCAGACCGTAGTAGACAATGGTGTTGGCAAACACGGCCACGGCCATAATCGCAATGCGTGCCATGCTCCAGCCGGCGAGCTGCGGCGTGTGGGGCTTCATGTGCCGTTTGACGCGGCCCAGGGTGAACAGGCGCAGGGCGGCAGGCACGCAGCACAGCGTGAGCACCACGCAGAGCATCTGCAGTGCATATTCGGTAGAAGGGTCGGCGGGCAGGTAGGCCGTAGGCAGCACTTCGGTTTCAGACAGCAGGCAGACGAGGCCACAGCCCAGCCATACCAGGAAGTAGAAGGCGCGAGCCAGACAGAACAGACGGTTTGTATTCATTTTCAAGGGGTTCTATAAAATGGTGTCGGAATGACAGGATTGGCCCGTGGGGGCATATTCTATAAAACGTCATTCATGGGACACTCCTTATTATTTATGGGGTGTTCTATAAATTAGGTTTTAAAGACCGCCCCATGAGTGAACTCATTTATTCCGGCTGCCTGCTGTTTTTTAGAGCGACCT
>CALZRA010000193.1 GCA_945828345.1 uncultured Bacteroidales bacterium
ACCCGAACATTCCTTCCTCTTCAGAAGGACTGCTCTGTCTTCTTGTACTTCTCTAAAATGTTTTATGAAATTCTTTCAAAGAGCGTTGCTGAACGTCTTGGCGGTGTGCCTTGTTCCGTTTAGCGAGTGCAAAAGTAGGGCAAGTTTTTGAACCAGCAAAGGAATGTATAAATATTTTTTCAAAAAATTTTTTATTTCGGTCATTTTGTCGGTTTGAGTTGGCAATTAATGGGGTTAAATAGATAATACAGAACCGTTTGTCGGGATTTTGACGTTGGGCATCGCTATGCGGGCTTTCCCTATTTTTGTTTAGAAAGACCAGCCTGGCATTTAGGATAAACAGCTATGTACGCTTTTGGGGGGATACAAGCACCATGCTTTACGGCGGACGCACACGTACATATTATTATTATAAGGAGTGGCAAGACACACCATTGGACTTATTTTCAAACCAACCGGCCCAAAAGAAATAGACAATCCATTCACAGAAAAAAAGAAAAGATGCGTTTTTGCTTCTTCTAAACGCTCCTTGCACTAACTTTGCACCATAAACCAAACAACAAAGCTATGCAACACAACCTTTTCCTTTACAATACGCTCACACGGCGCAAGGAACTCTTCCAACCCATCCATCCCGGCCACGTGGGCATGTATGTGTGCGGACCTACCGTTTACGGCGATGCCCATTTGGGTCATGCCCGTCCTGCCATCACCTTCGACCTCGTGTTCCGCTACCTGCGCCATTTGGGCTACAAGGTGCGCTATGTAAGAAACATCACTGACGTGGGACACCTGGAACATGATGCCGACGAAGGAGAGGACAAAATTGCCAAGAAGGCCCGTCTGGAACAGTTGGAGCCGATGGAAGTAGCACAATACTACACCAACCGCTTCAACAAAGCCATGGAGCAGCTCAACGTACTACCCCCCAGCATCGAACCGCACGCCACCGGTCACATCATCGAACAGGAAGAACTGGTGCAGGAGATTCTGGACAACGGATATGCCTACGAATCGAACGGCTCCATCTACTTCGACGTGGTGAAATACAACCAAGATCACCGCTATGGCGTGTTGTCAGGCCGCAATCTGGAGGATGTACATGATGCCAGCCGCGAACTGGACGGTGTCGGCGAGAAGCGTCACCAAGTAGATTTTGCACTTTGGAAGAAAGCACAACCCGAACACATCATGCGCTGGCCTTCGCCCTGGAGCCAAGGCTTTCCTGGCTGGCACTGCGAATGTACAGCCATGGGCCGAAAATATCTGGGCAAGCACTTTGACATTCACGGCGGCGGCATGGACCTGGTCTTTCCACACCATGAATGTGAGATAGCACAGGCCGTCGCATCCCAAGGCGAACCAATGGTAAAATACTGGATGCACAACAACATGATTACCATTGCCGGAAAGAAAATGGGCAAGAGCTACAATAACTTCATCACGCTCGACCAGTTCTTCACCGGCCAGCACCCGCTGCTCGAACAGCCCTATTCGCCCATGACCATCCGCTTCTTCATTCTGCAAGCCCAGTACCGTTCGACTGTCGACTTTTCGAACGAGGCCCTGCAAGCTTCGCAGAAGGGATTCGCCCGACTGATGGATGCCATGGCCCAACTGTCGCGTATCGAAGCTACGGCACAGGGCACGCTGACCGAAGCCTATGCCGAAGAGGTAGCCGCCAAATGCTATGAAGCCATGGACGATGACTTCAACTCGCCCATTGTCATCAGCCATCTTTTTGATGCTGCACGCACCATCAACCAGCTGGCCGACAAGACCCAGACCATCACCCCTGCCGGTCTGGAGGCTTTGAAGCAGACAATGCAGTCGTTCGTCTACGACATTCTGGGTCTGAAGAGTGAGTCGGAGGGCGGCAATGCCGAACGCGAATCGGCCTATGCCCAAGCCATCGACCTGTTGCTTGACCTCCGCGCCAAAGCCAAGGCTGCCAAAGATTGGGCCACCAGCGACAAGATACGCAACGATCTGGCTTCCTTCGGCTTTGAAGTGAAGGACACCAAGGAAGGAGCTACCTGGAAGCTCAACAAATAAATCTTTTATTAGGTGGTTGCACTTCAGGGTACCCACTTAACTACATCCTGCCCAAATGGCACTGCACCAGGAGAGTGCGTTTCGCAACACGCGGCAAGTACTAATACACCTATATAATATATATAAGGTATTATCGCCGTGCATTGTGAGACGCACTCTTCGGTTTTTCTACTTTCCCCAAAAAGCTTCAACCCTTCAGCCAGACATCTGTTCCCCTATGATTCCCAACTATAAACAGGCTGAACGATTGGACTTTGCCAACCCTTCAGGATGTTTCAGCCAAGGCCGTGGAGCAGCTGGTTCCGCCTCCCAGTGCACCGTCGCCTCAGGTTGGCCGGCAACGGGCGGGCTTGAAGCCACGCCCTCCCAGTGCACCGCTGCCTCAGGTTGGTCGGCAAAGGCCCGCCACCAATGTCCCCTTCCAGAAATGGGGCCGACAAGTCCCGGACTTGTTTCTTCTATCGGCGGAGTTGGCGCGCCTAAGCCTGGCTTAGGAAAAACAAGCGCAGGAGTTGTAAGGCAATGCCGAGGCGGTGGCGTGGTGAGAAACAATGAAGGGTGAGATGAGAAAACTTTATCAAAAATCGGAGGTGAACCATTCGGCGGTTCCGAGGTTTTTTATAACTTTGTAGCCACACACCATAATTAAACTCATCATTTACCATTATGAAAAAGACACTCGTCCAATTGTGGCAGGCCATCGTAGGCCG
>CALZRA010000194.1 GCA_945828345.1 uncultured Bacteroidales bacterium
ATGACTAATTCGCGAGATTTTTTTGTTAAGGGGCGGCGTTTTTCGGATGGTTACAAACAAATGAATGGCTTGGGAAACACGCTCCTGATTTTTGGGAAACATTTGCCCTGATTTTGGCCTCTTATTCTGCATTTGGAACAGGCAGAATATGCACAAAAAACTAAGGGCAAGTACCTGTTTCCCAGATACTTGCCCTTTATATAGCTAATTTTCAGCACGTTTCGATTATTCTTCGACGGCGGCCTGCGCGGCTGCCAAGCGTGCGATGGGCACACGGAAGGGTGAGCAGCTTACGTAGTTAAGGCCTACCTTGTGGCAGAACTTCACGCTGGTAGGTTCACCACCGTGTTCACCGCAGATACCGCACTTGAGTTCGGGACGTACGGAACGGCCCTTCTCTACGGCCATGTTTACGAGCTGGCCTACACCGTTCTGGTCGAGAACCTGGAAGGGGTCTACCTTCAGGATCTTCTTCTCCAAGTAGACGGGGAGGAAGCTGGCGATGTCGTCGCGGGAATAACCGAAGGTCATCTGCGTCAGGTCGTTCGTACCGAAGCTGAAGTATTCGGCGCGCGATGCAATGCGGTCGGCAGTGAGGGCTGCACGCGGAATTTCGATCATGGTACCAACCTTGAAGGGGATTTCCATGCCTTCTTCTGCGAAGAGGGCGGCAGCTTCGTCACGGATAACCTTCTCCTGAGCCTCGAATTCATAGAGGATACCGGTGAGGGGTACCATGATTTCGGGATGCGGGTCGAGGCCTTCGCGCTTCAGTTCGATAGCGGCCGAAAGGATGGCACGGGTCTGCATCTGCGTGATTTCGGGATAGGTGTTGCCCAGACGGCAGCCACGGTGGCCGAGCATCGGGTTGTGTTCGCAGAGGCTTTCTACGCGCTGGCGGATGTATTCAACGGTTACGCCCATGGCCTTGGCCATTTCTTCCTGACCCTTTACATCGTGGGGAACGAACTCGTGGAGAGGAGGATCGAGCAGACGTACGTTGACAGGATAGCCGTCCATGGCACGGAAGATGCCCTTGAAGTCTTCCTTCTGGTAGGGCAGGAGCTTGGCCAGTGCCTTCTTGCGGCCTTCAACGTCTTCGGCCAGAATCATTTCGCGCATGGCCACAATCTTCTCATTGTCGAAGAACATGTGTTCCGTGCGGCAGAGGCCGATACCTACTGCACCGAAGCTGCGGGCTACCTGTGCATCGTGGGGTGTGTCGGCATTGGTGCGAACTTGCAGACGAGTGTACTTGGCACAGAGGTCCATCAGTGCGGCAAAGTCACCGGAGAGTTCGGCAGCCTGTGTCTTGATTTCGCCCTTGTATACACGTCCGTTGGTACCGTTGATAGAGATGTAGTCACCTTCGTGGAGCACTTCGCCGTCGATTTCAACCGTACGGTTCTTGTAGTCTACGTTAATGGCACCGGCGCCGCTGACGCAGCACTTGCCCATACCGCGGGCAACTACGGCAGCGTGAGAGGTCATACCGCCACGTGCGGTGAGGATACCTTCGGCCACTGCCATACCGGCGAGGTCTTCGGGTGAAGTTTCGATGCGGACCATGACTACCTTGTGGCCGTCTTCGTGCCACTTGGCAGCGTCTTCAGCGAAGAATACAATCTGTCCGCAGGCAGCACCGGGGCTGGCGGGAAGTCCGCGGGTGAGTTCCTTGGCCTTGGCCAGGGCTTCCTTGCTGAACACGGGGTGGAGCAGTTCGTCGAGCTTCTGCGGCTCGCAGCGTTCGATGGCAGTCTTTTCGTCGATCATGCCTTGACGGAGCAGGTCCATGGCAATCTTTACCATGGCAGCACCGGTACGCTTGCCGTTGCGGGTCTGGAGGAACCAGAGTTTGCCTTCCTGAACGGTGAACTCCATGTCCTGCATGTCGTGATAGTGCTCTTCGAGCTTGGTCTGGATGGCATCGAGCTGACGGTAGATCTCGGGCATAGCCTCTTCCATGGAGGGGAAGTTGGCCTTGCGCTCCTCTTCGGTGATGCCCTGCAGTTCAGCCCAGCGGCGAGAGCCTTCGAGCGTAATCTGCTGCGGGGTGCGGATACCGGCTACCACGTCTTCGCCCTGTGCGTTAACGAGCCATTCGCCGTTGAAGAGGTCTTCGCCCGTAGCAGCGTCGCGGCTGAAGCATACGCCGGTTGCTGAGGTGTTGCCCATGTTGCCGAACACCATGGCCATTACCGTAACGGCGGTACCCCATTCGGCGGGGATGCCTTCCATCTTGCGGTAGAGGATGGCGCGTTCGTTCATCCAAGAGTCGAACACGGCACAGATAGCACCCCAGAGCTGTTCCATGGGGTCGGTGGGGAATTCCTTCTTGGTCTGTTCGACGATGGCCTTCTTGAAGCGTACAACGAGTTCCTTCAGGTCTTCGACTTCGAGTTCGTTGTCGAGCTTCACTCCCTTTTGTTTCTTCACCTCTTCGATGATGGCTTCGAAGGGGTCAACATCGTCCTTGTTGACGGGCTTCATGCCGAGCACTACGTCGCCGTACATCTGCACAAAGCGGCGGTAAGCATCGTAGGCAAAGCGGGGGTTGCCCGTCTTGCGAGCCAAGCCTTCAACAACCTCGTCGTTCAAGCCCAGGTTGAGGATGGTGTCCATCATACCGGGCATGGAGGCGCGGGCACCCGAACGTACAGAGAGAAGCAGCGGGTTCTCCACATCGCCGAACTTGCTGTTCATCAGTTCTTCAACGAGGTGGAGGCTCTTTTCAACCTCTTCCT
>CALZRA010000195.1 GCA_945828345.1 uncultured Bacteroidales bacterium
GAACATCTTTTCCTGGTTGAAGACGTACTTGGCAAAGTAGTCCGACGGGCGCTCGGCGGGAGCGGCGACTTCGAGGGGACGCTTCTTGAAGGCTTCCTCGACAACTTTAAAACGAAGAGAACTCATGGAAATATAAGTTTGATGATTTGTAATGTCGTGTGGTGGTCCGCCGCAGGGCGGGGTGGGGCGGTGCGCCGGTTAGGTTCAGAACAGTCCCTGGCCCAGTCGGCGCATGGCCTCGATGCAGTCGGCGCGTTCGCCGAAGGCGGTGAGGCGGATGTAGCCTTCGCCTGCCGGGCCGAAGCCTACGCCCGGCGTGCTCACTACATGGATTTCGGTGAGCAGCTTTTCGAAGAATTCCCAGCTGCCCAGACCGTCCGGCGTGCGTACCCAGAGATAGGGTGCATCGACCCCGCCATACACTTGCAGGCCGGCGGCAGTCAGTGCCTCGCGCATGAGACGCGCGTTTTCCATGTAATAGCCGATAGTCTCACGCACCTGGCTGCGGCCCTCTTCGGTGTAGATGGCTGCTGCCGCCCGCTGCACGATGTAGGCTGTTCCGTTGAACTTCGTACATTGGCGGCGATTCCACAGCCGGTTCAGCTGCACCTCCTCGCCCGAAGCGGTGCGCACCACCAACTGCTTGGGCACTACGGTGTAGCCGCAGCGGAGGCCCGTGAAGCCAGCTGTCTTGGAGTAGGAATGAAACTCCACGGCACACTGCTTGGCCCCGGGAATCTCATAGATAGAATGAGGTATTTCAGGACGGGTGATATAGGCTTCGTAGGCCGCATCGTAAAGCAGGATGCTGTGGTGCTGTAAGGCATAGGCCACCCATTTTTCGAGCTCGGCGCGGCTCAGTGTCGTGCCTGTGGGGTTGTTTGGGTAGCAAAGATATATCATATCGGTGGGATGGGCGGGCAATTCGGGCACAAAATCGTTTTCGGCCGTGCAGGGGCAGTAGGTAATACGGCTCCAGCCCTGTCCGTCGAAGTTGCCGGCGCGTCCCGCCATGACGTTCGAGTCGATGTAGACGGGATAGATGGGGTCGGTGACGCAGATGGTGTTGTCGCCGCCCAGAATGTCTCCGAAGTTGCCCGTATCACTCTTGGCACCGTCGTTCACAAATATCTCGTCGGTGTCGAGCTGTACGCCGCGCGGGGCAAAGTCACCTTCGACAATGGCCTGACGCAGGAACTCGTAGCCATGTTCCGGGCCGTAACCCCTGAAGGTATCGGCATGGGCCATCTCTTCAGTGGCCTGATGGAGGGCCTGGATGACGGCCGGGGGTAACGGCCGGGTCACATCGCCGATGCCCAGACGTATGATAGGAGCGTCGGGGTGTTCGGCTTTGTAGGCGGAGACCTTGCGGGCGATGTCGGCAAACAGATAGTTGGATTGCAGTTTCAGAAAGTTTTCGTTGACAGTTGCCATAATCTATGATCTTGTTGGGGTAGGTTTGTGAGGAAAACGAAAATGCAGCCTGCCGCGGGGCAGACTGCATTGCAAGTTCCTATTCTTTTTCGTCGTAAGTGAGCGTGCCGTCAAACACGTGGGTGGCTTCGCCGGTCATGTAGACACAACCATCGGCTTCGCTCCATTCAATGTGAAGCGCACCGCCGTCCATGACCACCATACTGCTTCGCAGGGCGCGGTGCGTCAGGGCGGCTGCCACAGCAGTGGCGCAGGCACCGGTGCCGCAGGCCATGGTGATGCCAGAACCGCGTTCCCATACGCGCATTCTGATGCTGCCGTCGGCGCGCAGTGTGGCAAACTCGATGTTGCACCGTTCGGGGAAGGCTGCGCTAAACTCCAGCGTGGGACCGGCAGCTGCTATGTCGAGGCTTTCGACATCATCGACAAACACCACGAAGTGCGGATTGCCCATCGACACGAATGTGCCTGTCCAGGTGCGGCCATCGGTAGCCTGTACGGGACCTTCCGTCATGGCACCGCCGCCCAGGGCTAACTGCGAGGGCACGGTGAGCTGGGGCACGTCCATGTTGACGGTCACTGTCGGCACGCAGCCCGCGCTGTCAACGTGCAGTTTCAGCACCTTCACGCCCGAGCGGGTAGAAAGCCTGACTTCGTTTTGGCAGGTCAGTCCTTTTTCATACAGATACTTGCCGATACAGCGCGAGGCGTTGCCACACATGCGGGCTTCAGAGCCGTCGTTGTTGAAGATGCGCATACCGAAGTCAGCATCGCCGCTGCCTGCGGTGATGAGCACCAAGCCGTCGCCGCCAATGCCTTTGTGGCGGTCGCTCCACACTTTGGCCCAATGTTCGGGGTTGGCTATGGGGAATTGCAGGGTGTTGACGTAGATGTAATCGTTTCCTGCACCGTGCATCTTGGTGAACTGAATGGTCTTGCGCATAAATCTAGTTTGTTAGCGTCGGAGGATTTTTCCTTTGACGCGGCAAAGGTATAACAAAAGAATAATAAAACGGTATCAAATTGAGCGAAATTTTTATTTTTCCGCAGAAAAATATCTTTATGAAAGGAAAAGTGGTGGATTAAATGCTTTTTGCAAAGTGTCCGGCTCTATCGGTTGGCGCGCTGTTACTGCTGGGGCTCGCCGCGTTTGCAGCGATGAGGCGGCTGGCCCTGCTGCTGAACAGCAGGGAACGGTGGTCGGCGGGACGGAGCTTCCTGTCGATGGGGCGGCTGGCCCTGCTGCTGAACAGCAGGGAACGGTGGTCGGCGGG
>CALZRA010000196.1 GCA_945828345.1 uncultured Bacteroidales bacterium
ATGCGCTCGTTACATAAGATTGGCTGCGTTCGGCATAGCTCAAGCAAGCTTGGCTTTGCGCTCACTTGCACAATCTTTGCCCCTTCGGGGCGTGCCTTGACCCCTTGTTAACTATCTGCAACTACTGCGAAACTTTAAAACCTAATTTATAGAACACCTCATAACCCCATAACCCACCCAACATGCTATAATATGAAGACAGCCATATTCCCCGGGTCGTTCGACCCCTTCACCGTAGGCCATGCCAGCATCGTGGCCCGAGGCCTGCCCCTGTTCGACCGCATCGTGATAGGTGTGGGCATCAATGACAACAAGCGTTCGCTCTACACCCCCGAGCAGCGCGTGGCCCGCATTGCCGCACTCTATCACAACGAGCCGCGCATACGTGTCGTGGCCTACAACGACCTGACTATCGACCTGGCCCACCGCGAGCAGGCCGGCTTCATCCTGCGTGGCCTGCGTTCGGTCAAGGACTTTGAGTACGAGCGCGACATTGCCGCCATGAACAGCCGTTTGGGCGGAGTCGAGACCGTACTCCTCTTCACCGAGGCACAGTATGCCCACATCTCGTCGAGCGTCGTGCGCGAGCTGATCGCCTTCGGCAAGGACGTGTCCGACTTCGTGCCCCAGCCGCAGCCCTGACCTTCCGTCATCATCCGGTGCGTCCCCGAAGCGGCGCACCACTCCTTATTATATATATAACATCATCCTATTCCATTCATTCATGAGACGCATATTTATCGCGCTGCTGCTCGGCCTGCTTGGCGTGCAGCTGCATGCACAGAACCCCTACAACGACATCGACATCGAACAGGTCAAGAAGCTGCAGATGGCCCAGTTGGCCATTGCCAGCCTCTACGTGGACTCGGTCGACCAGCAGAAACTCGTCGAAGACGCTATCGAGGGCATACTCAGCAAGCTCGACCCCCACTCCTCATACACCAATGCCAAGGAAACCCAAAAGCTCAACGAGCCCCTCACGGGCAACTTCGAGGGCATCGGCGTGAGCTTCAACATGGTCAAGGACACTCTCATCGTGCTGCAAGTCATCAGCAAAGGCCCGTGCGAGAGGGCTGGCGTGCTGGCCGGTGACCGCATCATAGCCGTCAACGGCATCACCATTGCCGGAGTCAAGATGGAGCGCGACAGCATCATGCAGAACCTGCGTGGCCCTAAAGGCACGATAGCCAACCTCGAAGTGGTGCGCCGGGGCGTGCCCGAGGTGCTCCGCTTCAGGGTGGAACGCGACAAGATTCCTGTCTACACCGTCGATGCCGCCTATATGGTCGATGCCACAACCGGCTACATCCACTTGGACAGCTTCGGGGCCACTTCGGGCCGCGAAGTGCATGACAAGATCAAGCTCCTCCAGCAACAGGGTATGAAGGACCTCATCTTCGACCTTTCCATCAACGGCGGCGGCTACCTCAACGCCGCACAGGAGGTAGCCAGCGAGTTCCTGCCCGAAGGCAGTATGGTCGTCTACACCGAAGGACGCGTCGCACCCCGTCAGGTGTTGCGCGCCGATGCGGGCGGCCTGATGACCAAGAAGGGACGCGTGGTCATACTGGTGGATGAGTTCACCGCATCGGCCGCCGAAATCGTGAGCGGTGCCGTACAGGACCACGACCGCGGCATCATCATCGGCCGCCGCACCTTTGGCAAGGGACTGGTGCAGCGTCCGATCGACCTGCCCGACGGCTCGATGATACGCCTCACCGTGTCGCACTACTATACCCCCTCGGGCCGCTGCATACAGAAGCCCTACGTGAAAGGCGAAAAGGAAGAGTACAACCGCGACCTTGTAGACCGCTACACGCATGGCGAGCTGACCTGCCTCGACAGCATTCACCTCGATTCGACCAAGGTCTACAAGACCCTGGTGCGCAACCGCACCGTCTATGGTGGCGGAGGCATCATGCCCGACATCTTTGTGCCTATCGACACCACCACCTACACGCCCTTGTATCGCGGGCTGCGCCGTTACAACCTGATTAACGAGTACACCCTGCGCTATGTCGACGAGCACCGCAAGGAGCTGAAGAAGGAGTATGCTACCTTCGACGACTATGCTGCCCGCTACGAAGTGCCCGCCTCGCTCACCGACTCCATCATTGCCGAGGCCAAGCGCAAAAAGGTGGAGCCGAAGGATGACAAGGAACTTCAGGAAACGCTCGACGACCTGCGCTTCACCCTGAAGGCCACTATCGCCTACGACCTGTGGGAGCGCAACGAATACTTCCGGCTGTTCAACGAGCGCAACGACATCTACAAGCGTGCGCTCCTCTATCTGAAGGAGGGCAAGTAAGCCGGGACGGTATGAAGCGTAAGGCAAACGGCACAGGAGCACACGGCGGGCGGCGTTAAAAGTTTTCCCGCAGATTGTTTGGCCGTTTCAAATATCCTTTCTACTTTTGCCACGCAAATCGGGAACGACTTGCACAGTCAGATGGATTGTTCCATGGTGTAATGGTAGCACTAGAGTTTTTGGTTCTCTCAGTCATCGTTCGAATCGGTGTGGAACAACTTCCCCTTCCCCCGAGCCCTGCGCTTTTTTTTCTTCCCCGCTTCGCGCAGGGCTCTTCTCCACGAGCTGTGTCTATATGACACAGCTCTTTTTGTTCGCCCGACATGGGCATAATCTAATGGGTGAAAGTCCCGAGCGCGC
>CALZRA010000197.1 GCA_945828345.1 uncultured Bacteroidales bacterium
TTGTCTCCTAACGCTTTTGCCCTTTCAGGGCGCACTTCATCGCTTCATTCCACCCCAGGGCGATGCCCTGGGCTATGCGCTCGTTGCCCCTTTGGGGCGTGCCTTGACCCCTTGTTAACTATCTGCAGCTACTGCGAAACTTTAAAACCTAATTTATAGAACACCCCTTAACACTTTATCCTCTCGATTTTTATAAATGCACCGGGATTTCGGCTTGAGCCCTTCTTAGGCCGTTTCAGATATATCAAACTCAAAAAGAGACTGACTGTCTGGGGGAGGGCAATGGGTGGAATGAGCGGACTAAAGCTGCTCAAGCTCCTGGTTCAGTGCGGCAAGCGCCTGATAGGTGTCGGGGCGGGCCGGCACCAAAGGCAGGCGCAGCACGTTGGCCATGCGCTGCTGTACGGCCAGCAGTGCCTTGATGCCCGACGGGTTGCCGTCGACGGTCATCAGCTTGTACACCCGGCTCAGCTTGCGGTGAGCGTGCAGGGCCTCGTTGAAGTTGCCTTGCATCGCCCCATGTACCAGTTTGCCGAACAAGGCGGGATAGGCGTTGCCCACCACCGAGATGACTCCTTGGGCACCCAGTGCTATCAGTTCGAAAGTGATGCCGTCATCGCCGCTCAGCACCTCGAAGCCTTCGGGAGCGTTGTCAACGATGTCCTCGATCTGTGCAATGTTTCCCGATGCCTCCTTGATGGCAACCACCTGCTTGCAGTCGCGGGCTATGCGCAGGGTGGTTTCGGCCAGCAGGTTCACACCGGTGCGTCCCGGTACGTTATAGAGCACAACAGGCACGGGGCTGGCATCGGCTACGGTCTTGAAGTGCTGGTAGAGTCCTTCTTGCGAAGGCTTGTTATAATAAGGAGTGACCACCAGTACACCTTGGATTCCGTCGAAGTCAAAGTGCTTGAGGAAATCCACCACTTGTGCCGTGTTGTTGCTGCCGGCTCCCAGCAGCAGCGGGAGTCTGCCTGCATTTACGCGCTTCACCGTTTCGATCACAGCCAGTTTGTCATCGTCGTTCAGGCACGGCGTTTCGGCTGTGGTGCCGAGCACGCAGAGAAAGTCGGCACCATTTTCGATTTGGTAGACGACCAGTTTCTCCAGCGCATCAAAATCTATGCTGCCGTCTGGGTGGAAGGGAGTGACAAGGGCGATGCCCAATCCCCTGAAAGGATTTTCTCTGTTCATTGTTGCAGGTATTGCGAAAGTGCCCGCTGGCAAGCAGGATAGCTGCGTGGCGGGCAGAGTTAGAGTAGCTTCGTGGTGGCACAATCAGTTGGCGGCCATGAACTCATCGAGGAAGCGCACGTCATTCTCTGAGAAGAGGCGCAGGTCCTTCACCTGATACTTCAGGTTGGTGATGCGTTCCACGCCCATGCCGAAGGCATAGCCCTTGTAGATTGTGCTGTCAATGCCGTTGGCATCGAGCACGTTGGGGTCTACCATGCCGCAGCCCAGGATTTCGACCCATCCTGTGTGCTTGCAGAAGGAGCAGCCCTTGCCGCCGCAGATGTTGCAAGAGATGTCCATCTCGGCACTGGGTTCGGTGAAGGGGAAGTAAGAGGGGCGCAGCCGGATCTTGGTGTCGGCACCGAACATTTCGCGGGCGAAAGTGAGCAACACCTGTTTCAGGTCGGTGAAGCTGACGTCCTTGTCGATGTAGAGTCCTTCGACCTGATGGAAGAAGCAGTGTGCGCGGGCCGAAATGGCTTCGTTGCGGTATACGCGTCCCGGACAGATGACCCGGATGGGAGGCTCTGCGTGTTCCATTACCCGGCTCTGTACCGAGCTGGTGTGTGTGCGCAGCACGATGTCGGGATGCTGTTCGACGAAGAACGTGTCCTGCATGTCGCGTGCCGGATGGTCTTCGGCAAAGTTCATGGAGGAGAACACGTGCCAGTCGTCTTCCACTTCGGGGCCGTCGGCCATGCTGAATCCCAGTCGCGAGAAGATGTCGATGATTTCGTTCTTTACAATGGAGAGCGGGTGGCGTGTGCCCAGTGGTGTGGGGTAGGGCGTGCGTGTGAGGTCGAGCGAGGCGTGGTCGTCTTCTTTCACGGCGACGGCCTGTTTCAGTTCGTTGAACTTGTCCTGCAGGGCGGTTTTCAGGGTGTTGAGCTTCATGCCAATTTCGCGTTTCTGCTCGGGTGCCACGTTGCGGAACTCGCCCATCAGTTCGTTGACAATACCTTTTTTGCTCAAATATTTGAGGCGGAGGTTCTCCAGCTCTTTCTCATCGGCAGCCTGAAGGCTGGCCACTTCGCCAAGTAACGATTCGATTTTTTCTGTCAGCATGCTATGAAGATGATTTTTCATGCGGCGCACCGAAGGCATGGGCCTGGTTGGCGCGGTGCATCTTTTGAGTGGGCAAAGTTAAATATTTCTTTTCCAATTCGCTCTATCTTGCTGCGAAAACCCATAATTTTTAAAGAAGATTGGCTACGTATTGGCTACGTTCTTCCATAAGCGGGCTTTTGCCCGCCCTCCCAGTGCACCGTTGCCTCCTATCTCGGCTTTTATTATAGGGGTGTTCTATAAATTAGGTTTTAAAGTTTCGCAGTAGTTGCAGATAGCTAACAAGGGGTCAAGGCACTTAAAGAAGGGGCAACGAGCGCATAGCCCAGGGCAACGCCCTGGGTAGAACGA
>CALZRA010000198.1 GCA_945828345.1 uncultured Bacteroidales bacterium
AAGTAAAAGCAGCCGTTATAACCAACAACGGCACAAATAATTTTCGTATGAAAAATTTCATTTGGGCCTTCCTGCTCATGCTTTGCTGCTCCTTGGGCAGCGCGCAGGCGGCCGACAGGAAGACCCACACCTTCGAGGTGGGCAAGGGCACATTCCTGCTCGACGGGAAACCCTTTGTGGTGAAGGCAGCCGAGCTGCACTATCCGCGCATTCCCCGCGCCTACTGGGAACACCGCATCAAGATGTGCAAGGCACTGGGCATGAACACCATCTGCCTCTACGTGTTCTGGAACATCCACGAACAGCAGCCCGGTGAGTTCGACTTCACGGGCAACAACGACGTGGCCGAGTTCTGCCGTCTGGCACAGAAGCACGGCATGTGGGTCATTGTGCGCCCCGGTCCCTATGTGTGTGCCGAGTGGGAAATGGGCGGCCTCCCCTGGTGGCTGCTCAAGCAGAAGGACGTGAAGCTCCGTTCGCTCGACCCCTACTACATGGAGCGCGTCAGGATTTTCGAGACCGAAGTGGCCAAACACCTCGCACCGCTCACCATCGACAAGGGCGGCCCTATCCTCATGGTACAGGTCGAAAACGAGTTTGGAGCTTACGGCCAGGACAAACCCTACATCGCTGCCGTGCGCGACCTGTTGCGTGAGGTGGGCTACGACAAGGCCGTGCTCTTCCAGTGTGACTGGGCCAGCACCTTCGAGCGCAATGCCCTCGATGACCTCGTGTGGACCATGAACTTCGGCACAGGAGCCAATATCGAAGAACAGTTCCGCCGCCTGAACGAGGTGCGCCCCGATGCACCCAAAATGTGCTCGGAGTACTGGAGCGGCTGGTTCGACAAATGGGGTTCGGCCCACGAGACACGTGCGGCCAAGGATATGGTCGACGGTATCGACCAGATGCTCTCGCGCGGCATCTCCTTCTCCCTCTACATGACCCACGGCGGCACCTCCTTCGGCCACTGGGCCGGCGGCAACAGCCCTTGGATTGTGCCCGACGTGACCTCCTACGACTACGATGCCCCCATCAACGAGTACGGACACACTACGCCGAAGTACTTCGAACTCCGCCAGTTGCTCGAAAAGTATGCCGACGGCAAGAAGCTCCCTGCTGTGCCCGCACCGCCCGCACCGCTCATCACGCTGCCCGAAATCACGCTCAGCGAATATGCCCCGTTGCTCAGCGGCACGGAGCGCACCGAAACCGGCGCGCTGAAGACCTTCGAACAGCTCGACATGGGCTTCGGTACCGTGGTCTACACCACCCAACTGCCCGCCCTGGCTGCTGCCGCCACGCTCCACGCCGACGTACACGACTACGCCGTAGTGTTCATGAACGGCAAGCGCGTGGGTGTCATCAACCGCGCCATGAGCCAGAACACCCTGACCCTGCCCGCCTGCGCCGAGGGCACAGAGCTGAAAATGGTGGTCGAAGGCATGGGCCGCATCAACTTCGGCGGCGGCATCTACGACTACAAGGGCATCGTAGGCCAGCCGCGCATCGAGCTGACCCACGCCGGCGTGCGCAGCAACTTCGAGCCGCTCGAATGGAAAATGGAGCTGCTGCCCGACACCTACGAGAACGCTTGCGCCGCCTTCAAGCGCACTTCACAGCCCACGCCGGGCAGCCGGGCCGGCTACTACCGCGCCACCTTCAACCTCAAGCGCACGGGTGACACCTTCCTCAACACCGAAGCTTTCGGCAAGGGACTCGTCTACCTCAACGGCCATGCCCTGGGCCGCTTCTGGAGCATCGGCCCGCAGCAGACGCTCTACGTGCCCGGTTGCTGGCTCAAGAAGGGTGTGAACGAGCTTATCGTGCTCGACGTGATTGGCCCGAAGGGCGAGCCTACGGTCTTCGGAGCCGACAAGCCTGAATGGAACAAGCTCAACCTCGAAGCTGCCGACGACATCACCGATGCAGCCCGCTGTCCCAAACTCAATGGTATGAAGCCCGCCCATAGCGGCACGTTCAAGGCCGGAAACGGTTGGCAGACCGCCCGCTTTGCCGCTTCGGCCAAGGGCCGCTACTTGGCCATTCGCTGCGAGGCCGGCTTTGATGCCTCCACCGTTTCGGCCATTGCCGAAATCTATGCCCTGAATGCCCATGGTGAACGCATCGACCGCAATCCCTGGAAGGCCTACTATACCGACAGCCAGACAGGCACGCGCACCGTCGACAAGGTCTTCGACCTTCAGGAGAGCACCTACTGGCAGTCGGCCGACGGCGATGCCTTGCCTCACCTGTTAGTCATCGACCTGGGCAGCGAGCAGACCCTGACGGGCTTGGAATACCTGCCGCGTGCCGAAGCCGGCGCGCCGCACAGCGTCAAGCAGTACAGCGTGTACCTATATAATTAAGGAGTGCCTCCTCTATGAAGTAGGAGGAACTGATTGATTGTTATCTCTTCAAATGGAAAGAGTCCGGTGTGGCACCGGATTCTTTCCATTTTAATTCCAGCACATCCCTATATACGCATATTTACTCTCTGAAAAATCCTTCAACCCTTCAGCCAACCCTTCATTGTCATTGATTCTCAATAGAAAAGTGGCTGAAGGGTTTGGGTTTTAAACCCTTCAGGATGGTTCAGCTTGACTTTTCCTGATTTTGGTTGACCGTTTTTTGCGTTAGTTCCTGC